>JAOZSS010000053.1:2151-12904 GCA_029939545.1 Kiritimatiellia bacterium | reverse complement strand
GTTACACCCCAGGTTGAGGTCCATCAGATTGATGACGGCAAGCGGATACTGTCGAGAATCGTTCCGCTGTTACTGGGCTTGCGGGGCTGCCTGACTGATCAGGCGGAGTGAGGCTGGGCACTGACCGGCGCGTGTCCCGGTCCGCTCTACGCGCTCCTCGGCGCCGGCTACGGTGGCACCCTCCTGCCGATCGCAACGACCCTGCTGGGTGTTGTCGTGTACGGCATTTTGAAGCCGAAACTCCCGCATTGACCTTGCGCGTGACCCCGTCGCAATGACAGGATCACCCGCGTGACAGCGAGAAAGATTATTGTAGTGGGCGGCGGCGCGGCGGGGTTGATGGCGGCGGGCCAGGCGGCTGAAGCCGGCGCGGCGGTCGTGCTTATCGAGAAGATGCAGCGCTCGGGCCGTAAGCTCAGCATCACAGGGAAGGGCCGTTGCAACGTCACGAACGTGGCCGAGCGCGAAACATTCATCAGTCATTTCGGCACCACAGGCCCTTTCTTGCGCCCTGCTTTTGAACGCTACTTCAGTGCCGACCTCGTGGCGTTCCTGGAGTCGCATGGTGTGCCGCTGGTGACCGAGCGTGGTGGTCGGGTCTTTCCTGTCAGCGGCAGGGCGCCGGACGTGGTTCACGCATTCGTTCAGTGGGTCATCCGCAGTGGTGTGATCTCGCACTGCCGTACCCGTGCCGACGCGCTGCTGCTCGAAACTGGACGCATCGCGGGTGTGCAATGCGGGGCCGACACACTACGCGCGGACGCTGTGATACTGGCCACCGGCGGCAAGTCCTACCCGGCGACAGGTTCCACCGGCGATGGCTACGACCTTGCCCGGACCGCTGGGCACACGATCGTTCCGCCGCGCCCGGCCCTGGTACCTCTCGAGATTGATGGGAATACGGCGGCGCGGCTTGATGGGCTCTCACTGCGCAACGTGCGGGCAACGGTGTTGGTGGATGGTGACAAACGACGCGAGGCGTTCGGTGAACTTCTCTTCACCAAATTTGGGGTGACCGGTCCCGTGATTATGACGCTCAGTGGCGAGGCCGTCGAGGCGGTGCAGTCAGGATGCAGCGCAGACCTTGTGATCGATCTAAAACCGGCGCTCGACAGCGAGAAGCTGGATCGGCGCCTACAGCGCGACTTGGAGGCCAGAGCCGAGGAGCCGATGCGAAGCCTGCTGCGCGGACTGCTGCCCAAACCGCTCGTTGGCGTATGCCTGCAGAAACTGGGTATGCCGGCGCACCGACTGGGCCGTTCCGTCTCGGCCCATGACCGCAAACGGCTGGGATGCTGGCTGAAAGCCTTCCCCCTCAGCGTGACAGGACATCGCTCGTTCGAGGAAGCGATTGTCACCGCCGGCGGCGTCGACACCAACGAGATCGATCCGAATCGCATGGCCTCGCGCGTGTGCGACGGACTCTTCGTGGCCGGAGAACTGCTGGATGTACAGGCCAATACCGGCGGCTACAACCTTCAGGCCGCCTTCTCCACCGGGTGGCTCGCCGGCCGCTCGGCGGCTGGGGGTGTTCCGTCGAGCTTAGTCTGAGTCATCGGCCGCCACCGGGACAGGCCCGGTGGTGGCGCAGGGGATAAGGGTTCATGTTTCTGCCAACAACAAAAAGTGAATGTCGCAAGCTGCGCTGGGATGCGCTGGATGTGATCCTGGTAACAGGGGATACATATATCGATTCGCCGTTCATCGGGGTGGCGGTGGTCGGGAAGGTGTTGGTCGATGCCGGATACCGCGTCGGTATTATTGCACAGCCCGACGTGACGTCTGCCGATGACATCATACGCCTGGGGGAGCCCAAACTGTTCTGGGGCGTGACGGCCGGGTGTATCGATTCGATGGTGGCCAACCGCACGGCATCCGGACGCGGGCGCAAGCGTGATGATTACACCCCCGGCGGCGTCAACGACCGGCGGCCGGATCGCGCGGCGATCGTTTACAGCAACCTGATCCGGAACCATTTCAAGGAGACGTGTCCGATCGTTCTAGGGGGCATCGAGGCCAGTCTGCGTCGCATCGCGCACTACGACTACTGGAGCGACAAGATCCGCAGGTCCGTTCTGTTCGACGCCAAGGCCGACTACCTGCTCTACGGCATGGCGGAGCGAGCCGTGGTCGAGCTGGCGGCGGCGCTCAAGGCGGATGAGGATCCGACGGTCATTCGCGGCCTGTGCTACATCTCCCGCACAAAGCCGGACGATGTCCTTGAGCTGCCCGCATTCAACGTCGTGAAGGAGGATCGGGATGTCTTCACCGAGATGTTCCACGGGTTCTACCGAAACAACGATCCCGCGACTGCCCGTCCGCTGGCGCAGCAACAGGATACGCGCTTTCTGGTTCAGAATCCACCGGCCGCTTACCTGTCACAGGCGGAGTTGGACGCCGTGTACGGTCTGGAATATGAGCGTGACGTGCACCCCTTCTACGGGGACGCAGGTCCGGTACGCGCGCTGGATACGATCCGGTTCTCCCTCTCCACGCACCGGGGGTGCTATGGGGAGTGCAACTTCTGCGCCATCGCTGTGCACCAGGGCCGGCAGGTGCGCTGGCGCAGCGAGGCGTCGATTTTGAAGGAGGCGCGCGCCTTGGCGGTGCATCCGCAGTTCAAGGGCGCCATCCAGGATGTGGGCGGTCCCACGGCCAACATGTATGGGTTCGAATGCGCGCGCAAGCTGGAGGGGAAGGGGTGCTGTCCTGATACGCGCTGTCTCTATCCGCAGATGTGTGCCGCGCTCGGCGTCGACCATGGGCCGCAGCTTCAACTGCTACGCAAGCTGCGGAGCGTGCCCGGGATGAAGCGGGTCGTCGTGGCGTCGGGGATACGGCATGACATGGTCATGGCGGACGAACGGCACGGCGATGCCTACCTGCGGGAGGTCGTGAAACATCATGTGTCGGGCCAGATGAAGATTGCCCCCGAACACTCGGAAGATGCGGTGCTCGATAAGATGGGCAAGCCGGGCAGCTTTTCACTGTTGGCCTTCCGCGACCGGTTCTACGAGCTGACAAAGCAACTGGGTAAGAAGCAGTACCTGACCTACTATCTCATCGCGGCGCATCCCGGCTGCGAAGAGAAGGACATGCGGGCACTGCGCGGTTTCTGCGCGGGTAAGCTCAAGGTGAAACCCGAACAGGTGCAGGTGTTCACGCCCACGCCATCGACCTATTCGACGCTGATGTACTGGACCGAACGGGATCCCTTCTCGGGGAAGGCGTGTTTTGTTGAAAAGAACGTTCGCGGTCGTGAACGGCAGAAGGAGATACTGTATGAGTGAGCAGGAGCAAACGGTGACAGGAATTCGAAAGTGGTTGATCGCGGCGCGGCCGTTTTCGTTTACGGCTTCAGTGGTGGCCGTTCTACTGGGACTCGCGGTGTCGTATCACATGGGATATCCGATCCGATGGATTCTATTTCTGCTCACACTGAGCGGGATGCTCTCTTTCCAGGTGGCGGCCAACCTCCTCAATGACTGTTACGACCATCGCCGTGAACTCGATACACAGGTATTTCCAACCAGTGGAGCGGTCGTTCGTGGGCTCATATCCGAGCGACAGGCGTTCCGTGCGGCGCTGGTCTGCCTGGTGGCCGGTACAGCGTGTGGGCTGGCGCTCGCCACAGTGGCTGGACCCGTTGTCCTCCTGCTGGGGGTAATAGGAGCCATCATCGCTTTGGGCTACACGACGGCGCGTTTGTGCTTTAAGTATGTAAGGCTGGGCGACGCGGCCATTTTCTGTGCCTTCGGCATTCTGCCGGTATTCGGAACCTACTGGGTGCAAGCCCAACAGTTCAGTTGGCAGCCCATTCTGTGGAGTGTACCGCTTGTCCTGGTGACAGTAGGCATTCTGCACGCGAACAACTGGCGCGATATTGAGTCGGACCGCGCAAAAGGATGCCGCACGTTCGCAGGATTGCTTGGCGAGCAGGGCTCCCGCGTTTATCACCACCTCCTCGTACTGTTGCCTTTTGTCCTGACTGTCGGCTTCATTGTGATCCGACTGGTTGCCGGTGTGGAGATGGTCGCCCCTCTCTCGGCCCTGATCGCCTTGCTGGCCCTTCCCTCGGCCCTGAAGCTTGCGCGAATCGACCGTAGCCACCATGCGGAAGCCTTTGTGGCGCTGGACGGGGCGACGGCCCAGCTACAGCTCAAACTCGGCCTGCTACTTACCGTGGCGCTGATTGTCTCGCGCCACCTTCCCGCGCCGTGGTAGCAATCGGGAGAAAAAATTGCCCGATTATGATGTGGCTATTGGAGCGGCATAAGGTATGCTTGGCCACGGATTGATTTACACAACCTAAAACACATTCAGGAGGGCAGGTGCATGAAGGTATATATGGTCGATGATGATGTCGATCTGGTCATGGCGTTGACCGCCGCGCTGGAAGCTAAGGGGTACGAAGTCGCCTCACAGTATGATGAGCGAGAAGTGGACGATAAGATCCGGGAGTTCAATCCGGACGTGATCATCCTCGACGTCATGCTGCCCGAAGATGACATGGCCGGATTCAAGATTGCGCGCAGCATTCGCCATCATGATAACATCAAGGAGAAGCCCGTTATCATGCTTTCGGGTGTGAACACGGAGGGGAATCTCCCCGGCAGGATCACCAATCGCGACATCGACGATGTGTACCTACCGATCACGCGCTTCCTCGATAAGCCAGTGGACCCGGGGAAGCTGATCGAAACGATCGAAGAACTGACGGCTTAACAGTCGGATTTCAGATCTATGGACGACAGGATTGATTTCGAGGCGGAGGTGCGGAGCAGTTCCTTTATCCCGCACCTCCAGAGCGTTACGAAAGACGCCATCATTGCGGAACTGATCGATGCGCTCGACCGGGACGGGAAACTCCCCGACCGCGACGAGGCGCTCAAGGCCGTGATGGACCGCGAGGCCACCATGTCGACCGGCCTGGCGAACGGCGTGGCACTGCCGCATGGCAAAAGCACTACGGTGCCCAAGCTCGTCGCCGCGTTCGGGTTAAAACCCGAGGGCTTTGATTTTAAGGCGTTGGACGGACAGCCATCCACTCTGTTTGTCATGGTTGTTTCTTCCATTACCCAGGCTTCACAACACACCCAGTTCCTGGGTGAGCTGGGACGTGCGCTGATGTGCCCGGCGGTGCGGGAGAAGCTGCTTGAGGTCGAGACAATCGGTGGTGTCGCAGATGTCCTGACAGAGACGTGAGGAGGCCGGACATGATCCCGGTAACGGTTGATCAGCTTTTTCTGTCGAACCTCGGATTTGTTGTGCTCTTGAAGTGTTTGGACGATGCACGCACGCTGCCGATATTCATCGGTGCCGCCGAGGCGCAGGCGATCGCGATCCACGTCAACGAGGTCAAGGTGCCACGGCCGCTCACGCACGACCTGCTCAAGAATCTCCTCGATCTTCTGGAATGCCGCCTGCACCGGGTGGAGATCGTCAAAATCGAAGAGGGCACGTTCTACGCAGAGCTGGTGCTGGAGTGTAACGGGGAGACCGTCCGCCTCGACTGCCGTCCCAGCGACGCCATCTCGGTGGCATTGCGTGTTGGGTCCCCGCTATTTGTGGCCGAGGATGTCATGGCTGAAGCCGGGCGCATTCCGGAAATCAGCAAGGACGCTCACGACGGTGGCCATGTGAAGGATCCCAAGGGACGGCCTCGCCTGACCCCGCGCGAACTGCTTGAGCGCCAACTCCAGAAGGCAGTCAAGGATGAGCGTTACGAAGATGCCGCTCGCATCCGCGATGAGATCAAGCATCTCGAAGATACCTACAGTAGCAACTGATGAGCATTCACGATAAGCGCATGGCCCGCTTCCGGAAAGCCGGACTCTACTTGGTGACCTCCCAACCGCTTTCCCGCGGGCGCACCACGTTGGCCGTCCTGGAGGCCGCGCTACGGGGGGGCGTCAAGCTGGTGCAGCTGCGCGAGAAGGAGATGCCGCTGCGGGAGTTGTACGCGATTTCCATCGAAGCCCGGCGTATGACAAACGAGGCGGGTGCGCTCCTTATCATCAATGACCGCATCGATGTCGCCCTCGCCATCGGTGCAGATGGCGTTCACCTGGGCCAGGATGATCTGCCGATAGCTGCTGCGCGCGACGTGGTCCCCGACCTCGTAATCGGTGCCTCCACGCACTCGGTGGCCGAGGCGGAAGATGCAATCGGTGAAGGGGCATCGTACGTGAATATCGGGCCGATCTTTCCGACCAACACGAAGGTCTGGACCGATGACTATCTGGGGCTGGACGGCCTGCGCAAAATCGCGACCTCTGTGACCCTGCCGTTTACCGTGATGGGCGGCATCAAGCGCGATCACATTCCTGAACTGGTCGAGGCCGGGGCGGAGACCATCGCGCTGGTGACTGCCGTCACGGATGCACCGGACGTGGAGCAGGCAACCCGGGAGCTGCTGACCGTGATTCGAGACGCGCCCAAGGCCAGGTAGGGCGTGCTCGGAGTGCGCGCCCTACCGGAGGTCTCAACTCTCCTCGATGGTGATCACCCGCGTCTTACCATCCTCGGGCGTCCGGAAACGGAGGTGTACGGTGCCGGCCGGGAGGAGCCCATCCGCGCGCTCGGCCCACTCAATGGCGGTGATGCCGTCCGACTCAACAAGCTCCTCGAAGCCCATCGCCAGTGCTTCATCCGGGTGGGTCAGCCGGTACAGATCGACATGTGTCAGGAGCGCCTTCCCTTTGTACTCGTTCACGAGTGTGAAGGTGGGACTGGTGACGGGTTCCGTGATGCCCATGGCCGCGGCCAGGCCCTGCACAAAACAGGTCTTTCCGCTGCCGAGGTCGCCGTAGAGCGCTAACACGGCCCGGTCGGGCAGCGTGACCAGTATCTCCGCTGCAAGGCGGTGTGTGTCGGCAGGACTGTGTGAGACGATTTCTTCCATGATCAACTTCTGTCCCCAAAAAAATGATCGTAGCCCGTCGCGGACAAGGTGGTGTGGGTACGGGCTGCATCTACTCCCACGACCTGTCCGCTTGCCGTGACTGTGCCAATACGTGTGCACGCTACGCTGAGTTCTCTGCTCCATGCATTGAGAAGATCGTTCTCCCTGTCCGCCGGCACGGTAAGAAGCAGCTCGAAGTCTTCACCATCTCCCAGGGCATGCGTCACGGGATCGTCGGCAGACATGGCGGCTTCGGAACATGGGATAGCATCAATCTGCAGCTCAGCGCCCACATCGCTCGCCTCCGTCAGGTGGCGAAGATCGGTTGAGAGGCCATCACTGATGTCGCACATGGCCGTTGCCCAGCCGCCCTCGCGGAGCCATTGCCCTTCGCGCAGGCGCGGCTCAAACGTGAGGTGGTGTGTCCCGATGCGACTGCCTCCCAGTTCGCCGGTCACAAAAATCGCATCGCCGGGCGCGGTGCCCGAACGCAACACGGCACCATCACGGGGAACGCTGCCGACGGCAAAGACATGCAGCTCAAGGGCCGGACCGCAAGCGACGTCGCCGCCGACGATGGAAAGTCCGTGCGCGGCGGCCGTGGCGGCCATGCCATCATAGATGGCCTCAAGCCGCTCCACGTCCGTGTCGCCCGGTGCCACCACGTCCACTACCGCCCACCGCGGAGCACCGCCCATGGCGGCGATGTCGCTCAGGGCGCGAGCCACGGCCTTGTGCCCGATCTGAGAAGGTTCCGCCTCCGCTGTAAAGTGAACGCTTTCAATAATGGGATCCGATGTCAGCAGCCAGTCCTCGTCACCGGCCCGCACAACCGCGCAGTCGTCTCCCGGTCCCACGACGACATCACGGCCAGTCGCAAGGCGACCGACGAGGCGCTTTATCAACGCGGTTTCACCGATTGTCTGAAGTGTATCCATCATTCATACCTGAGACTGCCGACTTCGGACTTCCGACCTCCGACCTCCGCCTTCCCTCCGAAGCTTTAGCGAAGGAGGGACTTCCGACTTCCGGCCCTATGCCGAAAGGAACGGTTCGAGATGCTGGCGCAGCTCCGACTCCAGATCGCGGCCGCGGTACCGGTCCAGGCGCTCGCGCTGACCTGCAATGATAGCATTGCGGAGCGCAGCATCGGATACGACACGACCGATGGTCTCGGCAACGAGTTCGAAGTTCTTCTCCTTGAACACCACACCGGCGCCGTCGAGCGTTTCAGGTACGGCGGCCGTGCCATGCGCGATCACGGGCAGGTCATGCACCATCGCTTCGAGTAATGGGATGCAGAATCCTTCGTGGGCACTCATGCTGAGGAATACGTTGGCCACCTCGTAGTAGGCATTGAGCTTGGCCTGGGGTACCGAGCCGGCCAGATGTACTTCGGCATCGAGTCCCAGCTCACGGCAGCGGGCGAGAAGAAAGGCGTAGTAGGGTTCACTGCCTGCGTACGAGCCGACCTGGATCAGGCGCGCGTTCGAATCGACGGTCTTCGTGTACACGGCGATCGTACCGATCAAGTCCTCGATGCACTTGTTGGCCACACAGCGGCCGACAAAGAGGATATTGGTCCTCCCATCACCAAACTGGCGCTTGACGCGGCGGTCAGGTGCCCCGACGAGTCTGTCAAGATCGAGCACGAGCGGGAGTACGTGAACGTCGGTGTAGCCGAACGCCTCCAACTCCTGTGCGTTGAAATGGCTGTCGGCCAGGTTGATCTCGGCTACCCCGGCGAGCGCCTTAACCTGGTCGCGTCCGCGCGCGAGGCTGTCGGCGGTCTGGGGGTTGATGGCGCGGAAATACTCGGGTGGCGTGACGTTGTGGTAGAGGAGCGTCTTGCGGCATGGAAGCGCTCGAAACGCCTCATTCACAGGGGAGCCGATGGAGAGATGGAGCAGCACCACATCGGATGGTCCGGGATTACAGGTGCTCACGTCGTGCGCATCCTGCCGCAGTTCGGGGAGAATACGCTTTGTTTCACAGAAGATCTCGGACTGAAAACCCCACTCGCGGAAGCACCCCCGAAGTACGCGGGACTCATTGCTGATGGCATCCCCGTTGCTGAACCCGGCAACAAACTGGTGAATGGCTGTAGGGCGCTGCGCTGTCATCGTGAGGTCAGTCCTGCTCTTTCATCTTTCGCTTCTGTGCCTTGCGAGCCCGGCGCAGGATAGGGGCCACGTCGGTCCCGGCGGCCCCCAACTTCCACACGGCAAATCGGTTGTCGGGATCCTGCATCACGCTGTGGGACCAATAATGCCGTGCTTTTTCGGGATCGTCCAGCGCATCGTACACGTCACCCATGTGTTCGTTGATGACGGGATCATCGGGCATGATCTCAAGCGCCTTCTTCATTTCGTCCCGCGCCGCCGTGTAATTGCCCTTACGGTAATGGACCCATGCCAGCGTGTCGATGTAGGCGGCGTTTCCCGGCTCAATCTTGAGGGCGCGCGTGACGTAGTCCATGGCCTGATCCACGTTATCATCGGCCTCGGCCCAGAGATAGGCCAGGTAGTTAAGGGCCTGGTCGGCATCGGGATAGAGCTCGACACATCTTTTAAAGGCCTCTTCGGCCTCGAGCGTCCGTCCGGCGTGGTCCGCCGTGGCGCCGTACGTAATGTAGAATTCCATGGAGAGTTTCTTGGCGGGATCGGGATCGGTTAGTGCTTTGATCGATACCAGTGTCAGGTACGCATCCTCAACTTGCTCAACGGCGTTGTAGGCCAGCGCGAGCGAGAATAGCAGGCGCGTGTTTTTCGGGTACATGGCGCGGCCCTTTTCGAGGGATGCCACGGCTGCTTCCTCGCGGCCCAGGAACATCTGGGTTGCCCCCAGCTTGATGAACGTCTCGGGTGGCGGGTGTGATCCCTTGCCTGCAAGGTGGAACGCGGCCGCCGCTAACTCGGGCTGCTTGGTCTCGAGGTAGATCTGGCCGATCAGGTTGTGCAGCGCAGGGGACACGACCTCGCGGCCGTCATCGCGCAGGACGATGAAGTAGCGCAATGCGCCTTCCAGGTTCTGTAAGCCAAGCAACTGCTGGCCCCGTGTGGTGATCAGGTTGACCAGGTCCTTGCTGTAGGCTGCATCGAGACCACGTTGCAGCACGTCGATCGCTGCTTCATCATTTTCGCGATGTATATGGATCTTCGCCGCCGTCGCATAGAGCGCGCTTTCGGAGGGGACCAGAGCAATGGCCTTCTTGACAGAGCCAAGCGCCTGGTCTAGCTTGCCCGCAATCTGGCAGGTTATGGCCAAGTCAACAAGGGGCTTGAGAACGCCGGGGTTACGACGACAGGACTCCTCGAGCACGGCAACCGCCTTGGACGGCTGACGCCGCACGAGGTAGCCGACAGCGATCTTGGAGTGGATGCGGTGCCGTCCCGGGTCGTACTCCGACGCCAGCTCGAACTCACGGATGGCGTCCGGAGAGTTGACCCCGCGGTCTTGCTCGTAGTAAGAGCCCAGCGCGAAGTGCGCCATCGCGGCGGCGGTGTCCTGCTCAGCCGGGCTAAGCACCAGCGGGGACGGCCCCGAGGTGGTCGCGCGATGAGTACGGCATCCGCCGACCAGCATGAGCGCGCCAAAGAGTACAATGCGAGCCCGCATAGCGGCATGCCTTATCGCCGAGACGGGACGAATAGCGTCCCGCCCGCGACGGTTGTTAACGGCAAGAGAGGAGACTACTTATTCTTGTGTCGATCAGCACGCTTACGCTTACGGTACTTGTGCTTCGATATCTTCTTGAGTCGCTTTTTCTTAATGGAACCCACGTGTTTTCTCCCTTTCCAAGGCGATTACCTTGTTGATCGGCAGCTCAAAAATTCCATCCCCCCCAGC
>JAOZSS010000053.1:0-2141 GCA_029939545.1 Kiritimatiellia bacterium | reverse complement strand
CCTTGCCTGCAGTTAGGCGATGACTTTATTTAGCGGCAGCTCAATAATGCCTTCCGCCCCAGCTTTCTTCAGTTGCGGAATAATCTCCCGCACGACTTTCTCTTCCACAACCGTTTCGATGGCAACCCAGTCGGTCTCCTGTAAGTGGCTGACCGTGGGTGCATGCAGTGAGGGGAGGATGCCGGTCAGCATCTCCACGTCACCCACCTTCGCGTTCATCTTCAGTAACACCTTGCTCTCCGCAGCGAGCGCGCCGGTTAGAAGCAAGGCCAACTGCTCAACCTTGTTGCGCTTCCAGGTATCCTCCCATGCGGCGCGGTTGATAATGAACCGGGTGGTAGACTCAATAACCGTTTCGACAATGCGTAGATTGTTGGCACGCAGCGAAGAGCCCGTTTCGGTCAGCTCCACGATCGCATCGACCAGCTCGGGGCATTTCACCTCGGTGGCACCCCATGAGAACTCGACGGCTGCGTTCACGCCGTTGTCCGCCAGGTAGCGCTCGGTCAGCCCGACCGCCTCCGTGGCGATGCGCTTGCCTTCAAGATCCTTAACCGACTGGATGTGCGAGTTTTCGGGGACGGCAAGCACCCAGCGGACCGGGCGGAATCCCTGCTTGGCATAGAGCAATTCACAGGCCTCGACCACGTCGGAGCCATTCTCGACGATCCAATCGTGCCCGGTAATGCCTGCATCCAGCACGCCATGTTCGACATAGCGGCTGATCTCCTGGGCACGAATCAGGCGCGAATCGAGTGCCGGATCATCAATAGTCGGCAGGTACGACCGCGAACTGGTGCGGATATGGAACCCGGCCTTCTTGAAGATCATGAAGGTCGATTCCTGGAGACTGCCCTTCGGCAGGCCCAAAATCAGTTGTTTGTCCGTGTTACTCATTAGTGTCCAGTGCTCCCTAACAAAATAGGAACGTGGGATAGTAGGCCAATTGTGCGCCCGCGTCCACCCTGTAAATAGGAAAAAGAGAGAGAAATACGAACAGCCGAACATTCGAACAGCCGAACTACGAAATAGAGAGGAAGAGAAACGCCGGGCTGAGGCAACACATGCTGAAGCGGAGTCTCTTGTTCGTAGTTCGATTGCTCGGCTGTTCGAATGTTCGTACTTCCCGGCGCTATTGCGCCGGGTGGATCTCGACCCGCCGACCGACGATTCTGAGGCGGTCTCCCGCGAGAAGACGCAGGGCTTCCGGGTAGGCCTTGTGTTCTTCGACCTGGATACGGGCATGCAGCGTCTCGGGTGTGTCGCCCGGCTCGACCGGAACGGCTCTCTGCACAATGATCGGACCGGTATCGGTGTTCTCATCGACGAAATGGACTGTGCAGCCCGCCACACGTGTGCCGTACTCGAGCGCCTGTTTCCAGGATGCTACGCCTGGAAAGGCGGGTAGCAGTGCGGGATGAATGTTGAGGACGCGGTTCGGGAAAGCGGCCAGCATCGCCGACTTCACGATGCGCATGAACCCGGCCAGAACCACGCAGTTGACGCCATGCGCCTTCAGGACGCGGATATACTCCTGCTCCGCCTCGCCCTCCAACTTGGTCTTGTACGGAGCGCCGCTGATGTACCGGGCCGGGATGCCGTGCTTGGCCGCACGTTCGAGAATGCGGGCGTCTTCGACATCCGTCAGCACGCACACCACCTTGGCATCCAATGTGTCGGCTGCAATGGCGTCGACAATCGACTGCGCATTGCTGCCGCTACCCGATCCCAGAACCCCGATCTTCAGCTTCTCGCCCATATTGCGTCTCCAAGTGGAAACCGAAAATTATCACGCCCCCCAACCCGCACCAAGTAGAATCCGGACTTGATGCCCGCCGCCCCGTCCACTACCATCCCTCGTTCTCGGTTCGTAAGAGGAATCGGGCTTGCCCCGGCGAAGCACCGCCGGAGGCGGGACGAAGGCGGGCGATTAGCTCAGTTGGCTAGAGCGCCTGGTTTACACCCAGGTTGTCACAGGTTCGAGTCCTGTATCGCCCACCACTTCCTATGCTTCTGAAAGAGAGGCATTTATGAAGGGAACTCCGCTGTAGGCCTCCCCCTTAATTCACCTCTACAGGAGTTTTGGCGTAAATAAGGGACGGACCATTAATCGCGTAAATAAGGGACGGACCATTAATCGT
>JAOZSS010000234.1 GCA_029939545.1 Kiritimatiellia bacterium | reverse complement strand
AATATATGGGGGGCGCTTAGTCGCATGAGTGAGAGCGGAAGACCGGTTACACCCTCTCGAAACACTGATCGATCTCCAGAGACATCTTGCTACTTACGTCACGAAGGATGCGGAGGATCTCGACATTCTACATCTTGGATGTCCGCTCCGCCGTCTCCGGGTCCGTATCCGTTGTATCGCTGTACTGGTCGGAAAGGTGTATCCGGGTGCGACCCGTCCGAAAGCTCATGTTTCTTAAAGCACTTCACGTCCTCTGTTTCGCTCCTGAGATGACCGTTCACCAGCCGTTCGCCACCCTTCAGAACGAACCGTCGATTCATGACCAAATAGTGCGTGAGAGTATCTCAGGATGGCAGGGGTGGAGCGAGCATAAAGCGCGCCACAAACGCGGATGAGACGCTCTGTGGCGCTTGCCATTCGGTCCGCTGCACGCTAACCTGAGTGACGTTTAAACGTAGAAGATCGCGGCGGATGCGCTGCACATGCAGAGGGGGAAGGAGAAAGATATGTCACGCAAGTTAATACTGATCCTGGTGATGCTGGGGATGGCTTGGCCTTTGATAGCTGAAGAGGTGGCGGCCTCGGCCAAAGACAAGGTGCTGCGTCGAGCTGCGGCTGAGAAGCTACTAGAGCTATTCAACATGGACCAAACGTATGATCAGGCCATGAAGCAGGCCATGACCATGGCCATCGGCATGATCGACAACCAGGATCTGCCTGAGTTGGAGAAAGCCAACGCACGCAAGGCGGTTGAAGTCAGCATGGGCGTTTCCATGGAAAAGTTCTCCTGGAAGCATATGAAGGGCATATTCATCGACATCTATGCCGACGTGCTTGACCTGGACGAACTGGAGGGGTTGATCGCATTCTATGAGTCGCCAATCGGGCAGAAATACCTAAAGAAGCAGCCCCGGCTCAGCCTTGCCACCATGGAGAAGATGCAGCTTCTGATGGAGGATATGATGCCGGATCTGCAGAAGGCCGTCGATGAGGCGCTGCAACTGGAAGCCGTGATCGAGTTCTACAGGGAATAGCCTGTGGGAGCGACATAAGGAAAGGACACGACGCGATTGACGGGAGAATTGACGATGCCTCCGATCCATAGACAGGAACCCGCTGCCGGGATCCTGTCCCGGCTCTGCCCAGCCGGACGATCGGGCTTCTTCCTGGGCAGCCTCGTTGTCTTCGCCCTAACCGGTAATCTACATGGGGAGGTCAGAATGAAACCGAACTCGGAAACACGCGTGCATGTCACGCTGGGCGATGGCCGCTGGTTCCCGTCCGATCCTGCCGACCTGCGCCGTGAGGTAGACGCGTATATCGACGCAGCCGGCGCGAGCAGTGTGACCGGCCGCATCGTCTCAGCTATTGCGCCGCATGCCGGCTATGTCTACTCCGGACCGGTGGCCGGCTATACGTTCCGCGCCATCCGCGATACGGCCCAAGTCGGCTTGGCGCCGGACATCGTCGTCGTGCTGGGATTCTCGCACCGCGGTGCGGCCCCGGGCGTCGCACTTCTCGACGCCGACATCATCCGTTCGCCGATGGGGGATGCCGTCGTCAACACAGCCGCCGCGGCACGAATGGCCAAGGGGAGGTCCCGCATCAGCCTGGACTCCCGACCACACCGGGGAGAACACTCAGCCGAAAACGAGATTCCGTTCGTGCAAGCCGCACTTCCTGACACGCCACTGATCGTCGGCATCATCGGCGATCATGATGCTCGTACGCGCCAGGAACTGCTCGAAGCGCTGGAGGACCTGTCCGGCACACACAAGCTACTGGTGGTCGCGAGCACGGACCTGCTGCACGATGCCGACTATGACAAGGTCACCGCGACCGACCATCGAACGCTGGAGCGGATCACCACGCTCGACAGCACGGGCCTGGCCAAGAGCTGGGGCTACCGAAACCAGGTCTGCTGCGGTATTGGACCCGTGCTTACGGCCATGGACTATGCACATGCACAGGGCTGTACTGCGGGGACACTCCTGCGATATAGGAACAGCGGTGACGACCATCCTGAAAGCCGCGGCAACTGGGTGGTCGGCTACGGTGCCGTGGTCTTCACGGCGGACTAGGTGGGCTAAGCGGCGGAAGATACGGCGACACCCTCAAGGGGCAGCTGTATGGTCACCGTGGTGCCTTCGTCAGGCTGGGTGTCGATCTGCACTCGGCCGTGATGCTCTTCGATAATACGATGGGTGATGGCCATGCCAAGTCCCGTACCCTTGCCTGCTTCCTTCGTGGTGTAGTAGGGCTCGAAAATATGGTCCAGTACCTCCGGCATTATCCCGCAGCCATTGTCGGCCACGACGATATCCACCGTCACTTCGTGCTTCCGGCAGGTCACCTGCACATGTCCATCCGGTGGTGTCACGGCCTGAATCGCATTGGCGATCACGTTGTGGATTGCCCGCAGAAGCTGCGCCTTATTTCCATTGATCACGGCATCACCCGGCTGCAGGTCGTAGTTGATATCGACATCTTCCGACGCAGCCAATGGGGCCGCACCCATTACAATATCTTCAATGATATCTGCCACCGCAGTGGGGCCGAACTCGTTGAGCTTGGCTTTGCCGTACTTCTGCCACATATGCGCAAGCTCACAGCAGCGACGTACGTTCTGGCCGATGACCTCCAGGTAATCATCGGTTGAACCGAGGCGATCGCCCACCTCTTCCCTCACATCCTCGAGCTGGTTCGTGAGCAGTTCAACGTAGCCGCTGACGATCATCAGCGGATTGCGCATGTCGTGCGCGATCTCGGCGGTCGACTGGGCCATCGATGCTTGTTGGTCCTTGTTGGCGAGATCGTTCACCAGTCGTGTGTTGACCTCCCGCAGATCTTCCAGCATCCCGACCCGGCGGCGTTCCGCACGTGTGCGATCCACGTAGCGTTTCACCGCCCGCAACATCTCGTTCGTGTCAAAGGGCTTGCTGAGATAGTCCGTCGCCCCGAGGCGCAGCGCTTCCTGCGCCGTCTCGAGGGCACCATAGCCCGTAAGCATCACGACAGAGACATGCTTGTCGTATTCGCGAATCTCGCGCAGACCCTCAATGCCGCTCTTGCGCGGCATCCGGATGTCCATGATGATGAGGTCGGGGTTCGCCTCGCGCATCATCGCGACCCCTTGATCCACCGACTCCGCACACAGGACCTCGTACTCCCTTTTCAACAGGAAGCGGATACTCTCACGCGGCCCCAACTCGTCGTCAATGACCAGTACCTTGTGTGCGGCGGCGGCAATCATTTTCCATTCCTAGAACTGGTATCCGTAGGTGAGGGAAGCGAGATGCGGCTCCATCTCATACGTTCCTGATATATCAGGTGCCGTGGGATCGTCGGGCGCATCGATAGTCCGATCCTCGGTGATACTGTACGAGTAAGCGAGGTCGATCTTGTGGGCTCCGCTCTGGTAACCGGCACCCACACCCAGCAC
>JAOZSS010000052.1 GCA_029939545.1 Kiritimatiellia bacterium | reverse complement strand
GT
The DNA here is from genome assembly GCA_029939545.1 of Kiritimatiellia bacterium. Taxonomy (GTDB): domain Bacteria; phylum Verrucomicrobiota; class Kiritimatiellia; order UBA8416; family JABMPJ01; genus JABMPJ01. The sequence continues at coordinate 12,925 of JAOZSS010000052.1, read as the reverse complement.
CGACCTTAATGATGCTTACCGTACGCTCAACAAAGGCCTCGCAGACGTTGCCCGCTATACAGGTGACGGTGTAAACGCCGAGCTCTGACGCGCTGGGATCATATGTGTATATTGTACCTTGGCCGTAGCCGCTGAGGCCTTGGGGTGTGCTGGTCCAAGTGCAGGGACTGGAGGGGTAGCTGCCGGAAACCAGGTTCAACATGGCCGATGGATCGTCAATGCTGTGCACCTGATCCTCCTGCTCGATCGCGAAGCTGATCACGCAGTTGGTCTGGTCTTCCATCTCAACTTCGGGGTCTACTGGCGTGGGTACGGCCCGATACTGTCCGCCGCCGTTGTCGCCGAAACTGAGCGTACAGCCATCCAGGCTCGCGGAACCGTCGCCCTCAATCACAACAAGATCCCAGGACGCGATCTCCGGTACCCCGCATCCGTCATACTCAGCGCAGACATCAGACGTTCCATTCGAGGTCCATGCATGCGAGGCAAAGAGCAATGGCGCTTCCGGGCAGCAGCTGCCGATATGTAGCGTGTCCTGCACAACGCCCTCTTCAATACCAACCCCAACCTCTATAGCGCCCCCACACCCGCCTATAAAGAGGACACCCTCTTCATCGACTGTGCATGTCGAAGCCAGATCCGATCCCATGACATCTGATATCATCCAGACAAGTCCCGATGCGTCGCTCACACTGAGAAAGCCAAGCAGGTCCACTTCCACACCGGGAGCTTCCACAGAGGTCGAGCTCGGCGAGAATCTCAAGTCTGGTGCGGGAAATCTGATCGGTGCAGATCCTGCACCGGTATTGACCGACCCGCTCACTGGGCCTGTGCCTCCATTGATGGTCAGTCCCGGACCGGGCGTGATCGTCCAGTTGACCCCCTGCGCCAGCGGCTGGCCCAGCCCGGCTCCCTCAGCGTTCGCGGCTACAATGTTAAACACATAGGCGCGATTGGTTACAACCGCAAAAGCAAGAGACGCAGCGGGATTAATGTGGCGGCGAACCGCGCCGGTGGCCAGATTCTTCATCTCGACCAGAACGGTGACATTCGAGGGCGGCGTGTCCACGCTGATGGTGACGTAGCTGCATTGCGAATGCTCGCCGAGATCCGTAGCATCGCCGGGATCGGAGAGAAACTGAGCCGGGTTATTCACCTCTACATAGTCGCTGTGAGCGTCTCCGTCCGTATTGCTTGAATACGGATCGGTGCCCTGATGCATCTCCTGGAGCAGCGTAAGCTGGTCCTGATCGGCATCGGAGTTGGGATCGGGTGTGGTGCCATCGGTCGGGTCGTAGTTGTTCTCGATTTCGAACATGTCGGTGAGGCCGTCCCCATCGGTATCCAGCTGGCGCGGGTTGCAGGCATAAACGAACTCATTGCTGTTGCTCAACCCGTCCCCATCCAGATCGTTCGTGCCTCCCGGCTCTGTCAGGGAGAGGCCGTGCTCGAATTCCCATCCGTCCGGCATGCCGTCGGCGTCTGTATCCCATGAATTGGGATCGGAGTCAAGGACGGGCAAGAGGGCGAGGCGGGCATCGCCGCCTGCCGCAATCTTGATCGCCGGTCCAAGACCCAGCGGCACGGGGGCAGGGCTGTTTGTGTTGCCGCCCCACTGTAGGACAGAACCGTCGGCACGCAACACCATGCTGAAGTCATCACCGGCAGCCACGGCGCTCGCATCGGTGAGCATGGGGGTTGCACTGACTTCCCCCCAATAGTCGCTGCCCCACGAAACCAATGACTGGTCAGAACGGATCGCCACCGCGTGATCGGTGCCGGCGGCTACGCCCAATACGTAGATCCTTTCTGCATTCTTACGGAGTATAAACAGATCTCCAGAGCTGTGTAAGTGCCCGTGGGGCATTTGTTGGGCGAAGGGTGACACATCGTCACTCAGGACGGACGGATGCGAGAGAGAAAAATCGACTCTTTACCTTCCTCCGAAGATGGGCACAATGCACCTCCATGGAGCAGTTAACGATGCAGCACCCCGGATTCAAGGCTATCAGCATCCTGACGGCCCTAACCCTCTGCTTATCCCCGACCTCCTCTGACGCTAAGTGGTATCGCTACGACGACTGCCACCTTCTTGCGCATGACTTCAATGACGGCGACAGCTTTCATGTGAAGTGCGGCCGCCGACACTATATTTTCAGACTCTACTTTGTGGACGCCCCCGAAACGGACCTCTCTTTCCCCGACCGGGTGGACGACCAGGCCGAGTACTGGGGGCTCAACCGCAAGCAGACCGTAAAACTGGGCCGGGAAGCGGCCACATTCACGCGAACCTATCTGGCCAAGCCGTTCACCGTTCACACGAAGCGTGTGGATGCGCGCGGACGCAGTGACCGGCCACGCTACTTCGGCATGCTCGAAACCAAGATGGGCTTTCTCTCTGAAGCCCTCGTCCGCAACGGTCTGGCACGGATCTACGGCATGTCGGTCGAACTGCCGAGCGGGAAACCGTCCTCCCGGCACTGGGGCCGCCTGCGCCTGGCCGAGAAGGCAGCCAGACGGGATCAGGTGGGCGCTTGGGCTAATCACCCCGCCGAACTTGAGCCCCCGCCTCCCTTTAAACCCCAGGACTACGTGGTGCGTAAACGCTTGCCGGTATTCGATCCCAAGCGATACACGCGGCTGATCGGCGTGCTGCAGCGTGGCGCCACGATTCGTATCCTTGAGGCGGAGAATGATCGGTTGTTCCGCATTCGCTTCAAGGCCGGTGACACCGAGCGCGAAGGACTGTGTCGCCGGGAGAGCATCACCCTGCCCCCGCCCGACGAGGAGACATCCAGCCCATGATTCCGTATCCGTCGCTTTCGCTCTCGCTTCCGGCGTGGCTCACCGAGGTGTGCACCTCGACGGCCATCACCCCGATGCCGACACCCGAGGCACGGATGGAGTTCGTGATCGGGCTGGCCCGCCGCAATATCGAAGAGCGGACAGGAGGTCCTTTTGCTGCCGCCGTTTTTGATCTCTCCACGCACGCCCTGGTCGCGCCCGGCGTCAATAGGGTTACGGCGCAGAACTGCTCTAGTGCCCACGCTGAGATTGTGGCGTTGAGTATCGCCCAGCAACGGATGAAGAACTATGACCTTGGTGCGCCGGGCTTGCCTCACTGTGAGTTGGTCACCAGCACAGATCCCTGTGCGATGTGTCTTGGCGCTGTACCGTGGTCGGGTGTGCGCGCGCTGGTTTGCGGCGCACGAGGCGAGGATGCCTGCGCTATCGGAATGGATGAAGGTGCCAAGCCGACCGATTGGGTCGGCGAGCTCGAGCGCCGCGGCATCAGCGTAACACGCGATGTCTGCCGCAGTGCCGCCGCCGCCGTTCTACAGGACTACCTCGCCTCGGGCGGCGCTATTTACAATGCCCGGCAGGGGGATTAGTCTCGGCCTGGTAGAAACGCGTGGTCGGGTAGGCCAAAGAGATGTCCTCGTGTTGGCCAAACGCATCCAGGATGGCTTCCCAGATCGCTTCCTCGGAGTTGCGCCTTTCACGCGGCTTAACGATGTAGCGCAGCGTTAGCATCACGCCGGACTCCTTTACGGTGGTGTAGACGATGGGGGTCAGGTTCTTGAAGAAGATCAGGTAGCGCATCGCCGCGCGCCGGATTTGCTCCTTAGCGCCCTCGGAGAGATGCTCGGCCTTCTCGGATGCGATGGTGCCCAGCAGATCCTTGGCCTTACGCCAATCACTCTCAAATGTGATCAGCACCGGGATCTCGTGCCAGATGTATTGAAAGCCTGTCTCATAGTTTGAGACCGGCTCGCGCAGAATTTGGCTGTTCGGGATGTGGACAATACGGCCCGTGCTCTGATCGGCATCCACCCAGTTACCCACCTCAATCACGCTGAACTGAAACAGACGCAGATCGATCACATCCCCTTTGATTCCGCCCACCTGGATGCGGTCCCCCGGCTTAAAGGGCTTGCGCCACAGTATGAACACCCACCCGGCCACGTTGGCGATCGAGTCATGCATGGCCACCGCCAGGCCCGCACTGGCCAGGCCGAGAAACGTGGCCAGCGAATCAAAGGCATGAATCCACACACGACCAATCAGTACGAGCGCCACGATCGTCAGAGTGTTGACAATCACGCGTCGCCAATGATGGAAGCGTACGGGGTCGTCGAGCTTCCGCTTGGCAAGGGCACAGGTCAGGAAACGAATCAGAACAAACAGGATCAGTAGGGCCAGTGTGGCAACCAGCTTGGCCACGGTATCGGCCGACACATCCAGCGCATCGATCACACTCATCATGATGACGATCCTTCCATTGTCAGCTCCCCCAACGGGGTCTTTCCATCCGAGCCAGGAACATCTGCTACAAAACGGGGCATGGCCAATCCTCCCAGGCTACAGCTCAGCTCGTGGCTCAGTTCAATCCCCTTGCCGATCTCCGTATGGAAATGCCCGGTGCCCTGCACCGGATCGCATTGGAACACATAATACGGACGTATCATGTTCCGCTGCAAACTATTGCACAACTCCCGAAGCGTGTCGAGATTGTCATTGACCCCGCGAAGCAGCACGGCCTGGTTGGAGACGGGAATACCACGCGAGATAAGCCGTTCGCACGCGGCCAGCGCATCGGCCGTCAGTTCAACCGGATGGTTGAATTGCGTGTTCACCCACAGGGGCCGGTGCCGCGCCAGCGCATCGGCGAGCGCATCGTCGATACGCATCGGAAGCACCACGGGAACCCGCGTGCCAATGCGGACCACCTCCACGTGAGAGATCGCGTGCAGATCGTGCAGCATGTGCTCAAGGGCTTCGGTTTCCAGTAGCAGGGGATCCCCTCCCGACAGAATCACTTCGCGAACCGCCGGACGCTTCTGCAGCTCCTCACACACCGCCGCCCATCTCCGGGAACCGACCACATGCCGCTGATCACCCAACAGGTTCTTACGCGTGCAGTGCCGGCACGCGACGGCACACGCAGAGGTCGTCATCACGAGCGCGCGATCGGGATAGCGCTGAACCAGGCCGGGCACGTCCGTGGACCCCTCCTCGGCAAAGGGATCGGCGGCCTGACCGCCATCCAGTTCACGCCTGTCCGGCAGGCACTGGAGCAGGACGGGATCGGCCGGGTCGGCACGATTCGCCAGTTCGAGGTAGTAGGGTGTGATGCAGAGCGGATACCGGTTCACGACCGGCACGAGCGCCTCGGCCGATGCACGCTCGACGAGAGCCTCCGCTTCCAACGCCTCAACCGACCGAATGGCGTGCTGTAGTTGCCAACGCCAGTCGCACCAAGAGCCGTGCCTCTTTTTCCTTCCTCGCATCGCCGGAATATACGATATTCTCCGGAACGCCGCAAATCACGGAGTATCAACACGCCATGAAACCCATCGATAGTGACGCGCTGCAAAGCAGCGCCGATGCATTGCGCGAACAACTGGGCAACCCGACCCCATCAACCGCAGCCATCCTGGGATCCGGATGGGGTGCCGCGATTGATGACTGGACGCTGTTGCAGACCGTTCCTTATGACAGGATCCCCGTGCTGGGACCCGCCGCCGTAAAGGGCCACGCCGGAGCGCTCCACCTCGCCGATACGGGCAACGGCACCTGCCTTGTCTTCCAGGGCCGCCGCCACCGGTACGGGTGCAGCTCGTGGGAGCCCGTGATTTTTCCGGCATTTCTCGCCCATGCCCTTGGAGCGGAGACGCTGCTCATCACGAATGCAGCCGGCGGCATCCGGGCAAACCTGAAACCGGGCGATCTGATGGTGATCGATGACCATATCAACGCCATGGGCACCAACCCGCTGCCGGGCCCGCATCGACCGGAGTTGGGCCCACGCTTCCCCGACTTGACCCGACTTTACACCCCGGAACTGCGGACACAGCTCGACGCGGTGGCCACGGAGCGGGGCATTGCCCTGGCACACGGCATCTACGTGGCCGTCAGTGGCCCCTCCTACGAAACACCGGCCGAGGTGCGCGCGTATGCATCGATGGGGGCTGATGCCGTCGGCATGTCGACCGTGCCGGAAGCCATCATGGCGAGCGCGCTGGGGCTCAAGGTGGCGGGACTCTCCTGCATCACCAATCGAGCGGCCGCCATAGGCAACGAAGCGCTGTCACACGACGAGGTGATCGCCGTCACGCGCGTCGCCACACCCAGCATGCGCCAACTCGTGAGTGCATTCATCGGGCGGGTGGGAGTATCCCCCGCTGATTCCGAGTAGAGAGGATCATGGGCAACGCTTCTCCAGGAAAATCAGACCCCGCCGCCGCATACCGAGCGGCTGTTGCGGTCATTGAGCGACTTGCCGCAAAGGGTTTCACAACATACCTTGCCGGGGGCTGCGTGCGCGACAGGCTCCTTAACCGTACGCCCGTCGACTATGACGTGGCCACGGAGGCGCTACCTGACGTGGTCGAGGGTCTTTTCCCCGGAGCCATGACGACAGGCAAATGCTTCGGCGTCGTGCGCGTGCGGATCGATTCGGAAGAAGTCGAGATTGCCACCTTCCGGGCCGACCACGGCTACCATGATGGCCGTCACCCCGACAGCGTCACGTTCAGCGACCCGAAAACCGACGCCCTTCGCCGCGACTTCACGATCAACGCACTCTTCATGGATATCGGGAAGGACAACCGGATCATCGACTTCGTCGAAGGGCAGCGCGATCTGGATGATCGAATCGTGCGCTGTGTCGGCCACCCGGCCACCCGGTTCAAGGAAGACCACCTGCGCATGCTGCGCGCTGTACGGTTCACGTCCGTGCTCGAGTTCCAGCTCAATACCGCCACGGCCGACGCCATTCGTGAACAGGCCGGACAGGTCGCCGACATAGCCGCCGAGCGGATTCGCGACGAGCTGACCCGCATTCTCACCGAGTCGCCGCGGGCTGGCGACGCGCTCATGCTGCTGGACGAGTTGGACCTTCTGGAGCCACTGCTCCCCGAGATCAGCGCCATGCGGGGCACACTACAGCCGCCGCAGTTTCACCCGGAAGGCGACGTCTTCGAGCACACCGTGCTCATGTTGAACGAGATGGAGTCGCCTTCCCCACGGCTGGCATGGGCGGTTCTACTCCACGACGTGGGCAAACCCCCTACTATCACAACCGATACCGACCGCATCCGTTTCAATCGGCACGCAACGGTGGGCGGCGACATGACCGTTGAGATCCTGCGCCGGCTGCGGTTTCCGAATGACGACATCGACTTCATCACCGCCTGCGTACGTGGCCACATGCGCACGATGGACGTGCCGCGCATGCGCCGTGCAACGCTCCGCCGCATGGTGGGAGCGCCCACCTTCCCGGTCGAGCTTGAGCTGCATCGGCTCGACTGCGTGGGAAGTCACGGGGAGCTGGACAACTACGATCGCCTGGTGGCTTTCCAGGAGGAGATGGCCAATGAGCCGGCCCTCCCTCCAGCATGGATCAGCGGGGGTGATATCCTCGATATGGGTATCCAGGAAGGCCCACAGATCGGGCATTGGCTGCGCAAGGCCTACGAAGCGCAGCTGGAAGACCGATTTCCCGAGCGTGCGTCGTTGAGGGCCTGGCTCAGCGAACAGATCAGAGGCTAAGCGATCCGCTTCATGCGGGTGTCCGGTTCAGGGAACTGGACCTGACCGGTCACCATGCGCTTGGTTACGCGAAGAGCGTTCGTGGCTGAGTGTCGGGGTGCTTCATACATCACGTCCAGCATCAGACGCTCGATAATCGCGCGCAGTCCCCGGGCACCCGTTCCACGGTTAACCGAGAGAGCCGCCATTTCGCGGAGTGCACTGTCGGTAAAGCTCAGATTGATATCCTCCATGGCGAGCAGTTTCTGGTACTGACTCACCATGCAGTTGCGCGGCTTGACCAAGATCTCCACCAGCTGGTCCTCGGTCAGTTCGGCCAATGTCGTTACGATAGGCAGGCGTCCGATGAGCTCAGGAATCAGGCCATACTTGACCAGGTCCTCCGGCTCAATTCCACCATCACCCACACCGGTAACGGCACGGCTCTCCGGTTCCAGGAACCCGATCTGTTGGGATCCCATGCGCCGCTTCACAATGCCATCCAACCCCACAAAGGCACCTCCGCAGATGAAGAGGATGTGTTCGGTGTTGATCTTGATGTATTCCTGTTGCGGGTGCTTACGACCGCCGCCGGGCGGCACCCGGGCCATCGTGCCCTCGAGAATCTTGAGCAGGGCCTGCTGCACGCCCTCACCGGATACGTCGCGCGTGATGGAAACGTTCTCCGTTTTGCGCCCGATCTTGTCGATCTCGTCCACGTAGACAATGCCCGTCTCAGCACGCGCCACGTCGCCATCCGCGCTCTGAATCAGGCTCAGCAGGATGTTCTCAACATCCTCACCCACGTAGCCCGCCTCCGTCAGCGTCGTGGCATCCACGATCGAGAACGGCACGTCCAGCAGCTTGGCCAGGGAACGCGCCATGAGCGTTTTCCCGGAGCCGGTGGGCCCGATCAGCATAATGTTGCTCTTCTCGATCTCGACGTCTGAGAAGGGATGATCCTCTGCGAAGTGGGATTCCTGCTTGAGTCGCTTGTAGTGGTTGTGAACCGCCACCGAGAGAACCTTCTTAGTATGGGCGTGACCGATCACGTAATCATCGAGATACCCCTTGATTTCATGCGGCTTGGGCACCACGAGACTGGGGCGCACGTCCACCTTCTCAACCGGTTCGTTGTCTTTCGCCAAGAGGCCATTGCAGAGCTCAACACATACATCGCAGATGTTGACACCCGGCCCCGTCACGAGGCCGCTGACCGTCTCGCGGCGCTTGCCACAGAAACTGCATGTTACGGGACCATCGGACGACTCCACGCTCAGGCCTCCTTCTTGCTCTTGACCACGACCTCATCCACCAGGCCATAGTCCCTGGCATCGGCAGCCGACATGAAGAAATCGCGATCCGTATCGGCGGCAATCTCATCGATAGCCTTGTTGGTATGGTGTGCCAGAATCTCGTTGATCCGATCACGCAACCGCAGGATCTCCTTGGCCTGAATACTGATATCCGACGCCTGGCCCTGCGCGCCACCCCACGGCTGGTGAATCATGATACGCGCATTGGGCAGCGCGAAGCGCTTGCCTGCCGTACCGGAGGCCAACAGCACGGCCCCCATGCTCGCGGCCTGGCCGACACAATAGGTCGCCACGTCGCATTTCAGGAACTGGATCGTGTCATAGATCGCAAGTCCGGCCGTGACGGAACCTCCCGGCGAGTTGACGTAGATGCTGATATCCTTCTTGGCATCCTCCGCCTGCAGGAAGAGCAACTGCGCAATGATCAGGTTGCTGATGTCGTCGTTGATACCCGACCCGATAAAAAGGATTCTATCCTTGAGCAAGCGTGAGAAAATGTCATAGGCCCGCTCACCGCGCCCCGTCTGCTCCACCACAATAGGCACCAGCGCCTGATTCTGTACCGTCATAAATCAACCCTCTCTTGAATCCGACTTCCGATATCCAACTTCCAACCTCTGATCTCCGACCTACTTAACCTTGGCGTTCTCGAGGAGAAAGTCCAGCGTCTTCTCGTCGCGGATGTCGCTTTGCATCCGCTCGAGCGCGTTACGCTTCTCCAGCTCGCTCTTGAGCTTGTCAGCCGTCATCCCGTAGCTCGTCGCCATAGTTTCCAGGCGTTGATCCAATTCCTCGTTCGAAACCGAGATCGATTCCTCTTCCGCAATACGGCTCAGGACGTACATGAGTTGAACACGCTCTTTCGATGCCTCGGTGGCAGACTCCACGATCTGGGACTGCTGTTCCTCGATCTGCTCGCGCGATGCGCCCTGCATGGCAATACGGTCCACCATACTACGCACCATCATCTGCATTTCCTGCTGCACCACCGACTGAGGAAGGTCGAACTTGGTTTTCTTGAGTAGGTGAGTGCCGATCTCCTGCTTGAGGCGGGCATCTTCCTGCTGCTCGCGGTTCTGCTGAATGTCATCGCGGATACGCTGCCGCAGCGCCGCTTCACTATCCACCTCAAACGGCTTGAGAAACTCCTCGTTCACTTCCGGAAGTTTGCGGGCACGACGCGCCTTGATCGTCAGCGTGTAGGAGGCCGTCTTGCCTCGCAGGATCTCCGTAGCAAAATCTTCGGGGAAGGCAATCTCCGCCTTTACCTCGTCCCCCACCTTGGCCCCCCGCAGGGACGCATCCACCCCGGGCAGGAACTCACGCTGACCCAGCATGGCCCAGAAATCTGTTCCTTCGTCCAGCTCCGGGGCGTCCGGGGCCAACTCTTTGACCGGCTGCTCGTCGCATACGCCATTGTAGTCCAGCTTCACCAGGTTGCCGTCCTCGAGCGTACCGTCATCGTCATCCTCGAAACGGGACTGCTGTTCCAGCACGGAGTCGAACGCCTTCTGCACATCGTCATCGGCTACCTCAACCGCTTTGCGCTTCAGCGAAATCTTCATGTACTTCGGCAGCTTGAAGTCGGGTGGCACGTCAATCATCACGTCGAACGCCAACCCGGTATCCTTCGTGAATTCAACATTCTGAACGCCCACGATGGCCACAGGGGTGACGCCCTGCTCTTCCAACGCAGCGCGATAGAAACGCGGCACCAGGCGATCCTTGGCCGATTCGGTCAGGTCGTTCTTGTACTGGGCCTCGATTACTTTCGTGGGGGCCTTGCCCTTACGAAACCCGGGCACGCGCCCGCCCTTGCGGAACCAGCCCAGAAGCTCCTCGTAGTCCTCGCGGACTTCCTCGCTCGTCGTCGCAATATGCATCATCTTCCGGCACGGGCCAGCATCTTCAATCTTAACGTTCATATCTTCTCCAAGGATCGTTCACGGCTCACAGCTCTCCACCTACCCCCAGCGAAGGCCGTGGGGAGGGGGTATCGCTCCTTAGCGGTTCGGTATTCCGAACCAGTCGGGCGAGAGCCCCTCCCCACGGCCCAAGCCCCCGTATTCTTTCAATGTCAACAGGAACTCAGCGTTGCTCTTGGTCTTCTTCAAGCGCTTCACGATCATTTCCATGGCCTCCACGGCTGGAACGCCATTGATGGCGCGACGCAGGGTCCAGATCCGCGCCAGCTCATCAGGATGAAGCAAGAGTTCTTCCTTGCGCGTACCAGACTTCTCCACGTTGATGGCAGGAAACACCCGTTTCTCGACGAGGGAGCGGTCCAGACAGAGCTCGAGGTTACCGGTCCCCTTGAATTCCTCGAAAATGACGTCATCCATTCGACTGCCCGTTTCCACAAGAGCCGTCGCCATGATGGTAAGACTGCCGCCGTCCTCGATGTTGCGTGCCGCGGCGAAGAAACGACGAGGTTTGTGCAGCGCATTGGCATCCACGCCACCCGAGAGGATCTTGCCACTGTGCGGCTGAAGCGTATTGTAGGCGCGCGCCAGACGCGTGATGCTGTCGAGCAGGATCACCACCTCCCCGCCGCACTCCACCATGCGCTTGGACATCTCGATCACCAGCTCCGCCACCTGCACGTGCCGCTCAGGCGTCTCGTCGAACGTGGAACTGATCACGTGTGCCTTGGTGTTGCGCTGCATATCGGTCACTTCCTCGGGACGCTCGTCGATCAGAAGAATGATCAGGTGTACATCCGGATGATTGGCCGAGATACTGTTGGCGATCTTCTGCAGCAGTACCGTCTTACCGGTACGCGGCGGGGCCACGATCACTCCGCGCTGCCCCATGCCGATCGGCGTAAAGAGGTCCATCACCCGCATCGACACCTCGTTCTGCCCATTTTCGAGGTCGATACGCTGATCGGGGAAGATCGGGGTCAGGTTTTCGAACGGAACCATCCGGCGCGTCCCGTCGGCGGGCTGGCCGTTGATCTCGTTCACACGAAGCAGCGCGAAGAAGCGCTCCTTCTCTTTCGGCTCCCGAATCTCCCCGGCCACCAAGTCGCCCGTACGCAGGGAAAAACGGCGAATCTGAGAAGGGGACACATAGATATCCTCGGGGCACGGCTGGTAGTTGCTGTGTTCGGAGCGGAGGAAGCCGAAACCGTCGGGGAGAATCTCCAGCACCCCGTGGCTGTTCATGCAGCCGCCCTGGTGCGCATGCTCATTGAGAATCTCGAAGATCAGTTCATGTTTCTGCAAAGCGCCCAGGTCTGTCAGGCCTTGCTTGTCAGCGAACTCGCACAGCTCGGGAACAGATCTTTCCTGGAGCTCAAACAGGCTGAGCATCGGACCGTCCTTGCGAGGCGGCTCTTCGCCCTTCCCGCCTTTCTCGCCACTGCTGCCCTGGTCGCCGTCCGCGCTGCGGACCGGCCTGTTGAAACGTGGTTCACCATCGACGGCGACATTGCCGTTGACCGGTCGGCGACCACGACCACGACCCTGACGACGCGATGAGTTGCTTTTTCTCTGAGCCATACCTACCCTCTCTTCATGCTATCCAAAACCCTCACGACCTGGGTCTCCAGGCATTCCGGCGTTCCATCATTCCACACTGCATAGTCGGCGCGTGCGATCTTCTCTCGCTCCGGCCATTGCGCATCGATCCGCGCCTTGGCCTGATCATCTGTCAATCCCCGTTCCCGCAAGCGAGCCATGCGTGTCACGCGTGATGCGCATACACAGACGACGGCATCCCACCCGTCTCCATACCCCGCCTCAAACAGCAAAGGCACCACGACCACGGCCATGGCGGCCTGCCGCTCCTGTAGCCAGGCGTTCCATGCTTTCTCTACGGCCGGATGCACCAGCGCATTCAGCGCCGCGCGATCCTCCGCAGCCCCAAACACCCGCTCGGCCAGGACCGTACGGTCAATCGCCCCCGAGTCCGCCACAATCTCTCCGCCAAAATGCTGCACCACAGCCTCGTAGACTGTGGTGCCCTGGACCAAGGCCTGGTGAGCAAGCTCATCGGCCTCACACATCTCAACACCACGGGTTGACATGTACGAAGCCACCAGGCTCTTTCCGCACGCAATACCGCCGGTGAGT
>JAOZSS010000051.1 GCA_029939545.1 Kiritimatiellia bacterium | reverse complement strand
CCGGCTTTCGAGCCGGGCCTTTTGTTGCACCACCCGCCTGCAACCAATCCGCTACCATTTCTGCAACCAATTTTCCGCCCCACATCTTGACAAGGGAGGGGGAATGGCCTACTTTGCTGGCCTTTCAAGAGGGCCGTTAGCTCAGTTGGCTAGAGCACTTGACTTTTAATCAAGGGGTCCCGGGTTCGACCCCCGGACGGCCTATCCCTTATCCTAAACGGGAGGCGCAATGAAGATTGGTGTCATCGGCGGCAGTGGTGTGTACGAAATCGAAGGGCTGGAAGCTGTCGGCTACGAGACGCCGGCGACCCCGTTTGGCGAGCCCTCTGACGAATTCTGCTGTGCTCAGCTCAAGGGTGTTGACCTGGTATTCCTTCCGCGTCACGGACGGCAGCACCGCATCATGCCTTCGGAGATCAATCATCGGGCGAATATCTACGGGTTCAAGGCCTTGGGCGTCGATTGCGTTATATCGATCAGCGCGGTGGGCAGCCTGAAGGAGAACCTTCACCCACGCGATATCGTGCTTCCCGACCAGTACTATGACAGGACCAAGAAGGCGCTTGAGCACACGTTCTTCGGAAAGGGCGTTGTGGCGCACGTCTCTATGGCCGACCCAACCTGTCCCTGTCTGCGCGAGCTGGTGGCGGATGCCGCGCGGGAGGTGATCCAGCGCGAAGGGCTTCCCAACAGCGTCCATCTGGGGGGCACCTACGTCAACATGGAGGGGCCGGCTTTCTCGACGCGTGCGGAATCGAACGTTTACCGCAGCCACGGGTTCGATGTGATTGGTATGACCAGCCTCGGGGAAGCCAAGCTCTGTAGGGAAGCAGAGATCTGCTATCTGCCAATGGCTATGGTGACGGACTACGATTGCTGGCACAAAGAAGCCGGCAATGTGACCGTGGAGATGGTGATTGAACACCTTGTGGCCAATACGAAGCTGGCCAAGGCTGTCGTGACGGACCTCTCGAGCCGGATCAGAGACGAGCGCACCTGTAGTTGTCGCCGTGCCATGCAGAGCGCGATTCTGACACCGGCGTCAGCCATTACGGATGCCGACCGGGACCGCTACGGCCTGATCCTGGCGCGCCACGTCGACGGGTAGGGCTCATGGTGTTTGGGCAAACCCTCTCCCCGCTTCTCGATTTCGTCTATCCTCGCCCATGCGCGGTGTGCGGCACGGGTGTGGGGGAACGCGGACGCCACCTCTGTTGGGACTGCCGCAGTGACGTGTCCCTGATCCAGTTTCCGTTCTGTAGTTGGTGTGGCGATCCGGTGCAGGGTCAGGTGGATGCATCGTATGTATGTTCCTGGTGCCGCCGTCGTCCCCCAGCGTTCGATCGTGCGCGCTCGGCCGCCCATTACGAAGGCCCGGTTCAGCACTGTGTGAAGGCGTTCAAGTACCGCAGGGCCACGCACCTGGTTAAGGAATTGGGTGCAGTGCTTGCCGGATGCGTAGACGTTCACTATGCCGATGCGGTCATCGATGCGGTAACGTACGTGCCTCTGCATGGTCGGCGGCATCGTGAGCGCACGTTCAACCAGTCTTGTCTCCTGGCCCAGTACGTGGCCCGCCGCTCAGGACTCACGCTGTCGGATGCCGGACTGTATCGTACTCGCCACACCGATACCCAGGCGCTTCTCAATGGCGCGGCCCGCCGCAGGAACGTGGAGGGGGCATTCGCGGTGAAACCGACCGGATGGGTGTCGGGCCGCAGTCTACTTCTGATTGACGACATCATGACTACCGGTGCTACGGTAGACGCGGTGGCCGACGCCCTTAAGCAGGCCGGTGCTCATCGTGTGTGGGTGGCAACCGTGGGACGGGGAGTGTAGACACGTGGAGATGAGCCAACAGGTAGAGCGCCTTTTCGCGCGCCGACGTTTCGGCATCAAACCGGGACTTGAATCCGAGCGTGAACTGCTCGAAGTTCTCGGCAACCCTGAGCGCAGCTTCGCTGCTGTCCATGTGGCAGGCACGAACGGAAAGGGATCAGTGAGCGCCATACTGGCGTCGGTGCTCACAGCCGCAGGATTCCGCACGGGCCTGTTCACTTCGCCGCACTTGGTGCGCTTGAATGAGCGATTCCGCGTCAACAGAGACATGGTGGATGACGCCATGTTGACCAGATTGATGGGCCGGGTCGAACAGGCAGCCGAAGCTATTGAAGCGGGGAGTGAAACCCAGGTGACTTTCTTTGAATGCTGTACCGCGATGGCTTTTGAGCATTTCAAGGCCAACAAGGTGCAGCTGGCCGTTCTGGAGACAGGGATGGGGGGGCGGCTTGATGCCACGAGTGTCGTGACCCCAGCCGTGTCGGTGATCACGCGTATCGCTATGGACCATACGGCCTATCTGGGCGATGACTTGGTGACGATAGCGAGAGAAAAAGGGGGAATCATCAAACCCGACCGGCCAGTGGTGATTGGCGCGATGCCGCCGGAGGCGCGGGACGTGCTGGTACAACTGGCGCGTGAGCACAAAGCCCCATTGCGCGATGCGGCGGACAGCGTGAGTATCGATCTGCTCAAGGCGGACCTGGATGGCCAGTGCGTGAAGATTGAGACCTCTCAGCGCAGCTTTCCGCCGGTCACCGTGCCGCTTCTCGGAGAGTATCAGCTTGAGAATCTCGCGCTGGCGGTTGCGACCTGCGAGGTGTTGCGCGATGAGGTACAGCTTCCTTTGACAGACGAGGCACTGGTTGAGGGGGTGACCACAACCCACTGGGAGGGGCGGTTGCAGGTGTTGCAGCAGGACCCCCCGGTGCTGGTGGACGGCGCCCACAACCCGGACGCCGCGCATGCCCTGGCTCGCTCTCTGAAGCGGTTGGTGAAGGGGCGTCCTGTTGCACTGGTGCTGGGGATGTGTGCAGATAAGCATATTCGTGGTACACTACAAGAGTTGGCTGCGTTGAAGGCGCATGTATGGACCGTGCCGCTGGCCAACGAGCGGGGGCTGCCGGCAGGCGACCTGCAGCAGCTGGCGACTTCGGTCGGCATGGATGCGATTGCCACAGATGATCTCCAGACGGCGCTCGCGCAGGCGTCAGATTGGGCAGGGGAACGCGACGGGGCTGTCTGCGTGGCCGGTTCGCTGTTTTTGGCTGGCGAGTTGCTACAGCTATGGAAGGCGGGTAACAGATGACGAGTGGGCATCATGGCATTGAAGTGATCAGTCGCGGGGTCTGTATCGTGGACGGGCATCTGCTGCTCTGTCACGGTCGAGGCCACACCAACACGTATCTTCCCGGTGGCCACATCGAGAAAGGGGAGTCCGCCATGACGGCACTCGAGCGCGAGATCAGGGAAGAACTGGGCGTTGAGGCGCACGCCGGTCGGTTCCTGGGCGTGGTGGAGAACCAGTTCGAGCAGAAGCGCCGACAGATCGACGAGATCAACCTGCTGTTTGAACTGGAAATCCCGGGACTACAGCCCGGTGCCGAAGTGCCGGTGGCCGAGGACTGGCTCGATTTTCGGTGGGAACGCTTGGAAAGCCTGGATGCTGCAAACATGGAGCCGAAGGTGACGCATAACCTGTTGGCGTCACTTGCCGACAGTGCGCACAGCACGGTCGGCTGGGCCAGCAATTACGACCGCTAGTGTCCTGTTACAGTGGCAAGTGGCAGGTCGATATTGAAGCGCGTGAACGCACCCTCTTCGCTCTCAACGGTGATCTTTCCTCCGTGATCTCGCACGATGCTGTGACTGATGGAGAGGCCAAGCCCGGAGCCCATTTCGTGTGGTTTGGTTGAGAAGAAGGGGTCGAACATCCGGTCCCGCACGTGTTCCGATATCCCGGGGCCATGGTCCTCAACGGTGATACGGACACCCGTGATCTCGCCCTGCACGTCCTCGCGCTCCGGTGTCGGCTGCCATTCCTGGTCCGCAATCGTTCGAGCGGTGATTCTGATCAACTTATCGTCATCTTCGCCGATATACTTGCTGTTGAGGGCATCACTGGCATTGTTGAGCAGGTTCATGAGTACCTGCTGGATCTGCTGTTCGCTGCCGTGGACGGGGGGGAGTTCCTGATCCAACTCAACGGTTAACGTAATACCGTGTTTCTGAATGGCGGGACGCGCCAGCTCAACGGTGTCGTTGATTAATTCATCTGCCTTAAGGGATTCCCATATGGCGGGCGTGTCTGAGGGAGAGCAGTAACGGAGGCTCTTGACGAGGTCTGAGACGCCGCGGGCATGCCGGATGATCTGGCTGATAAAGGTTGTGGCCTCGTCATCCTCCTCGAAGTAGTCCTTAAGGAGATCGGCATAGCCGATGATCCCCATGACGGGATCGCTGATCTCGTGTGCCACTCCCTGTGCCAGCGTTCCCAGCGATTCCAGCTTCTGCGCCTGGCGTAGCTGTGCCTCAAGGGCAACGCGTTCCTCTATATCCACGCTAATACCCCTCAGACCGACGGGTTTGCCGTCCTGGAGAATCGGGGCGCTGTAGATGAGAACAGGGAAGATTCTTCCGCCTGATGTCACGCACGTGTATTCCTGGCTCTCGTAGGTTTTACTGCTCAGGCGTGCGAGGAAGTCCTTGGTCATCCGCATCCGGTCTTTACGCGCAAAGACGGTCAGGGCGTGGAGCCCCTTCTCGACGTCGGCTTTGGTGTATCCAAACGTCTCGTAGCCTGCCCGGTTGGTGTAGGTAAAGTTGCCGTCGAAATCGGTCTCCCACAGGGGAAGGGGAATGAGGTCCGCCAGATCCTTGAATCGCTGCCGACTCTCAGCCAGCGCCACTTCGGACTCCTTACGTACGCTGATGTCGCGCACGTGGAGGAGAAGAGCCGGCTGCCCCTTATAGGTAATCCTGGCACCACGAATTTCAACCGGGATATCTTCGCCTCCGCTGGTCCGACTGAAGCCCTCAAAGCTATCCAGCTCGCCGGTTGCCCACTTGCGGAACTGCTTCCTGACGACTTCCCGCTCTGTCGGAGGCACAAGGTCGTCGACTTTCTTGCCAACGAGCTCCTCGCGCGGCAGGTCATGAAGGCGGCATGCGGCGGGGTTTACATCGAGAATGAGGCCATCGGTGTTTTCCACGAAGACCGCGTCGGGAGATCCGTTGAAAAGGCACTCAAGGCGCTCGACGGTTTCGCTCAGCTCCACCTCTGAGCGTTTGCGGTCGATGGCATATCGGATGGCGCGGGGAAGCAGGACAGTCGTTGAGGTGTCCTTAATCAGGTATTCTTGGACACCACGGCAGAGGACGTCGTAGATGATGTCCTCGTCATCAAGCCCGCTCAGAACAACAACCGGCAGGTCTGGCGCCACGGCCTGGAGGCGGATTACCGTCTCCACACCCTCGCTGTCGGGCAGGGTCAGGTCGAGAATGGCGACATCAAAGCCCTTGGAGCGGAGTTGGTCGAGGCCTTCGGACAAAGACGCTGCCCAGGAGACTTCGCAGGGGGCAGGGGAGCGCTCAATTGTCTTTCTGACCAAGCCGGCATAGGCGGCCTCGTCCTCAATCAGCAGGAGCTGCAAAGGTGTCTGGGTGCGATCAGTCATACCAGACAATGGTTTTAACAGTACTGGCGGTCGGGCGCAAACCGTTTTTGGGGAATGAGTGGCTCGACGGATTGCAAGAATGTCCAACCCTTGACATCGGCAGGGGGATGGCGTAGCTTGCGTGCTCGGTTTTCCCGCAGAGGGGCGACCGTTTCCTGTGACGCCGGGGTGGCGAAATGGCAGACGCACTGGACTCAAAATCCAGCGGTGGCAACACCGTGAGGGTTCGACTCCCTCCCCCGGCATACCGCTCCGGAGCAGGGGTATCCTCTGGGCTGGAGCACTGCCTCGCTCCGCTCGGCCTGCTAGGCCGCAGAGGACACCCCTGCTCCTCCGCTCCCGGCAGTCTGTAACCGTGTGCCTACACCGCCTGCTCAACCACAATGGCCTCATCAACCTGCTCACGCAGAACGCGCTGAATGCCCTGTTTGATGGTCATGGTGGCGTGAGGGCAACCGCCGCAGGCACCCGTCAGGCGCAGGGTGACATCGGTGCCTTCAATGGTCACGACCTCCATGTCGCCGCCATCGGCCTGTAGCATGGGACGAATCTCTTCCAGTTTTGCCTTAATCTTCTCTTCCATCATTCTCTCCGCGTGGTACGATTATATTTTGGTTCTTGAACGCGGAACACTCTGACAGCGGATAGATAACGAGTCAATGAGGGATACACGGATCTGAATACACGCTGCGGACATTTCTTTCTGTCTGGTCGGGTACAGGGCGTCTGTTTTCGCTGGGCCTGTCGCGATGAGGCGGTGCGACTGGGGCTGACCGGTTGGGTGCGGAACCTGGCGGACGGCACCGTGGAGGTCACGGCGGAGGGCTCGGAAGCACAGCTTGATGCTCTGCGTGACTGGCTCAAGAAGGGCCCGCCTTCGGCCAGGGTCACGAAGCTGAGTGAGGTTTGCTGTGAACGAGAGGCGCGGCACGATGCGTTCGAGATCCTTTACTAGCGGGATATCGTCGCTGCTGGGTGCCTCCCTGCTCTGGGCGTTCTCGTTCGGGCTGATCGGGACCTGCCTGACCGACCTGAATCCATTCATGGTGGCATGGATCCGCCTGACCCTTTCCTTCCTGCTCTTCCTTCCCTTGCTGAGGCTGCGCGGGGTGGGTGGCGTGTTGATTCTCAAGCTTCTGGCGATCGGGGCTGTTCAATATGGCGTGATGTATGTGGCCTACATACAGGCCTATCAGTACCTCCAGGGACACGAGGTGGCGCTGTTCACGATCTTAACGCCGCTCTACGTGGCTGTGCTCCATCTTATCGGCCGACGGGAATGGCAGCAGCGCGTCTTTGTGGCCGCTCTCGTCGCCGTACTAGGGGCGGCGGCGATTGTCTTTTGCCTGCCGGACCGCGCGGTCGCGCTGCGCGGGATCGTCTTGCTGCAGATGGCGAATGTGGCCTTTGCGTTCGGACAAGTTGCGTACCGTCACGTGATGCAGAAAGGCCACGCGCGGCTGCGCGACAAAGACGTGTTTGCAGTTCTGTTTGCCGGTGGCCTCCTGCTCGCGGCTGCCGTCTGTACCGCGGGCGGAGGGTGGCACGCCTGGAGTTTCAGCAGGACACAGGTGTGGGTCTTGCTCTACCTGGGTCTGGTTCCATCGGGGATCGGCTTCTTCCTGTGGAACCGTGGCACCCGCCTTGTCAACCACGGGACGCTGGCCGTGATGAATAACATCAAAATCCCGCTGGCTGTCTTTGCCTCCATTGTGCTGTTTAAGGAACAGGCCGACCTGATACGCCTGTTGGTCGGCGGCGGAGTCATGCTGGGCGCCGTGTGGATGTGTGAGAGGCAGCGGTAGTGTTGCGGCCCGCGCTCCGCGCGGGCCGTAGGTTAACCACTCTATTCCGGCTTTTGTTTTAGGCCCCGTTCTGTAATCATTGAGGAATGAGTATGCAGTATATCAGTACGCGTGGTGGTATCGAGCCAGTCGGGTTCAGTGATGCGGTAATGATGGGGCTCGCCCGGGACGGCGGACTTCTCTTGCCGGAGTGCATTCCGGACGTGTCGGACCGCCTGGCCGCCTGGGCGGCCCTTGACTATCCGGACCTGGCTTTCGAGCTCATGCGTCTGTTTGTGGACCTTCCGGACAAGGATCTGAAACAGCTCGTTCAAACCAGCTATGCCGGCTTCCGTTCAACCGAGGTCACCCCGGTTGTTCAGGTCGGCAACGTGCATGTACTGGAACTGTGGCACGGGCCGACGCTGGCGTTCAAGGATGTGGCCCTGCAGTTTCTCGGCAACCTGTTCGAGCATATTCTAAAGGATCGTGAGCAGGATCTCAACATTCTTGCCGCGACCAGCGGTGATACCGGCAGCGCGGCGATTTATGGGGTACGTGGGCGTGACCGGATCCGGATTTTCGTGATGCATCCCAAGGGCCGGGTGAGCCCGATCCAGGAACACCAGATGACCTCTGTTACGGACGACAACGTGCACAACCTTGCCGTGGAGGGTACGTTCGACGACTGCCAGGAGATTATGAAGACCCTTTTTGCCGACTTGGATTTCAAGGACACGTATGAGCTGGGTTCGGTCAACTCGATCAACTGGGCTCGCGTCTTGGCACAGGTGGTCTACTACTTCTACGGCGCATTCCGCGTGATGGAGCGTACGGGCGCCGAGCGCGTCCGCTTTGCCGTTCCCACGGGTAATTTCGGCGATATCTTCGCCGGCACCATCGCGGCCCGGATGGGGCTGCCGATAGGGCGGCTGATCCTCGCTACGAACGAGAACAACATACTGGCCCGCTGTTTCTGTGAAGGCGACTACAGCTTGGGCGAGGTCCACGCGACGTTGAGCCCGTCGATGGACATCCAGGTGGCCAGCAACTTCGAGCGCTATCTCTACTACCGCCTCGGCGAATCGCCCGAGACGGTGCGTATTCTGATGAAGACTTTTGCCACGACCGGCCGACTGGCGCTGCCGTTCAGTGACGGGGAATCAATTGACGGCCTGATCGTCGCCGGCGTGGGCGATACCGAGGCGACGCTGCAGACGATTCGTGAGTTCCACGAGGAGCATGACTACCTGTTGGACCCGCATTCAGCGGTCGGGGTGAGCGTGGGACGCAGGTTCATGGATGAGTCCGAGCCTATGATTTGCCTGGCCACCGCCCACCCGGCCAAGTTTCCTGCCGCGATCGAGCAGGCCACAGGGAATGACCTCGCGCATCACGAGGTGATCGAGGCGCTGGCGGATATTCCAACACGCTCGGATGTCGTGGCGGCGGAGGCGGACACCATTCGCGCCTATATGGTATCGCGGATAGGGAAGAAGCCTGATGCTGTAGACGATGAGCCTGAGACAGTGGCGACGGACGAGAGTGAGCTCTCAGAGGGTGAGCCCCAGGGTGTCGCGCCTGAGCAGAATGATGAGGGCAGTGAATAGCACCCCGGAGCATAACTGCATCCGCTGCGGCAGGTGCTGTCGGATTCCCGGTGAAGTGCGGCTTCTGAACGGTGAACCGGAACGTATTGCCGCCCTGTTGGATATCTCAACGGATGAGTTTATCGAGAACCACACGCGTCTGACCCGTGACCGTCGTGGTCTGAGCATTATCGAACGGGAGGACCATAGCTGCTCAATGCTTGGGCCAGACGGATGCCGGATTCAGGAAGCAAAACCGTACCAGTGCCGCGCCTTTCCACTTGAGTGGAATTATGACGGATGGCAAGCCGTCTGTGCTGCGGCAGAAAGTGAATAATGAAGACAGGAACATTAAAGAAATCAGTGCTGGACCATTTGCATGCGCAACGGCGAACGCCGCCCTCTATCAACGAGGTCAGTGCGGCGCTGAAGCTACGGGGGGCGCAGAAGAAGCAGCTCCAAAAGGTGCTCAACGAGCTGCTGCTCGGGGGCGAGATTGTCCGCATTCGCGGCAACCGCTATTCCGTGGGCAGCGAGGCCGACCTTGTGACCGGCCGGCTCGATCTGAGCAAGCGGGGGGACGGCTATGTGCAGGGGGCCGGCGGGAGCTGTGTCGCCTTCGTCCCGCGTACCGCGCTGAGCACGGCCTTGCCGGGCGATACGGTGGTGGTGCGCGTGGGACGCGAGTTGGCCGAGCGGATCACAGATGATCGTGTGAGGGTAGGGCGGGTCATACGGATCCTGGCACGCGCCCAGCGCGAGATCGTGGGGACACTGAAGCGGACCGACCGTTTTTTCTACGTGGTGCCGATGGACCCTCGTTACAAGAAGGATTTCTATGTTCCGGATGCCGGTGGGGCCGAGATCGGCGATCGTGTGATTATACGTTTTGCCGGATGGAAAGATCCGCACATCAATCCCGAGGCCGAGATCACGGAGTCGCTGGGACCGGCCGACACCCCGTCACAAGACACCATGGCGGCCATCCGTCACTACGGGTTGCCCGACGAATTTCCTTCGGAAGCACTGGCCGAGGCAGAGACGGTCAGCGGACTGCTGGAGCGGCCGGGCCGCCGGGCTGACCGGCGCAACCTGTTTGTGCTCACGATTGATCCGGCACGGGCACGGGATTTCGATGACGCGCTCTCGATGGAACGCGACGCGAAGGGGCAGCGTGTGCTGGGCGTGCACATTGCGGATGTCAGCCACTTTGTCCGGCCGCGCTCGGATCTGGACAAGGAAGCGCGCCTGCGGGGAAACAGCGTCTACCTGCCGGATCGCGTTATTCCCATGCTCCCTGAGCAGCTTTCCAACGGGGTCTGTAGTCTGCGTCCTGACGTTGACCGTTTGGCCTTCTCGGTCTTTATGACGGTGAACGACAAAGGGCTGGTTGTGGCGAGCCGCTTCGAGCGGACGCAGATTCGGTCACGCCGGCGCTTCACCTACGAAGAGGTGTTGCCTGTTCTGCAGGGCGAGAACGTCTCGGGCATAGGCAAGGAGGCCACGCGCCTCTTGCGCGAGCTCCATCGCATGGCTCAGCAGTTTCGCAAGCGCCGCTTCGCCAAGTACGCCTTGGAGTTGGACGCACCCGAGCCGGAAGTGATGGTGGATGAGCACGGGGTCACAACAGAAATCCGGATGGTGGCAAACGACGAGACCCACCAGCTCGTGGAGGAGTGCATGGTGGCCGCCAACGAGGCGACGGCGCGCGAATTGGCTGATCGCTCGATTCCCTCGATCTACCGCATTCACGCACCGCCCAATGCCGAGAAAATGCAGGACCTGACGGCCGAACTGTCGGGACTTGGCTTTGAACCGGGCGATCTGACCAATCGCCGTAACCTGGCCAAGTTCCTTCGTAGCGTTAAGGGGGATGCGCGGTCGGACTATGTTCGACTGGCGGTACTGAAAAGCATGAACCGGGCGGAATACAGCCCTGAGCGGGCGGAACATTTCGGCCTGGCGAAGCAGTACTATGGCCACTTCACGTCTCCCATCCGGCGCTACCCTGATCTCATTGTCCATCGTCAGCTTGGAGCCTTGCTGCTGAAGCGCGCCAAACCGGATGCCAAGCGGGGGCCGCGGATGTATGGCAAGGATGAGCTGGAGAAGGTCGCCGCGAGTTGTTCGGACACCGAGCGGCGCGCCGACGAAGCCGAGCGGGCTGTTGTTGAAATCAAGAAATACCGTTTTCTGAAGCGGCAGCTCGAGTCAGGCGACCCTCAGACCTATGAAGCCGTGGTGGTGAGTGTCATGAACTTTGGCCTGTTTGTTGAAATCCCGGCGCTGCAGGTGCAGGGACTGGTGCATGTCAGGGCGCTGTCCAATGGCTTCGTGCGGCACAGCCGCACGAACCAGTCCCTGCGGGCCGGTAAGAAGCGCTACGCCGTCGAAACTCGGCTGCAAGTGGTCATTGCCAATGTCGACATGGAAGGCCGCAAGCTTGATTTCGCATTGGCGCAAGCAAAGGCCGTGAATTCAAGGGTATAGCAGTCTCCTTGTAATGCGCTCGGGTGTCACCTGCTTGTGAAGCACAAAGAAATGGACCCATTTTCTGGCGATATCGTCAGCATGCTGAGCGACGATAGCCCTAAAATCCTTAAGATGTGCCGGATCAAGCGGCGACTGACCTCCGAACTGTACTTCGCGGTATCCCATTGCGCAAGGGGTTGTTTGGATGGCCAAGCCGCGAGTGGTGACGCATATATTAGCGCTTGATATTGGCTGATAGCTTGCGCATACTCCCAATTCTTTTGCGATCGCCCCGTGTGGGCATGGAGGACAAAAATGGGTACAGGACGTAAATTTAACAAACAGCCGGTCACACGCCCCAAGAAGAGCCCGCTGGAGCGTCGTCGCCGCGAAGCGTCGCAGCGCAAGCGCCTGGTTGCGCTCGGTCTGGATGAGGAAGCCGTCCGCAAGATGGACAGCAAGACTATTCGCACGCTTATCCAGAAGCCTGAGAAGGTCGGTAATCAGTGACCAGTGATCAGTTGGGGAATGCACATACTGATCACTTGTCTCTGAGTACAGCTATAACTCGTTGGAAATGAAAGCGAACATCCAACATCGAACACTGAACATCCAACATCGAAATGGGGAACTTCTTCTCTTCCTTCGATGTTCGTCTCAGATTCTCCGAAAAACCTGAGTTTTGCTCAGAGGCCATACTGAACACTGCTCACTTCTTCCGCTCAGTCCCACCTTGACCGCAGGTGCGACGCCACGTCCACCGGATTCCGTGGTTCATAGTCGATGTAGTCGGAGTCTGCCCTGTCGGCATTCACCGCATCGACCGTTTCCAGCACTTCCGAGGTGAAGAATCGGCAGAGTTGTGCATAGCTGTGCCGATCCGAGAACGGCGTCCGTTTGTGGTAGTAGCGCAGCGGCCACGTGATATAGAGGAAATCCTTGGCCCGCGTCAAGGCCACGTAGGTCAGTCGTCGCTCCTCGTCGATCTCCTCGGGACTGCCCGTGGACATGTCCGAAGGCAGGAACCCGTCGGCGGCATGGATCACAAAGACCACATCCCACTCGCATCCCTTGGCGGAATGGATCGTAGAGAGCACCAGCCGGTCCTCGTCAATCATGGGCGGACCGGCCAGGTCACTGGTCGAGTTGGGCGGATCGAGCTGCATGTCGGCCAGGAACGCGCTGCGCGATCCTGACTGGTTTGCGATCTGCTCAAGGCTCTCGATGTCACGCGAGCGGACGATCGGGTTTTCGTGGATCTTTTTGAGAATGGGGTCGTAGAAGGTGCGGATCCGTTCGATCTGTCCGCCGGGATTCTTGGGGTCCATGCCCATAAGGTCTCCGACCATCTCCGCAAATTCCGCCATCTGCTTGCGGGCCGCAGTCGGCGCCTTGAATGTGGCGATCGCCTTCGGGTCGGTGGCATGCTGTGCGATATGCTTGACGGCGCGCCCTGCGGCGGCGGGCCCGATGCCGTCCAGAAGCTGCAGGGCGCGGAACCAGGCGATATTGTCGCGTGGGTTTTCGATGATGCGCAGGAAGGCGAGGAGGTCCTTCACGTGCGCGGCCTCGAGGA
>JAOZSS010000233.1 GCA_029939545.1 Kiritimatiellia bacterium | reverse complement strand
ATATTTCATGCTTTTCCTGCTGCAACGCTGTATAGCACCGCCAGGATCAGCCGAATCGCCGGAACGCCACCTCGCAGTGTGTTCACACTGCGTCACCGGCGTTCCGCCGATTCGCCCAATCCTGACAGCACTCTCCAGCGTTTCGCGACGAAAAAGCATGAAATATGCGGGCTATCTGCCCGCGCAACCGTGGCCGGTACCGTCACCAGGTTACTGCCCGCATCCAATACCCCCGCCTTGGTTTCCTCCCCACGGACTCCGCCCATCCGAGGCGCCCCCTTTCAAAAGGAAATCCTCCGGGGGGGGAACCCATCCCGGCTTCGCCGCCGCTTCGCGGGGGGGACACAGCACGGCTCTCGTCAGTTTTACGGTCGCCGCCCTGAAGTGTCGCGCGGCATGCCGGGTGTGCCGTCCTCACAGGCTCGGAAAACAGACTGAAGAAGAGTCGAGAATGGATAAGAGATTGGTCAAATTGGCAGTGTCCTTTGGAGATCGCCAAGTAGATTGCTCGAGACTGCGGGAGGCTGTAGAGAGTCTCACGCAGTGCAGCCTGTCGAGCGACCCGCCTTCACAAACGAAGCACGTCCGATGGGCTTGCCCTGTTCTGTGAAGTGCAATTCAAAATCGGTACGCTCGTCTTCGGTGGGCTCGTAGGCGGGGATCGATTCGAAGCGGGCGTCCTGTTCAAACAGGGCCACGATCGATTCAAAGTAGTTGCGATGGTCCGTGGCGATGTGAAGCTTGCCTCCCGGTGCCATCGCGCGGTCCAGGTTGTCAAGGAACGCAGGCTTGAACAGGCGCCGACGCTGGTGACGCCGCTTGGGCCATGGGTCAGGGAAGAAAACCGTGAAAAGGGAGACACTGTGTGCGGGTAGCAGGTGGCGGACCGCATAGGATGCCTCCATCCGGACAAGACGCACATGGTGGAGTCCGGCCCGGGTGAGCTTGCGGCCTACTTTGAGCATGCGCGACTCCATCCGGTCGATCCCCAGGAAGTTCATCTCGGGATGCTTCTGTGCAACGGCCACCAAGTAACGTCCCTTGCCGCACCCGATGTCCACGGCCAGGGGGCGGTGTTCGTCCGGTGACGAGGGAAAGAGCGACTGAATGGACAGCGTTTGTGTCCAGCTTTCAAGGACAACGATGGGATCGAAGGAATCCATGCCGGACGGGGACTACTTGCCGAAGAGGCGTGAGAGCATCCCGCCTTCGCCGTCGATCCTGTCCATTGCACCCTCGATGTAGTCCAGGGCAAAGAGCTGGAAGTTCTCGCCGTTGGACTTGGCTTTGTACTTCTTGGCGGCTTTGAACAAGCCCTCCTTGCCGGCATCGATGTAACGGTTGTGTTTGCTCTGATCGCCATGAGACCGCTTCTCGGCGAGAGAGGTGAGTAGGTGCTGAAAGGTGCGCACCAAGCTGTTTTTGGCGTTCCAGTCGCCGGCTTTCACGGCGGCCACATCGCGTGCGATGGCCGCCGCCGCCGCCGCGACGGTTGACTGGTGCCTGTCCTCTCCAAGCTTCAAAGGGATCTTCATTGCAGCTGTCCTATCTGTTTGCGATCTGAGACTAAACAATCTAGCAAATTGCGGGCTAGTACTCAAGCCCGCTGCCACCCGTGTACTCGCGCAGGATGGACGTGGGCGGAACGGCGTCCATCGGAGCCGGCAGGAAGTTAAGCAGAAACTCGGACAGACGGCGTGCCTCGGCGTATTCCTTGTCCGTTGGCTTGACCCGCATCAGCAACGGTTCCACAAGCGGCTTGAGGACAGCCAGTTCATAGTCGAGGGCCGAGTTGAACGTGGCATCGGCCTCACGCTGGAACGGGAAGATCCACCGCTTCTCCCCTCGGCGCACGGAAGGCCACAGGCGGAGGGTGGCGAGTGATGTGTGACCGCGATAGTTGTGGTCGCGCACGATTCGCCGCATCAGCCGGTTGTCGGTTGTGGAGACCCTGTTGTGTGCGTCCATGTTGAGTTGCGTCAGGGCGCTGACATATATGCGATACTTGTTCTCACTGGGCGTTCCTTCGGTCAGCCGTGGGTTGAGTCCATGGATACCTTCCACAATGATGATCTGGTCGTCGCTGATCTGTAGGATGTCGCCCCTGTATTGCCGTTCTTTGCGCGTGAAATCGAAGTGGGGCAACTCAACCGGATGACCCTGGATGAGCTGACTCATATGATCATTGAACAATTCAAGATCGACCGCTTCAAGGTGCTCATAGTCCGGGTTGCCGTGTTCATCCAGTGGGTTGCGCTCTGGTGGCATAAAGTAGTCATCGGTGGCAAGAGTCACGGGACGCAGCCCGTTGGCTTCCAGGTGAGTTGCCAGTCGCTTCGAGAACGTGGTCTTGCCTGCGCAGGACGGGCCGGCCACGAGAACCACCCGCACCTCGTGAGCCCTGGCGGTGATGGCATCGGCAATCTGGATCAGCTTCTTCTCGTGTAGGGCCTCCGCCCTGCGCACGAAATTTGTGAAATCGCCATCAATGATGAGCTGGTTCAGTCGTCCTACCATGGAGACGTTTAGAATCCGGCCCCATTCCTTGTGCTCCTGGAAGATCTGGAACAGGTGCGGCTGATCCTCGAAGGGCTCCAGTCGACAGCCCGGTCCACGTGAAGGCATGTGCAGCACAAAGCCGGGGGCATAGGGGATCAGGCCGAAGCACTGGAGGGCACCAGTGCGTGCGGCGAGCGGACCGTGGGCTAGCTCCCAGAAGTCGCCGCAGCGGTGGGTCACAACGTGCGGCGGGTTGCGGAACCGAAGCAGGTTGTACTGGTCGTCCAACTCGGATTCCTCGAAAGCAGCAAGTGCATCCTCGTAGGACATCTTGCAGCGCTCGATAGCAAGGTCTTCGACGATCAATTCACGCATGCGATCCTCAACATGCTTGAGCTGTTCAGCGCAGATTCCCGTGATGTTCTCATCGTTTGGCTGGAACGAACAGTAAAGGCCGCGTCCAAACGAGTGCTCGATGGCGAACGCTGCATTGGGAAAAAGATCGCGCACGGCCATGGCGAGCACGTAGCACAGTGAGCGGCGGTAGACGCGCCACCCATGGGGGTCGTCCAGCGTGAGGAAGCGAACGTGGCAGTTGATGGAAAGGGGATAGGAGAGCGATGCGACATCGTTGTTGACGATGGCCGCAAGGAATGACAAGCCATCGCCCTGCGTCGGAGCGAGTGAACCAACCGTCGTGCCCACCGGACACCGAAGTTGTCTGCCATCCGCAAAGCTAACCGTGATCTCTTGCATTGGAGTTGAACCGTACCACACCGCGATGCGATTGCAAGAGCGCGCGCCTCATGTGTGAGCCGTCATGCATTTGCGTGCCTTGTATACAAGGCGTATGTTTCTGGTGCCGTGTTGATTGCTATCAGCGATTGACGCTGTGAACAGGCGGGGATAAGTTCGATTAAACAAAGAAGGCATCGCGCCTGAAACTTTCAATCTACTTCGCATGATGA
>JAOZSS010000232.1 GCA_029939545.1 Kiritimatiellia bacterium | reverse complement strand
GAAAATGGGGGGCGCTTAGTCGCATGAGTGAGAGCGGAAGACCGGTTACACCCTGCAGAGACAATAATCCTGCTCTCAGTCGCAATTCATATTCTTGCTGTGCTGTCACTTTGATATACATATGCAGGGTTCTGACATGATTATGAATGGAGTGCTGAAAGGAAAAGACAATGGGTAAAGCAGGTGTGTTCAAGACAATAGGTGCCATCGTTGCCGGAGTGGCGATCGGTTGGTTGGCGAAAGGCATGATGGGTGGCGGCGGGGCGCCCCCGCCGATGGGTGGAATGCAAATGCCTCCGGCGTCCGTTAAGGTCATCGCGGTGCAGGAATCGCAGATCGCCGCACCTGACGAGTATATCGCTCGTGTCGAGGCCGTGCAGGAAGTGGTGATTCGTCCCGAGGTGGCTGGTCGAATCGAGAAGGTTCACTTCACCGAAGGCGCGGCCGTTAAAGAGGGTGACCTGCTCATCTCTATCGACCCATCATCATACCAGGCAATCGCCGATGCTGCTGACGCCGAGATGACGCGCGCCAAAAAACGCTATGACCGTCTCAAACGGGCGGACGCACGCAGTATATCGGCGTCTGATCTCGAATCGGCGGAGAGCGATTACCTACGCGCCAAGGCGGCTTTCAGTCTCGCGACAGTTGACCTCGACCGCACCGAAATCAAGGCACCGGTTGGAGGACGCATTGGTGCGGCCATGGTCAAGAAGGGCAACTACGTCACCCCCGGTGCGGCCGAACTGGCGCGCATTGTGCAGCTCGATCCCATTCGCGTTGTGTTCTCGCAGACCGACCGCGAATATCTCGCGCAGCGCCGCCGCGAGCTGGCCGGCGATACCGATGCCCTCGAGGCGCGCGTTGTGTTGCCCGATGGTTCGGCTATCCCGAACGCGGGAAAGAAGGATTTCGACGACAACGCCATCAATCCGGCGACCGGTACCATCGCGGTCCGCTATCTCTTTGATAACCCGGATCGCATGCTTGTGCCGGGCGGGTATGTCACCGCGCGGCTCAGCAATCCCACCGGGGAGACCGGCATTAAGATTCCGCAGCGTACGTTGCTGGTCGACCAGGAGGGCACCTACGTGCTGACCGTTGACGAGGCGGGCACGGTCGGTGTGGCCCGTGTTGAAACCGGGGCCCGCATCGGACGGGACGTCGTGATTCTTTCCGGACTCACCCTGGGAGACCGCATCGTGACCGACGGCGTACAGAAAGCGATGCCGGGCGCAACGGTCCAGGTCGTCTCGACGGAGGGTTGAACATGATTTCACGTGTATTTATCGAGCGCCCCCGCCTGGCCGGCGTGATCTCTATCGTGCTGACACTGGCGGGCATCGTCTCCATCGGCGTCCTGCCCATCGCGCAGTATCCGCAGGTGACGCCACCCCAGGTGGCGGTACGGGCCATGTATCCGGGCGCGGGCGCGGAAGTGCTGGCCGCTACGGTGGCCGGACCCATCGAGGACGCCGTCAACGGTGTGGACAACATGATCTACATGTCGTCCACATCCGACAGTGCGGGCATGTATACGCTCATGGTGACCTTCGAGGTAGGCACCGATCCTGACATTGCGCAGGTTCAGGTGCAGAACCGCGTGGCCCAGGCCTCGCCGTTGCTACCGATGGAGGTGACGCAGCAAGGGGTCACGGTGGAGACGGAATCGTCCGACATGCTCGGCTTCATCATGATCCAGTCTCCGGACAACAGTCGCGACGATATCTTCATGAGCGACCACACCTACAAGGTCATCAAGCCAGCCCTCGAGCGCATCCCCGGTGTCAGTCGGGCGCAGGTCTATGCCCCGCGCTACAGCATGCGCGTTTGGATGGACGCCGATCGCCTTGCGGCGCTCGGCATGACGGCCGACAACGTCATCGGTGCGATCAGGAGCCAGAACATCCAAGCCTCCGTGGGTTCGGTCGGTAGTGCACCCGCAGACGGATCGATGACCTACACGCTCAAGGCCGAAGGCCGACTGAATGACACAGAACGCTTTGAGGAGATTATCGTCCGCACAGGCACCGACGGCGCCATCGTCCGCTTGGGCGATGTGGCGCGTATCGAGAAAGGGGCCGACAACTACCTGTTCAGCGCGAAGTACAACGGGAAACCTGCGGTCGCTATCGGGGTCAGCCGCTCGGCCGGTTCCAACGCGCTCGATACCATGGATGCCATGCGGGCCGAGCTGGCCTCGCTCACCGAACAGTTGCCGACCGGCGTGGAGATCATCCTCCCGTACGACGCCACTGACTTCGTTCGCGCCAGCATCAGGGAGATTGCCACCACGCTGCTGCTGACCGTCCTCCTGGTGGTTGTGGTCTGCTATGTCTTCCTACAGGACTGGCGCGCGACACTCGTGCCGTCGCTGACGATCCCTGTTTCGCTCTGTGCCACGTTTGCCGTGCTCGTCGCATTCGGGTATAGCATCAATACGCTGACGCTGTTTGGACTGGTCCTCGCGATAGGACTGGTGGTGGACGATGCCATCGTCGTGGTGGAGCGCGTGCTCCACTTGATGGAGCATGAAGGGCTCGATCATAAGGCCGCCACGATTAAAGCTATGGAGCAGGTGACCGGCGCGGTCATCGCCACCACGCTGGTACTGCTGGCCATCTTCGTGCCTATCGGATTTGTCGGTGGCATCACCGGCAAGATCTACCAGCAGTTTGCGGTGGCGATCTCGGCAGCCGTCTTCTTCTCGACCATCAACGCCCTCACGCTCAGTCCGGCGCTCTGTGCCGTTCTGCTGCACGTGGTCAAGCCCAAGCAGCACGGGCCGCTGCGCTGGTTCAACACGGGGCTCAGCCGTGTGCGCGGCGTCTATGTCAATGGCGCCACGGGTTTGGCTCGTCGCCTGGTGTTGACCGCAATCATTCTCGTGGGCGTGATCGGGGGGGCGGTGTTCCTGAGCTCGATGAGTCCGACCGCCTTCCTGCCGGACGAAGACCAAGGCGTGATCTTCGGAGCCTTGCAGCTTCCGGAGGGTGCCAGCCGTGAACGGACCGAAGCCATACTGGAGCGGGTCATTACACCGATTGGAGAGGAACCCGGTGTGGCCTATACCGTAGAGGTGGTCGGGTTCAGCTTCTTTGGTGGTTCCGGTGAGAATGTAGCCTTCTTCCTGCTTGGTCTCGATAGCTGGGATGAGCGGCGCAGCCCGGAGCTTCAGGTTACGGCGATTCAGCAGCGACTCCAGGGCATACTGTTCATGGAGCCGGGCGCCCAGATTAATCTATTTGTACCTCCCGCGATCATGGGCCTTGGCATCAGTGGCGGACTGGATCTCAAGTTGCAGGCGGTCGACGATAACGACCCACACAAGCTCGGCGGTGTCATGCAGAGCTTCCTGATGCAGCTCAACATGATGCCGGAAACAATGTTTGCGTTCAGCGGGTACGCGGCCAACACGCCGCATCTCTACCTGGACGTCGATCGTGCCAAGGCGTCCCTGATGCAGGTGGA
>JAOZSS010000231.1 GCA_029939545.1 Kiritimatiellia bacterium | reverse complement strand
CGAAACTGGGGGCCGAGCGATCAGCTATTCTGTATGCGGGTCATTATAGCGCCCTCCGCACGGGCGGCGGGCATGACAATCGCACCGTGATTCGAGGTTTGAACATAGTCTCCAGCGGGCAAGAGAGCTACAGTTGCGGAATTCGTATCGGATCCGACACGCCGCCATATTTCACAGGATCGGCACCATATCTTGACGGCGTCACGTTCGTACAGACCGCAGAGGAGCTTAGGTACGGCATCTATGTGATCGGGTATGCTCAAGAACGCCTGATTCTGAACAACTGTCATTTTAGGGGTATTCCTGATGATAGCGAATTCTTTGGTGCCCTTCTCATGGATAGTCCGGATGTCCTGCTTCGTAACTGCACGTTTTCGCATATGGGGACGAACTCCATAGCTGTCTTTCCACAGTTCTCGAGTTGGAATGCAGGCGGTGTGCCGGGAACGAATTACCTGACTGCGGACGCGTCGCTATGGGATTCCTCCTTTTCCGCAACGAACGCATGGCCTGTGGCGATTCTGGAGGATTACAGCAAGGAGTGCAGCGCAACGTTCAGCAATTGTGTATTGCCCTATCTGCCTCCCGCTGTCTATGCACCGGACGCTACCAATGACCTGATCATGACCAATGTCGAGGTACTTGCCCTTGGACATTTGGCATCCAGCAACTCGCCATGCATCGATGCGTCAACGACTGAACTTCTCAGCCTTTATGACTTTGAGACGCGCTCACGCGACTCATCGCCGGACATCGGCGCAGACGAGTACGCTCCGTTCGGCAGCGAAGATGCTGACGGCGACGGTCTTTCGGACGCGCTTGAGCAGACTTGGGGCACCGGCATGCACGACCCCGACTCAGACCGCGACGGCAGTCCCGACGGTCGCGAGGTCGACTGTGGCACGTCACCGACGAATGCGGCAGACTACTGCATTGCCGTGTTGGGGACGGTTTCCAACGAAACGAGCTATGGCGACGAAGTGGCGCTTTCTGCAAGCTACTCGTTCACTTTCGGTGAATGGGACACGAACAATTCTGTCACCGTGTCCAGTAACGGAACATTTCTGCTGGAGCATGTGACGGTTTCTAACAACGCAGCCTGGTGGGTCCAGCTTCACTGCGACCTGAACACAAATGGGGTCTGGGACTCGTTCGATGCGCTTCTTCAGGAGCAGGTAGCGGTAATCGGCGAGACCAATGGGGTGGTCCTGCTCATGGATCAGGACAGTGTGGTGGATCGTGACGGCGACGGAATGACGGACTCTTGGGAATCTACATACGGGCTTTCATGGACGAATGCGCTTGATGTGTTCGATGATGGAGACGAGGACGGCCTCGACAACGGCTGGGAATTCGATCTCGATCTCAATCCCACGGTTGTCAATACAGGCTATGCGCACTGTGCCACTGCATTGGCCGTGGATGAACGCATTGACGGGCTTACGCCGTCTAGCGCATTACCAATCTACTCCACTCAAAACCATGCGAGTACAAACTATGTGCGTAACACGAACTGCTGGGCAGCCGATCTAGATCTGACATGCGCCAGCCCGTGGAATACGGACTTGGCGAACAAGAAGGCTGGCACACTTATCAGCCCTCGCCAT
The DNA here is from genome assembly GCA_029939545.1 of Kiritimatiellia bacterium. Classification (GTDB taxonomy): domain Bacteria; phylum Verrucomicrobiota; class Kiritimatiellia; order UBA8416; family JABMPJ01; genus JABMPJ01. Next base: position 1,883 of record JAOZSS010000231.1, on the reverse strand, counting down.
ATTGCCTTTGCACGGCATTATACGCTTGGGGTTGGAGAAGACCTGCGTTTCGTTGATCTGACGAATGGCGTAGTTACTCGAACGGTGTCTGGACTCAGGCACATAGGCAGCAGCGACCTGACAGTCGGAATTCTCAACAGTGATGTACCCACCAATCGCATTTCGTATGCGAATGTGTTGCCATACGACTTCAGGAACTACCTTGGTGATGGTGCCAGACTGCCTGCCATTCGCTTTGATCAGGAAGAGAAGGCCTTGGTGGGCAATATACGCTCATTGGAACCCGTTCAGACCGGATACGGACAACTTGTCTACTTCGATAATCCCATCGCAGGAACTCGAACGAATTTCTCAGAGAACATCATCATAGGCGATTCCGGAAATCCAGCCCTCATGATGGTTGATGAGACTCCCGTGATCCTGGCAACTTGGACTTTCGGAGCCGGAGGAGCAGGCCCTTCGATCACCGAGTATCGCTCTGCTGTGAACGATGCCATGGAATCGCTGAGCAATGAGCAGGGGGTCACTAACGGCTATCAGCTGACAACCATTAATCTTTCCGCTTATGTTGCCATCGATGATGCTGTCTGGCCACAGGGAACAGGCGATGACATTACCGTCTCTGTAACCGAGGAGGAATCGGGTGATTTCACTGTGTACATTGTCTCGGTTTCGGAGTGATGCAAGCGTGGCAAAGCTGGCTTCGAATGGGAGTTTCCAAGGTGCTGTCATTTGACCCGTGTTATTGCAAAAGACGTTCCGAAGTGATAATCTTAATCATGTGAAAAGGAAACAGACATCAAAGCTGTTGTTGCTCAGCACGCTTGTTGCTGGCTGTGTGCTGAGCCTTTTTCTGTATCGCTCCTCTGTTTCACCCCGTCGCACCGAGAGAGCCCACAACGGGAGTAATCTACACCGTGCTTCTCCTCCTACAGTACCCACACAACGGACACTGACCTCCCCACCTCAGATACCCACGGCCGCACCCCACATCCAGAGTAGCTCACCTTCTCCATGCACTTCCCTCTTCGTACCCTCCGCAGCCTTCGTGGTTGCTCCCATCCTCCCCGAGACGCCCGACCTCCACCTTACCCGTGACTCCGACATGGGCACCCCGCGCTTTGTACGGCGACGCTCAGCTTACCTGAGCGAAGCCTTCACCAAGAGCACACCCGAGAATATTGCCCTTGGCTTCATTAAAGCCAATGGCCGCCGCTTCACGCTCGACCCGACCGACATTCAGCCGCCGAATGCTCGCCTTGTGCGTGACGTTCCAACCCGGCACAACCAGATGCGCTCACTAACTTGGCAGCAGGAGCACGAAGGCGTGGATATCTATGGGGCAACCTTTCTGCTGAACCTCGATAAGGAGCACCGCATCATTAATGTCTCCAGCCGAGCTCTGCACATCCCCAGTGTACGCTTTTATGACGGTGGAGAAGGACTGGAATGGGAAAAGCTGAAAGATGAAATGACCGCAGAGGGATTTCAGGTCTCAACCCTTACCCCTCATCCCTCTCCCATCTGGTATCCGCTCGATCAGATCAGTGTGGTGAAATGCTGGGATGTGATGGTGGAAGGAGAGCAGAGAAAAACCACGAATAGGCTTGAATGGGTGCGAATTCCTGAATTGCACCGCCTGCTGATCCGCGCCGACACCGGCGAAGTGATCGAAGATATGCTCGATAAAGTTCAAGCCTTCCAGTTCAGCAATGCCCTCGTAGCCTCCAGTCGTCTAGACTACGTCCTGGATAACGTGTGTCTGGCGTCCGCCTCGACAACCTTCCTTAATATGATCTACGTTCACGACCAGCCGCCCATAGCCGACCACGCTGACTTCGAAGCCCTCTGGCTCGAGGACGAGGAGGTGGCTCCGCCGGAAA
>JAOZSS010000050.1:2661-13085 GCA_029939545.1 Kiritimatiellia bacterium | reverse complement strand
TGTTTTCTATGTTTTTCCTCTCTCAGGCAGGAGCGGAAGACCGGTTACACCCGCTTAGGTAAGGCTTACGTAAGGCGCTTCTGTGCAGAACCGCGGTGGATGCTGTCTGCGCCGAAGGTCTCCCGGAGGGTGTCGACGGCGTGGCTTAGGCGCTCGTTGCGGAGGCGCTCCTTCTCGTCATCCATTAACAGGGAGAGCTGCGCGGGGGCTTCGGTGGTTAGAGTGCTGACCCCGAAGCCGATGAGGCGGACCGGTTTGATGAGTGCTTCGCTGTTGAAGAGTTCTGTGGCCATCGCTCGGAGCGTGAAGTCGTCGCAGGCGAGGGGAGAGAGGGGGCGCTGACGCGTGATGGTTTCGAAGCCCTGCCATCGCAACTTGAGGCGGGCCAGGCCGGCGAGCTTGCCGGAGGCGCGCAGGCGACGGCCTACTTTGTCGGTCAGGTTCATCAGGACGGATCGGATCTCGTCGTAGTCGCGGCAGTCGTGTGTGAAGGTGTGTTCGTTCGAGATGCTCTGCTCTTCGTGCTCGGTCTCCACCTCGCGCTCGTCCTCTCCGGAAGCAAGATGCCGGAGGTGCGCGGCGCCGCGTTGGCCGAGGATTCGGGCCAGGCGTGATGGATCGATCGACTGGATCTGGCCGATGGTGTGGATGCCGGCCTTTTCGAGATGGCTTCGGGTGACTTTGCCGACGCCCCAGATGCGACCGACCGGCAGAGGCGCGAGGAAGGCGGCGATCTCGTTGGGGTCGGGTGGCACAACCGTGAGCCCGTCGGGCTTGTCCATGTCGCTGGCGAGCTTGGCGAGGAACTTGTTGATCGCTACGCCGGCGGACGCAGTCAGCTCGGTTTCGCTGCGGATGGTCTCTTTGATCTTGCGGGCAATCTGTTTGCCGTCACCGAAGAGATGCTGAACACCGGTCACGTCCAGAAACGCTTCGTCGACTGAGATCGGCTCAACCAGCGGTGTGAATCGCTCGAAAATCTCGCGGATCTGTCGCGATGCCTCGCCATAGCGTTCGCCGTCCGGCGGCAGGAAGGCCGCCTGCGGGCAGCGTCGGAAAGCCTCTCGCGACGGCATGGCGGAATGGACGCCGAATTTGCGCGCTTCGTACGATGCCGCAGCCACAACGCCTCGCTGATCCGGCGGCGAGCCAACCACCACCGGCTTGCCGCGCAGCTCTGGCCGGTCACGCTGCTCCACCGACGTGAAGAAGGCGTCCATGTCCACATGTAGAATCGTACGTGTCATTGCGGGGTGCAGTATAGCACGGAAAGCGACGGTGGCTAGTGCCCTGTCACGCCCCCGAATCGGCTTCAATGTCCGCATAATGGGGGATTTCCCCTGTCAAAAAACTTCTCCTTTTTATGAAAAAACCCGTTGACAGTTGGTGGGGCAGGGTGTAGAGATGTGTCACGAAAGGTCAAATAGTGGATTCTGGTGGTTCTATAGAGCAGGCGGAAGGCGGCGCTTTGGGGATGTTTGTCGGGGAGTTCCGGCATGCATTGGATCCCAAGAAGCGGCTGACGGTTCCTTCTGCGTGGCGTGCGCTGGTGGCGGGGCCGAAAAGCCTGTATGTGCTGCCGGATTTCCATGCGCGCTGTCTGAACATTTTCCCGGCGGACGCGATGGCCCGGAAGCTGGATAAGATCCGGCGGCATTCAATGTCGGATCGTAAGGCGATGGAGTTTGCGCGGCGGCTGGGATCGGTATCGGAGCTGGTGCCGTGGGATGTGCAGGGGCGCATCCGCATAAAGGACAAGCTGTTGGAATTTGCAGGGCTGACGGACCAGGTGGTGATGATCGGGGCGCTGGACCGGATCGAGCTGTGGAGTCCTGAGCAGCAGCCGGTTATGGATATTGACCAGGAGGGTCTGGCCGAGGCCGGACGGTATGTGGATTTCTGATGAGGAGGAGATCTGGCATTCACATGGATGAACAGGATGAACAAGATATGAAGAAGAGCCATCCTGCTCATCCTGTGTATCCATGTTTGTTTTGAGGGGTTCTGCATATGCATCAGCCGGTGTTGCTGACCGAGACGGTGGAGCGGTTGCAGCCGCGGCCGGGCGGCGTCTATATCGACGGTACGCTGGGCAGTGGGGGACACGCCGAGGCGATTTTGAAGGCGATGGAGGGGCAGGGCCTCTTCATCGGGATTGACCGTGATCCTGAGGCGTTGGCACGCGCCGGCGCGCGATTGGCACCCTATGGCGAGGGGGTTCGGCTGGTACATGCGAATTTCGCGGAGATGGCAGATGCAGTCAGGGAGGTCGGCGTAACACAGGTGGATGGGATCATGATGGATCTGGGACTATCGTCCAACCAGATCGGGACACCCGAGCGGGGGTTCAGTTTTCAGGATGACGGTCCGCTGGACATGCGCATGGATCCGACCCGGCCGGTGACGGCGGCGACGTTGGTGAACGAGCTGTCCGAGACCGAGCTGACGGAATGCTTCCGGGAGCTGGGCGAAGAGCGGCGGGCGCGGTCCGCAGCGAAAGCGATTGTACGAGAGCGTGGCGAGACGCCGATACGGACAACGGGCCGGTTGGCGGAGATCGTGTCAAAGGTCGTCGGCGGACGGCGCGGCCGGATACATCCGGCGACGCGCGTGTTCCAGGCGCTGCGCATGCGGGTGAACGAAGAAGTGGAGTCGTTGAGGGAGGGAGTGGAGACGGGCATCGAACTGCTGGCCCCCGGTGGGCGGATGGCAGTGATCTCGTTTCACAGTATTGAAGACCGGATCGTGAAGCACTGTTTTGCCGACCACGCGGGACGCATGGTGTCGTTGGCGGCCGGCGGGGAGGCCTGGGAGGGTCGGGAGCCGCGGATGACGCGCATCACGCGTAAGCCGGTGATGGCGAGCGAGGCAGAGCTGGCGGAAAATCCGCGCGCGCGGTCGGCGAAATTGAGAGTGGCAGAAAGATTAAGAAGTGATCACTGATGACGGATGACTGATCACTGTGAGTGCGGGCAAGGCCCGCCAAAGGGGGACAGCATGGCACGTAAGAACACAAGGAAGAAGCGAAAGAAACAGCAGCAGATGAACGGGTACATCTTTCCGGTTCCCTTTGCGGGAATCGTGGTGGTGGCCTCCGCGCTGGCTCTGGGGTATGTGTGGCTGGGTTGCCAGTGTGAGGCGTTGGGCGACGAGATCAAGACCACTGAGACCCGTGGTGTCGACCTGAAGAAGAAGCTCCTGAATGCCGAGTACCGTTGGGTGCGGACCAAGTCGCCGCAGAGCCTCGAGATTGCCATGCAACGTCATGGGTTGAAGATGGATTGGCCTCGGGTCGGCCAGGTGGTACGGCTCGACAAGGTGGCGCGGCCGCGCACGTTTGATAGCCGTGAGCTGGCGGGTGGAATGCGGATTGCGAAGGTGAGTCGGAACGTGATGCATGAGTAAGCAGGTGCCATATCGTTTGTATGTCAGCAGCAGTTTCTTGTCGCTGGCCGTGGTCGGGCTGGGCGTTCGCCTGGCCTTTTTGCATCTCGGTAGCCACGAACAGACGCGTGCCCGCTTTGATCGGTCGCGCAGCTACGAGCGCAAAATCCTGGCCGGGCGGGGCGCGATCCACGACTGCCACGGCGACGGAAACGTCCTGGCCATGAACCTTGGCGTGAAGAATATCTGTATCGATCCGGCGACGACGTCGAAGGGTGAAGGGGTCATCAAGACCGCCTGTGAACTCGCCGAGCTGCTCAACGTGCCGGCCGACGAAGTGGCCGTGCGTATGAAGCAGCCGAACCGTCGCTTTGCGTACGTGAAGCGCTTCGTCCCGACGGACGTGGCCGACGAAGTGGATGCGCTGGACATCAAGGGCGTGTTCTTCGAGGACGCGACGATCCGCCACTACCCACAGAAGGCGTTCCTCTGTCACGTGCTGGGCTTTGTTAACCACATGGGCACGGGCAGTGCCGGCGTCGAGCAGCAGTTGGATCGCTACCTGCGCGGGTCGCCGGGCATCATGGAGGGGTGTGTTAACGCGAAACGCCAGGAGCTTTACATCCGGCGCGGCCGCAACGTGCCGGCGCTGGAGGGCGCGAACGTCACGCTGACGATCGACCAGAACATCCAGTACATGGTTGAGAAGGCGCTCGACGAGGTAATGGAAGAGCACCGCGCCGAGGGCGCCTGGGCGGTTGTGCAACGCGTGAGCACCGGCGAGATCCTGGCCCTGGCGAGCCGACCGGGCTTTGATCTCAACGAGTTTCGCCATGCCCCCGACTTCGCGAAGTTGAACCGCGCTCTCGGCTTTGTGTACGAGCCGGGCTCCACGATGAAGCCCGCCGTCTTTGCCGCCGCGCTCGAAGAGAAGACCGTCACACCGGATACAATGTTCAACTGCGAGAACGGGGCTTGGCTATACAAACGCCGCATCCTGCGCGACTACCACCCCTACAGTCGCCTCTCCGTGGCCGATGGTCTCAAGAAGTCGAGCAACATCCTCACCGCCAAGGTGGCGCTGACGTTGGGCGATGAAGGGCTCGACCGCTACCTGCGTGCTTTCGGATTCGGAAAGAAGCTGGGCATCGACCTGCCCGGCGAGGAAAATGGGATCCTGCACCCGGTCAAGCGCTGGTCCGGAATCAGCTCCACGCGCATCGCGATCGGGCAGGGCGTTGCGGTGACTGCACTACAGATGCTGGGTGCGATGTGCGCGATTGCCAACGACGGATTCCTGATGAAGCCCTACATCGTGCGCGAAGTGCGTTCGGGTACGGGTGAAGTGATGCATCGCTCCGAGCCCGAGGTGGTGTCGCGCCCGATTTCGGTCAAGACCGCGCAGACCATGCGCCACTTGCTGGGGCGCGTTACGGAGTCGGACGGCACGGGTCGGCGTGCCCAGGTGCCTGGCTACACCGTGGCGGGAAAAACCGGAACGGCGCAGAAACCCGTGGCCGGCGGCTACTCGAACAGCGAGCACATGGCCTCGTTCGTGGGATTTCTTCCTGTGAAACACCCGGAGATCGGCGTGATCGTGGTGGTGGATAATCCGCAGCCGATTCACACCGGTGGGCGCGTGGCCGCACCGGCCTTCCGCAAGATTGCGGGTCCGGCTATCCGCTATCTGAACGTTCCGGGTACGGAAAGCATGCTGGCGAGAAGGTCGTTCTGAGTTGTGAGTTTTGGGTTGGACTGTTAGTAGATGACTCTACAAAAGCTATTTGAGGGGATTGTTGAAGGGGCGGCCGAGGGGGCCTCTGTTGACGTGGTCGGTGTCACGTCCGATTCCCGGCACGTACGCGATGGGTTCGTGTATGTCGGGATTCGCGGGGGACGCCACGATGGTCGCGACTTTGTTCACGACGCGGTTGACCGAGGTGCGATCGCCTGTGTCGTGGAAGGGCCAGAACCGTTTTCGAATGGCATTCATGTTCCCGTAATGGTTGTGCCCGACGCACGCCTCGCGGTGGCCCTGCTGGCGTCTCGTTTCCATGGCGATCCCTCTTCGAACCTTCGCGTTGTAGGCACCACGGGAACGAATGGCAAGACCACCGTCAGCTACCTGGTCCGCGATATCTTCAGGGCGGCCGACCTCGAGCCCGGCTTGATCGGTACGATCGCTTACGAGTTTGGTGAACGTGCCATTCCGGCGGCGCGCACCACGCCCGAGGCGACCGAGCTACAGGGCCTTCTGGCCCAGATGGTCACGGCGGGGTGCCAGAGCGCCATCATGGAGGTGTCGTCACATTCCCTGGATCAGAAGCGCGTGGCGGGGATCGATTTCGACGTGGGTGTGTTTACGAATCTCACCGGGGATCATCTCGACTATCACCACGACATGGAGCGCTACTTCGCGGCCAAGGCGGGCTTGTTCCAGCAGCTCGGCAGCGGCAAGAAATCGGCCTATGCCGTCATCAATGTGGATGATCCCTTCGGGTGCCGGTTGGCTGACCCCGGGCGCTACAACGCCGAGGTCCTGTCATACGGTACCGGCCGAAGCGCGGATGTGCGTGCCGAGTCGATTGTTCTCGATGCACGCGGCAGTCGACTCACGATGGCAAGCCCGTGGGGGCGGCACGAAATTGAAACCCCGCTCATGGGACGCTTCAACGTCAGCAACGTGATGGCCGCCGTGACGATTGCAGGGGTGATGGGCATCGATATGGATGTTGCCGTTGCCGCAGTGAGGAACGCTACCGGAGCGCCGGGCCGCCTCGAAGAGATACCCACAAGGACAGGGTTCCAGGTTTTCGTGGACTACGCCCATACGGATGATGCCTTGAGCAACGTGCTCACTACGCTGCGCGAGGTGACCCCCGGTCGGCTGATCGTGGTGTTTGGTTGCGGCGGCGACCGTGACAAGACCAAGCGGCCGCTGATGGGGCGTGTGGCGGAGGTCGGGGCGGACCTGGCGATTGTCACATCGGACAACCCGCGCACCGAAGATCCGGCCGAGATTATCGAGCAGATCGTGGCCGGTGTACACAACCGCAATGCCGTCTTAGTAGAGGTGGAGCGCCGCGAAGCCATTCACAAGGCCATTGGAATGGCCGAGGACGGTGACATGGTGCTGATCGCCGGCAAAGGACATGAGCATTTTCAGGAGATAGGGAGCCGAACCATTCCGTTTGACGATCGGCAGGTGGCCGAGCAGGCCCTGTCCGAAAGAAGCGGTTAATAGAGCAGCATGGTACGAGCAATAGCATGGCGCGTATGACAGCAGAGCAGGTGGCCGCTTGGAGCGGCGGGACATGGTTGGGCCAGCCCCCCGCCGGGGTCGACGCCGTCTCAACCGACTCGCGCAGCGTGCCGCCGGGTGCCCTGTATGTCGCGCTCAAAGGCGACCGCTTTGACGGTCACGATTTCGTGGAAGCGGCGCTGCAGGGCGGCGCATCATCCGCCGTGGTGGCAGAGTCTTTCAACGGATCGGCCTGCGGGTCGGCACTGCTCCGCGTCGCTGATACGCACCTCGCGCTACGCGACCTGGCGGCAGGATACCGCGCGGCGGTGGCACCGCGCGCCATCGGCATCACCGGCAGTGTCGGCAAGTCGACGGTGAAGGAGCTGCTTGCCGCGATGCTGTCGCGCCGCTACGTCACGGCGAGTACGCGTGGCAACTGGAACAACGACATCGGGCTTCCGCTCAGCTTGCTGGCGATGGAGCCGGAAGCGACGTATGGCGTATTCGAGGTTGGGTCCAACCACCCCGGCGAGATCGCCGATCTCTGTAGTCTGCTGAAGCCGGACTGGGGCGTGGTGACCAACATTGGACCGTCACACCTGGAATTCTTCGGGTCAAAAGCGGCCGTGGCCAGCGAAAAGGGCGACCTGCTGGCGGCGTTGCCGCCCGAAGGGGTCGCGTTCCTCGACGCAGACGGTGATTTCTATGATGAGCTTCGAGGCCGAACATCAGCCCGGGTGGTCAGCGTGGCGTTTGAGCAGTCGGCTGATCTCGTGGCCGCGACACCGGCCACGGCGAGCGATAGCGTGGTGATTGAAGACCGACGGTCGGGGGAACCCGTTGAACTGCCGCGCGTCTTGCCCGGCGCGCACCAGGTGCGCAACCTGTTGATGGCGGCGGCGGTCGCGTGTGAGGCGGGACTGGCGTGGGGTGAGATTCGGGACGGGCTTGCCTGTTTTGAGCCGATGCCGATGCGCTGGTCCTGTCGAGAGATTGATGGCGTGCAGGTGGTGAACGATGCCTACAACGCCAACCCGGTCAGTATGGACGCAGCCCTTCAGACATTTCGGGAGATGCCCGTGGCGGGCAAGCGCTGGCTCGTGCTGGGCGACATGCTTGAGTTGGGCGAGACGGCCGCCGAAGCCCACGCGGCGCTGGGTCGGCGCTTGGCCGGAGGCGACTGGGCCGGAGTGGCCGTTGTGGGCTCACTCGCCGCCGGTATTGCTGAGTCAGCACGCCGCTCGGATGCGGCGATGGAACTGGCGACCTGTGCGACGGCGGAAGAGGCGGGCGAGTGGGCGTCCGCGCACCTGTCGGCTGGCGACGCGCTGCTCCTGAAGGGGTCGCGTGGTATGCATTTGGAGACGGTGATTGATGTGATTGAGGATGCAGGGAAAGGGATGGACGATGCCAGCGGAACGCAAACCGACACGTGCTCGTAACACCACGCTTGCCCGACGGACCGGCACGCGATTGAGTGCTCCCTCGCCGCTGCGCACCCCGGTGCGCGCACAGGCGGGTGGCACCACCTGGAAGAACGATCAGCCGACCAACGGAGATCCTCCCAGCCTGATGCTGTGGGGCGACGAGGAGTAGGGGGGAGGTCGGAAGTCGGAAGTCGGAAGTCGGCAGTCAGAGGGTGGAGATCCGGGGCCGGTGTCCACTGAATAGCCCCGAAGGGGCGAGATATACCAGCCCAGGGCAACGCCCTGGGTAGAGGATGAAAAGAAAGGCCCCGCCCTGAAAGGGCGTGATATAGTGAGGCCCTAACGGGGGCAGAGAGCAGCGTTCGTTATGTTGTACTATCTACATTTGCTGGAGCAGTGGTTCTCGCCGCTGCGTGTGTTTCGCTATATCACAATCCGTGCGCTGGCGGGGGCTGGCACGGCATTCGTGCTGACGCTGGTTCTGGCGCCATGGCTGATTCGTCGGCTCAAGCGACTGCACGTCTCGCAGCCGGAGCGCAAGGAAGAGGCTCCACCGCTGTTTGAGCTGCACGGCCACAAGCAGGACACGCCGACGATGGGTGGCCTCCTGATTATCCTGGCCATTGTGGTCTCCTCGCTGCTCTGGATTCAGCTGAGCAGCCTGCTGGCGTGGTTGACCGTCGCCACGCTCTGTTTCATGGGGATGGTCGGGTTCTGGGACGACTACAAGAAGGTCGTGGAGCGCAACACGAAGGGACTCAGTCCCCGCAAGAAACTGCTCCTGCAGGGCGCGTGGAGCGTGGCGATGGCGTCCGTATTGATGATGCACCCGGAGACAGCCGAACGAACGCGCCACCTGATGGTGCCGTTTCTGAAGGCCCCCCTGATCAGCGATCTTGGCTGGCTCGGGGCGTGCCTGTTTCTCGGCGTGGTGGTGGTGGGTGCTACGAACGCGGTCAACCTAACCGATGGCCTCGATGGATTAGCGATCGGGTGCAGCAGCTCCGTTGCGCTGTCCTACCTCATTATGGCCTACATGGCCGGGCACGTTGCCTTTGCCGATTATCTGTCGGTGCCGTTCGTACGCGGGGCAGGGGAGTTGGCGGTGTTTTGCGGCATTCTCCTCGGTGCTTGCCTCGGCTTCCTGTGGTTCAACTGTCACCCGGCCCACATCTTCATGGGCGATACCGGAAGCCTCGCGCTGGGGGGCTCGATTGCGATGGTGGCGGTTTTGATTAAGCAGGAGATCGTGCTGGTGATCGTGGGCGGTGTCTTCGTGATGGAGGCGCTGAGCGTGATCCTACAGGTGATCTCATTCAAGACGCGTGGCAAACGTATCTTCGCGATGGCACCGATCCATCACCATTTTGAAATGAAACAATGGAGCGAGACCCAAGTGGTCGTACGCTTCTGGATCTTATCGATCATCTGTGCGCTGGTCGGCCTTCTGACGCTAAAGGTGCGGTGAGAGATGCGCTCCGGCCGGGATGAGGGGTTCTTGGCTGGAGAGCGTGGGATACCACGCTCAAAGGCCTGCGAGGCGTTCACCCCGGCTTTCGCTGGGTATAGGTTGGGAGGCCTCCGTTGGGAGTGGTTGGGGAGTTGGCTGTGTGGGAGAGTTTGTGAACGAGTATCGTAATGCACTGGTGCTGGGATTAGGTGTGAGCGGTGAGGCTGCGGCCAGGCTGCTGCTGGAGAACGGCGTATCCGTTGTGGTGGCGGATCGCTCGGATGCCGGTCCGGTTGAGGAGCGCGCGGTGGCGTTGCGCAGCCTGGGCGCCACTGTTGTGACAGGCATGCGCGAACTACCCGATGGCCCGTATGATGTGTGTGTGGTTTCGCCGGGCTTGCCGGTGGACTCCGGGTGGATAGCCGAGGTGGCGGAGCGCGGGGTGCCGGTTATCTCGGAACTGGAACTGGCCTTCGAGCACTGTCCGTGTCCGGTCATTGCCATTACGGGCACGAACGGGAAGAGCACACTGACCCGGCTCTGCGGCGATATGCTCGCGGCGGCCGACCGCGGCACAGCTATTGGCGGCAACTACGGCATGCCAGCCTGCGCGACAGTGCGAAATGCCACCGCGGATGACTGGCTGGTGTGGGAAGTGAGTTCGTTCCAGTTGGAGACCTGTCGCACCTTCGCGCCCCGCGTCGGGGTGATCCTGAACATCCAACCGGATCACCTGGACCGGCACGGATCGCTGGCGCGCTATGCCGAGATCAAGGTGAGTATGCTGACACGAATGGGGGCCGACGGCGTCGCCGTTGTGCCGTCCGCTCAGCAGGACTGGATGACCGCCGCTGTATCGAATCCTGTAAAATGGGAAACGTTCGGTCTCGGCGATGAAGCCGACTATAGCTACCGTGAC
>JAOZSS010000050.1:0-2651 GCA_029939545.1 Kiritimatiellia bacterium | reverse complement strand
ATACAACCCTCCGCGATGGCACACAGAGCGAGGTGATTTCTCTCTCCGGAAGCTACTTTGGCAACCCAATCACCGGCCAGACGGCCGCCGCGGCCTGGGCGATTGCTGTCGCCTGCGGTGTAGCGCCTGCGCATGTGTGGGCCGCCATCAAGGCGTTCGACCCTCTGCCTCACAGAATGCAGCAAATAGCCGTACATAAGGATGTTACATATGTTGACGATTCGAAAGCTACGAACCTGGCGGCGATGAAGGCCGGGCTGAAAATGGCTGGCGGACCGGTTCGCTTGATCGCGGGCGGGCGTGCCAAGAGAGAAGATTTAGAATCTGTCAAAGAAGTGCTGGCAAACGGCGTCAGGACCGTCTATCTTGTCGGTGAGGCTGCGCGGTCTATGCAGGCTGCGTGGGGGGGAGTAGTAACGTGTCGTCAGTGCGGCACTATGGGGTATGCCGTTAAAGCAGCGGCGGCGGATGCGGAGAGCGGCGAGTGGGTCCTGTTATCACCCGGCTGTGCCAGCTTCGACCAGTATCCGAACTATAAGGTAAGGGGTGAAGATTTTGCAGAACTTGTCAACCAACTGGAGACGTGACATGAAGACGCCTTGGGTTATCGGAATTGTTGCAGGAGCACATGTGCTGGCCGTAGCTGGCATCATGCTGATTCAAGGGTGTGGCACAACACAGGGAACGGTCCCGGAAGCGGCTGAGACGGTCATGCCTCCCTCTGCCGTGGAGCCGACCCCGGCCCCTGTCGTCCCGGCCCCTCCGCCTACGGTCACGGCGTGGCCCCCGGCCACCGGTACGGAGTATGTGATCAGGAAGGGCGACTCGCTCTCGAAGATTGCGGCTCGCTATGATCTCAGCACCCGCGAGTTGGCGGCCCTGAACGGAATCGACAACCCGAACACGATTTTTGTCGGACAGAAGCTGGTCGTCCCAGGTGCCTCCGGTGCCGCCAAGCCTGCCGCCAAGCCTGCCGCCAAGCCTGCCGCCAAGCCGACAGCCAAAGCGCCGAAGGCAGCCACATCCAAGCCTGCATCGGGCACTACCTATGTCGTAAAAACGGGCGATTGCCTGTCGAAAATTGCTGCGGCCCATGGGTGCAAGACTAAGGATCTCAAGGCGGCCAACAAGTTGACCAACGACAAGATCATTGTAGGTCAGAAGCTGGTCATTCCGGGTGCATCGGCCAAGCCCGCCGCCAAGCCCGCCGCGAAGCCCGCCGCGAAGCCTGCCGCGAAGCCCGCACCGGTTGCGAAGCTGGCCACCCCAGCCCCGGTAAGCCTGGACAGCGCACCGGTTGAACTGCCTGATCCCGACTTGAGCGCCGCCACCAGCATAGATGTCCGCGAGCATATCGTGGGCGACGACGAAGACCTGCCGCGTATTGCCATGCGCTATGGCGTGACGGTAACGCGTCTGAAAGAACTCAACGGCCTCATAGACGGTGCCGTTCGTCCCGGTCAAAAGATCAAGATTCCGATCGACGAATAGCGTCTCAGAAGGGGGTTTCCCCGTCTGTCGGATCGCCCTTTCCATGGGGCGTGGATTGAAACGAACAACATGCATAAGGCTGCGAGTACGCTGACGGCGATCGTTCTGGCCCTGCTCTCCATCGGTGTCGTGATGCTGGCGAGCACCAGCAGCGTGCGTGGCGCGGCCACGTTCGACGATGCCGGCTACTTCCTGAAGCGCCAACTCATCTGGCTGGCGCTGGCTGCGGTCGTGGGCATCTTCACCGCGCGGTTCGACTATCACTGGTGGCAACGCAAGTCCGTCGTGCTCGGCACCGGTGTGCTGGCGCTGCTGGTGCTTGTGGCGGTCGTTATTCCCGGCGTGGGGACCAAAATCGGTGGCAGCTACCGCTGGCTTCGCCTGGGCCCGTTCAGCCTGCAGGCATCCGAAGTCGCCAAGTTTGCGATGGTGATACTCATGGTGAACTGGGCCGTCTGGAGCGGGCGGCGGATGAGCCGACTGAAAGAGGGGCTCCTGGTGCCCGTGTGCGGGCTCGGCCTGATGCTCGGGCTGTTGCTGATGGAGCCCGACTTTGGGACCACGATGCTAACCGGGTCGGTCGGCATGCTGTTGCTCTATGCCGGTGGTACGCGCGTGGCCTACCTGGCCGTGACGGCCGTAGCCGGGCTCTGCGTCTTCTCGCTGGCGGTTATGCGTGACCCCGTGCGTATGATGCGCATCCTCGCATTCCTGATGCCCGAGAAATATCCCGATGCCGCCTATCACCTGGCCCAGTCGAAGATCGCATTCATCCATGGCGGGTGGGCCGGGGTCGGTTTGGGTAACAGCATCCAGAAGCAGTTCTATCTCCCCGAGGCGCATACGGACTTCATCCTCGCTATCATCGGTGAAGAACTGGGCTTTGTGGCCACCGGCGTGGTGGTGTTGCTTTTTCTCGGCATCCTGGTGTACGGACTCGTGATCAGCCACTGCGCACCGGATCCCTTCGGTCGTCTCCTCGCCTTCGGGTTCACGATGATGATCGTGCTGCAGGCGGTGATCAATATCGGCGGGGTAACCGGCTGTCTTCCAACAAAAGGACTCCCACTGCCGTTTATAAGTTATGGAGGGTCGAGCCTGATCATGAGTGTGGCCGGTACGGGCGTGCTTCTGAACATTGCCAGGCACGGCGCCAAGGC
>JAOZSS010000230.1 GCA_029939545.1 Kiritimatiellia bacterium | reverse complement strand
TTCATCCACAAATTTGTTGCCAGGGCTGTTCATCTCGGTACCCACCAGCACCGGCAGATGAAGGGCCTCGGCGCGTTCGACGATGTCGTAGAGATTCGCGAGCTTCTTATCCTTGACCCCGGCCGTGAAGTTGCGATCCGGGATGATGTTGACGGCGGCCACGCCCGAGGCCATGGAAATCTCGATCAGCTCGCCGATGGCCTGCTCGCCGACGGTCGTACCGTCCAGCCAGGTCAGGGCAGGAATGGCGTTCGACTGGAGCGCGAAATGGTTCATATCCGCCATGGTAGGAAAGGACTCCGGGCCGGGCTGCACGTAACCAACACCGCCACGCTTCATCGTCTTCGCACGGATGACGCCCTGGAGCTTGCCGCCATCTGGCAGGTCCAGCTCGGACGCTTCGACGCCGAGGCGGTCGCACCAGAATGCGGCGAGGTCGGCGGGCTCTGGGTATACTTCCATGGCCTTTCGGGCGTAGGCGAGACAGACGTGGCGCTCGGTGGCATTGCCGTTAGGGGTCAGTGGCATGACGTCCGTCTCGTAATCCAGCTCAACCGGGGACGTGAACGCATTAACCCGTTCCAGCAACCCGCGGGTTCGGTCATTGGCGCTGGTGCGCATAGCAGAAAGAAATGCGGCGGCCTCAGCAGGCAGGTCGGTCGTGGTGAAGCCCAGGCCCATGTGATAGGCGATGCCCGGCTCGCCCGGTGAGTTGATCTCGCGATCGGCAAACTCCGGGACAAAGACGCGCGACTCGACGCTGACGCATCCCTTGAGCTTCAGCAGCGAAGCCGCCGCAAGGAACTCATCCAGGCCATCGAGGACATCGAAGTCTACAATACCGCCCGCCGCAAGGCCGCGCTGTTTCGCCAGCCAGGCGAAACGTGAAGGCGAATAGCCGTAGGCATTGTAGGAGTAGAATGTGTGGGCGTGGCAGTTCAGGTGCGCGCCGGCAGCCGGAAGTGTGTCCTTTTCCGCCTCATATAGCCGCTCAAGTGCCGCACGACGAACCGCCGCATCAAAGCTGCCGAGCGCTACTACGTCGTCGTTGCTAAAATCCCTGTTCTCATCCTGCATCAGCACTTCCTCTCGCATCCCGACGGCACTATCCGAAAGAGGCCGAACATGTCCGCTTGTGTGGGTTGTCTCATTTAGATGTTGACGTGTCAAACAGAATACCATATCTTTTTGCCCGAATCAGATGGTATATGTCTGGTTTTGTGGGAGGGAAAGCGCAATGTTGGCAATTGAGAGACACCGCAAGATCCTGAACGTCCTTGCCCGGGAGGGTAGTGTTCGGGTCGTGGAGTTGGCTGAACGTTTTGGCGTTACGGAGGAAACCATCCGTCGTGACCTTGCCAAGCTGGAAGCCCAAGGCAAGATTGTCCGTAGTCACGGCGGCGCGCTCATGTCTGAGACCGAGGATTCATTGCGCCCATTTGCGTGGCGCGAAGTGGCCTTCGAGAGGGAGAAGGAGGCGATTGGCAACGTGGCGATCTCGCGCATCGGTGAGGATGAGCGCATTCTCCTGGATGCCAGTACGACCTGCTGGCACATGGCCAAGCGGCTGGAGGATCATCCGCTGACAGTTGTGACGAACTCGCTCCAGATTCCCGCGGCGCTTTCCACACGCAGCCATATCGATGTGCACGTTCTCGGCGGCCGTCTCGGCAAGCAATCCCTCTCATTCATTGGGCCTACGGCAGAGGAGCAACTCAGGAACTACCATGTCGATAAGCTGTTTCTTTCCTGCAAGGGTGCCGATCTCGATCGGGGCATCAGTGACGTCACCGAAGCCCAGGCCCACCTGCGGCACATCATGCTCGAGTGCGCCGACAAGAAATACCTACTCATCGACCACAGCAAGTTCGGCGTCCGCTCCCTCGCACACATCTGTGACATCTCCGTGTTTGATGAAGTCATCACGGATAGTGGAACCGACCCCGCCGTTATTGAGCGCCTTCGCGAGACGGGAGTCGAGACAACGGTCGTCCCCGTGCCAGCGGAATAGGTTTGGTAGACGGCTCGTACTCGAATACCCCATGCGAGTAGGTGCTCTCATCGGCATCATTCGTGGCTTGGGCTTGCTCAAGCCACTGGTTCCAGTACGCCACGAGCTCCTCCTGCGTGAGGTTACGCAGGTCAAGATCCTCCTCGCTGAGAAACTCATCTCGAATCGAGGTCATGGCACCTCCACTTGGAGAGGAAGCAGCGCCTCAGCTCGCGTGACGATCATCGCATGTGCTTCTTTCAATGGCAACTTCGAGACTTCCGCATTGATTTCCGACCATGCGGCATTGACCCACAAGGCTTCCAGTGCCGATAAAGTAATCCGTGGCGGCCGCGTGACAAAATCTGTCCGGACTCTTAAAGTCTCCGTCCGAAACTCGAAATGCGAACTCCATCCGCCCGACAACCATCGCGGATCGAGGGGCGCGCCAAAACGGTAATGCGCCCCGCGTTGCTCAAGGACCGTCAGTACATGCTCAAGGGCTTCAGCATCCTCACGGAGAATCCAATCACCGTCTTTGCTCATCACAGCCAGCCGATGCATCACGACCGCCTGCCCACTGCTCAGAATAGCCCTCAGTCGGCCCGTATTGAAGGCTTCCGTCAGCTCCTGGCAGATGTTTCTATCCATGCTGCTGCATGCTAGCACACCGGACCTCCATGGGCAATCCACATACGGCCGATATGTTCTCGTTCGAAAGGCCTCTGTTGGTCATTCTCTGTCGCTACAGTGCTAATTCCGAATGGCTGCTGTCGCCATAGCAGAGGTCCCGGTCTTACAGTAGGACGACGGCCCCCCATCGCAACGGAGGCTACATCGCAGAATTCTCCGTGCAGGAAACCGGTTGACTATACAGACTAGTCTGTTAACCTAGTCTTATGAAAACAGAGACGATAGGGGCGTTTGAGGCCAAGACGCATTTCTCCAGGCTTCTGGAGAGGGCGCATGAGGGCACGGTGTTTGTCGTGACCCGACGGGGCAAGCCGGTTGCGCAGCTCGGGCCAAGCGAGCAGAACGGTTGTCACCCGGTTTTCGGCAGTGCGAGGGGACGGATTCACATCGGCGATGATTTTGATGACCCGCTCGATGACATGGCGGGATATTCGTCATGAATCTTCTGGTCGACACCCACGCCATGCTTTGGTTTGTGGCAGGCGACAAGCGGCTCAGCTCAAAGGCCAGAAAGGCCATTGAGGACCCGGGCTGTACAAACTATGTCAGTATCGCATCGTGGTGGGAAATCGCGATCAAGTGTAGCCTGAATAAGCTCCGACTCGACATTCCTTACGAAGACTTCATGTCCGAGCGTGTTGAAGAAGGATTCCGAGTGCTCTCGATCGACACACGACACCTGCCCGCGCTGGCCACGCTCCCATTCCATCACCGCGACCCGTTTGACCGTCTCATCATCTGCCAGGCCACAGCAGAGAATATGGCCGTATGCACGAGCGACAGCCATTTCGCTGCCTACGGTATCCAAAGGATCTGGTGATCACCGAAGCGCGGC
>JAOZSS010000049.1 GCA_029939545.1 Kiritimatiellia bacterium | reverse complement strand
ATATATGGGGGGTGGTTAGTCGCATGAGTGAGAGCGGAAGACCGGTTACACCCGTTCCGTACATGGCCGATTGATCGCAATCGCCCCGCCCTTGCGTATGCTTACGCTCGGCTCTGTTGATCCTCGGATATTCTTGCCATCAAATGATTCAAACGCCATGTCTAGCCCAACTTTTCTTTTGTTTTATGTCTTCAGAGATTCCTGCACCAGGAGGCTAGGGGAGGGGGCGAACGAGTAGTAATCGTCCTCGTCGAAGTAGGCGCAGCGCATGGCCTGCCATGGTACGTGTGTCAGCTCGTAACCCTCTGAACGGTTACGTCAGAAGTAAGAAGCAAGACTGCCTACCGCTCACTGCTCACTTCCTCAAAACGGCGCCGGGAGCCGCTTCAGAACCGGGTCGGCCCAGATGATGTGATGCATGTTGGCGTCCAGTCCATCGCGGGTCTGCAGCGTGAGCGAGAGTCGGCCCTCGGGATTGTCGGCGTGCAGTACGGCGGCTGGATCGGTTCCCTTCATGACCTCATCGAAGAGGATCGTGGAGCCGGCCTTCAGGGTCAGATGCACCTCACCGGTGCGTGTACTGAATAGGGCGTGCTGTCCCAGTGCGCAATCGAATGCCGCGTAGGTGTCGCGCGGTATCTCGTACGACAGCGTCGACCAATAATGACCGCCTACGGCCATCCCCTTCGAGAACGTGACCGGTATGTTACGCGGCGGCAGGCGTAGCTGGAGAGGTATTCGGCGGCCGCCATTGTCGAGGGCATGCCCAACCGTATAGTCGCGCGTCCAGTAAGGGGGCACCGTGAGCCAGGGCCGCTGGTACGGTTCAGCCTGGGACAGGTGAACGGTTTCAAGGTGGGCGGTTGAGTTGTTCACGCGTTGCGAGGCCACGCCGATAAGGGTGAACAGCGTGTCGGCCGTAATGGTGATGGCACCGCGATACATCTCGGCGAAGAGCGGAGCATTCAGGTCGGCCCGGTCCATACGTGCGTTCACCACAATCTGGTGACACATCCGGCGCGCTGCCAGCGTGCACTCCACGTGCCGGGAGAAGAGAGTGAACGCGATCTCGTCCGGATGGTACCCCAGCAGGCGGGGCACATAGCTGCGCAATTCTGTTGCCGTGGGCGGCGCAGTCGGCTGCCGTAGGATAACGGCAGGATCATGCTCGGGATTCTCGGAATCGGGGAACAGGCGGTGCAGCAGAAAGACATCAGTGCCGTAGGGACCCTCGAGGCTGTGGATCCCGAAGCTGTGATCCTGCAGCACGTGAATCAGCCAACCCGCAAACGCGCAGCCGCGCTCCCAGTCGCCCGCCTGCATCGCCTCGATGGCCTGGGTGGCGTAGTAGCGGAACCCCGCCGTGGCGTGGTGCCAATGCGGATTCTCGTAGGGCATGAGAGGCCGGAGCACCTGTGCCTCAGGATCGGCGACCTGGTACCGGTAAGCGGGGGCGATGGGCGTATCGGGTAGGTAATGAAATACCACGCCGTCCGTCTTGAATGCATAGGGCGCCGCCTGTTCATGGCCCTTGCCCCGTACATCCCAGTAGAAGTCCGGCAGTCGGCAGTACTCCTGGATCAGCAGCACACGTTGCTCAGTCAGCAACGCCTTCTGCCAGTCCGGAAGCACCCGGTGCGCCAGCTCTGTAATAATAGTGTGTTCGGTCTGGGGCATAGGCGACCGAGTATAGCGCCCGGCCGGTGCGATGTTCAATACTGTAGTGTTTCGTCCGCCCCGGCGACGCCTCTTCATTATTGGCTCGTTCTGCAGCGCGCAGACGGCATAATACAGCGCATGTCAGAGGTGAGGGTAGCGGAGCTGTTTGAGTCGATCCAGGGAGAGTCCACCTACTCGGGGCTGCCCTGTTTCTTTGTGCGGCTGGCGGGGTGTAACCTGAACTGCATCTACTGCGATACCCCCGCAGCGACTATGGAAGGCGAGCCGATGACGATCGACGCTGTCGTGGCGGCATGCCGCGCGAGCCGGGCACCACTTATCGAGATCACCGGTGGTGAACCGCTGCATCAGGCCGGGTTCGAGGCGCTGGCAGAGGCCATTTGTGCCGCGTGCGACAAGACTGTGCTTGTCGAAACCAACGGAACGTGCGACATTTCCCCGATTCCCGATGGCGCGATCGCTATCGTGGACGTGAAAACGCCCGGCAGTGGCATGGCGGGGACGTTTGATGAAGCGAATATGGCGCGTCTGCGGCCGTGCGATGAAGTGAAATTCGTACTGTGCGATCGACACGACTATGAGTGGGCGGCCGAGTGTGTGCGGCTCCACGACCTTGCTTCACGTTGTGCCGCCGTTCTGTTCAGTCCGGCTTGGGGTCAGCTCGACCCTTCGCAGTTGGCGGACTGGCTGCAGGCCGATGGATTGCTCGTGCGGCTGCAGGTGCAGCTTCACAGAGTATTGAACTTCAAATAGATAGAGGAAAGATATGCAGGTGCCGTTACTTGATTTGAAAGCGCAATATGCGCCGCTGCGAGAGGAAATCCGCTCAGCCATCGACGAGGTCTGCGATGCGCAGTACTTCATTCTGGGCCCCAAGGTTGTCGCCTTCGAGGAGGAGACGGCGGTCTATTGCGGTGCCAAGGCTGCCATCGGTGTCTCGTCGGGATCCGATGCACTGATCATCTCTCTTATGGCGCTTGGTATTGGTCCCGGCGATGCGGTCATCACGACGCCTTACACGTTCTTTGCCACCGTGGGCGCGATTGATCGTGTGGGTGCCACACCGGTCTTCGTCGATATCGATCCGGTGACGTTCAATATCGATCCCACGGCCATCGAAGCGCTGCTGGCTGACTGGCCGGAACGTTTCGCCGGGCTGACTCCTCGCGCTATTATGCCCGTCCACCTCTATGGGCAGTGCGCGGATATGGATTCGATCATGGCACAGGCCAGGCAGCACGAACTCGCTGTGATCGAAGACGGCGCCCAAGCCATTGGGTCGGAGTATCCGTCGGCTGACGGGGTATGCCGCGCCGGATCGATCGGGACCACCGGCTGTTTCAGCTTCTTCCCGTCGAAGAATCTTGGTGGCTTTGGGGATGGCGGACTTGTCACCACACAGGACGAGGCGCTGGCCGAGAAGCTCAGCCAGCTGCGCAACCACGGCATGAACCCGCGCTACTACCACAAGATGGTCGGCGGCAACTTCCGCCTCGACGCGATCCAGGCGGCCGTGCTGTCGGTTAAGCTGCGCCACCTCGATGCGTGGCATGCTGGCCGCCGCAAGAATGCCGCCCACTATACCGCCGCTTTCGCGGGGTCCGATGTACAGGTGCCGACGATGGTGTATGCAGGCTCAGGGGTCGAGCAGCCGCACATCTTTAACCAATTCATTATCCGTGTTCCCAACCGCGATGCAGTCAAAGCGCATCTCACGGAGAAGGAGATCGGGAACGACATCTACTATCCGCTTTGCCTGCACATGCAGGAATGCTTTGAGGGACTGGGCTACGAGGAGGACGACTTCCCGCATGCCGAGAAGGCCGCACAAGAGGTTCTGGCGCTTCCCGTGTACCCTGAATTGACTGAGGAAATGCAAGATTACGTGGTGGAATCCGTTTTGGAGGCTATCTGATGGCGAATACCGTACTCGTGGGTGCCCAATGGGGTGATGAAGGCAAGGGCAAGATTATTGACGTTCTGGCGCCGGAAGTGGATGTTGTGGTCCGTTTCCAGGGCGGTAATAACGCCGGGCACACCGTCAAAGTCGGCGATAAGAAATATGTGCTGCACCTGCTGCCTTCCGGCATGCTGCACGAAGGCAAACAGTGCGTGATCGGTAACGGCGTAGTCGTGGATCCCGCGGCACTCGCCGGCGAGATCAACGAACTGCGTGAGCGGGGCATCGAGATCGGCGATCGGCTGCTGATCAGTGATCGCGCCCACATCGTGTTTCCGTATCACGGGGCCCTGGATGCCTGCCGTGAGGCGGCCTGCCGTGAGGACAAGAAGATCGGCACCACGAAGCGTGGTATTGGCCCGGCCTATGGCGACAAGATGTCGCGCGTGGGGCTGCGTATGGGCGATCTGCTCGACCCCGAATTTCCGCAGCTATTGACCGAGCGTATGGGCGAGGTGAACCGTGTGCTGGAGGCTATGGGCGCGGAGCCGCTTGATGCTGCCAAGCTCATCACGGGTGCTTGCGAAGCGACGCGCGTCATTGGGCCGTTTATTGGCGACTCGATTCCGTTCCTGGACGCGGCTGTGCGTGATGGCAAGTCGATCCTCTTCGAGGGCGCGCAGGGCACCATGCTGGATATAGACTTCGGCAGCTATCCGTTCGTGACCTCATCGAACTCCACCGCCGGTGGTGCCTGCACGGGCACGGGCGTGCCGCCCAACAAGATCGACCGCGTGCTGGGTGTCATTAAGACCTACACCACGCGCGTGGGCGAAGGACCGTTTCCGACCGAGCTGACCGACGAGGTCGGCGAGTTGCTCGCCCGCGAGGGCAACGAGTTTGGCGCCACCACGGGTCGGCCGCGTCGTTGCGGCTGGTTCGACGCGGTCCTGGCGCGCTACTCAGCCATGGTCAATGGATTCGACGTATGGGCCATGACCAAGCTGGACGTGCTCGATAAGCTTGAAACCATCAAGATCTGTGTGGCGTATGAGTGCGATGGTGAGCGCTATGACACGATGCCGGGCAACATCCGCACGCTGCAGCGCTGCACTCCGGTCTACGAAGAGATGCCGGGCTGGCAGACGCCAACGTGCGACTGCGCATCATTCGAGGATCTACCCCAGGCGGCCAAGAACTACGTGAAGCGCCTGGTCGAGTTGACGGGCGTTAAGCTCGGCATCCTGTCGGTCGGCGCCCAGCGCAAGAGTACACTGCGCATAGAGTAGAAGTCAGGAGTCAGAAGTCGGAATCTAGAGATGTTTTCTCGGGGTATTCTGAATTCTGACTACTGAATTCTGGCTTCTTCAGAAGTTATTATGAGTGATGCGGAGCGGACAGCCCAGATTCCCCGGCACGTGGCCATCATCATGGATGGCAACGGGCGGTGGGCTAAGCAGCGTGGACTGCCTCGGCTGAAGGGGCACGAGCAGGGGGCTGAGTCCGTTCGCACCGCTATTCGATGCTGTCGCGACGCGGGCGTCGACTACCTGACGCTCTACGCGTTCAGCGTGGAAAATTGGTCTCGGCCTAAGCCGGAGATCAATGGCTTGATGCGTCTCCTTCGCTCATTCCTGCGCGACCGCGCGCAGGAACTCCATGATGACCATGTCCGGCTGCGCGTGACCGGTCGCATAGACGACCTGCCTGCTGCCGTGCGCAAGGAGCTCGACCGCGTCGTGCGTGAGACCGAGACGTACGAGAACGGCACACTCATCCTCGCTCTCAGCTACGGCGGGCGCACCGAGCTGGTGGATGCCACGCGCTCCATCGCCGCGGAGGTCAAAGCGGGGACGCTCGATCCCGGTGCGATCGATGAGCAGACGATCGCTAATCACCTCTATCTCCCGGATGTCCCCGATCCCGACCTGCTGATCCGGACCAGTGGTGAGATGCGGTTGAGCAACTTCCTCCTCTGGCAGCTCTCCTACACGGAATTGTACGTTACGGATGTGCTCTGGCCCGACTTTCGGGAGGACGAGTTCAAAAAGGCGCTGGCCGTCTACGCCCATAGAGACCGGCGTTTTGGAGGTGTGGGATGACTCACAAACCCGTTTCCGATAAACGGCGCATCCTGGTCCATCGCATCATGAGCGGCACGCTGATTGTCGCCTCTCTTATTCTGGCGGCAAAGCATATGCCCTCACTGGGTGGCTGGCTACTTCTCGTCGCGATCAGTGCCTTGACCCAACTTGAGTTCTACCGGATGTTGAACCTGCCGGGGATTCCTGTCTTCCGATGGCTGGGTGTACTCGTGGGTACGGGCATGGTAACGAGCACCTACGTTACACTGGGATTGCCGACCCATCAGGCCGTGGATGCTCTGGCGTGGGAGCACTTTGTTCTATGCCTGGGGGTGGTCGCCATCTTCTTTCGGCAGTTCCCTCAGCGCAACAACACGCAGCCGCTGGCCACAGTGGCCTGCACACTGCTGGGGGTCTTCTATGTGGCCTATCTCTTCAACTACATTACACGGTTGGTGTACACGTGGGAGTATGGACCATTCGATAGGCCTGTAGGCGACACTGGGCGCGGGCTCGTACTCTATCTTGTTGTGGTGGTCAAGAGCTCAGACATCGGTGCCTTTTTTGTGGGGTCGGCTATCGGGAAACACAAGCTGTTTCCCCGCCTCTCTCCGAAAAAGACGTGGGAAGGGCTCGTGGGCGGCTTGAGCTTTGCCCTGATTGCCAGTCTGACTTACGTCCATATGACCGGTCGCTCGATCGGCGTGCTGCAGATCAGCATGGCCGATGCCGTCATTCTTGGTCTGCTTCTCGCTCTAGTAGGGATAGCCGGCGACTTGTTTGAATCGCTGCTCAAGCGTGCGTCGGGATCGAAGGATTCAGGCGCGACGGTGCCGGGCATGGGTGGGTTGCTTGATGTCCTCGATAGCCTGCTGTTCGGGGCTCCCGTTCTCTACTTCTACGCAAGGTTCATCCTCTCATGAAGAACGTTGTGGTGCTGGGCAGTACGGGGTCGATCGGGGAGAACGCTCTGCGCGTGGCGCGTGCGCTTCCTGATCGTCTGCGCATTGTCGGTCTGGCCGTTCAACGCAACACCGATCGCCTGCTGGAGCAGGCCCGTGAGTTGGGTGTGGCGCATGTGGCCGTGAGCGATCCCGCCGCGGCCGAGCGCTGTGCATCCGATCTCCCTGAGGGCGTGACCCTGCACGCCGGAGCGGAGGGATTGGTTGAGTTGGCTACGCTGGCCGATGCCGATATAGTTCTTTGCTCGGTTGTGGGCTTAGCCGGATTGCCACCCGTCCTCGCGGCGGTGGAGCAGGGCACCGATGTGGCGCTCGCAACCAAGGAGGTTCTGGTCGGGGCCGGTCAGCGGGTCATGCAGACCTGCGAACGAACCGGTGCTCGGCTTCTCCCTGTAGACAGCGAGCACAGCGGACTGTTTCAGTGTCTGGCCGGCCACACGGCCGAGGGCGCCGGCGTGCGCCGCATGATTCTGACGGCGTCGGGCGGACCGTTCCGGAATCGACCCGATGTAGACTTCGATCACGTAACCGCCCCCGAAGCTCTGGCGCACCCGACGTGGAGCATGGGTCCCAAGGTGACGATCGACTCTGCAACGCTCATGAATAAAGGCCTCGAGCTCATTGAGGCGCATTGGTTCTTTGGCGTTCCGTTCAACTGTCTTGATGTGATCGTTCATCCCCAGAGCATTGTCCATGCGATGATCGAGTTTGAGGATGGCAACAGCGTGGCGCACATGACGTGCCCGGATATGCGCTTCGCCATTCAGTATGCTCTGACTTGGCCGGATCGTTGCGAAGGCGGCCTGCCTCCCCTCGACCTCGCACGGCTGGATGGCCTCACCTTCGAGGCGCCCGACCGGAAGCGCTTTCCCTGTCTCGACTTGGCCGTGGCGGCAGGCGAAGCCGGGGGCACCGCAACCGCGGTGCTGAATGCGGCCAACGAGGTGGCGGTGGAACGCTTTCTGGCCGGCGAGATCCGGTTTTCGGGGATAGGACGATTGGTGGAATCGACCCTGTCCGATCATAAGCGGATTGACGATCCTGATTTGGATGCCATTATGGCCGCCGATCAATGGGCAAGAAGGTTTGCCCGCGAGGAGACGGCATGCTAGCCCTTTTTGATTCTGTTTGGATTATAGCGATCCTGGTGCTCCTGTTCGGCGTCACGATTTTCATCCACGAACTCGGACACTACCTGACGGCCCGCTGGCTGGGCTTGGTAGTGGAAGTCTTCTCGATCGGTTTCGGTCCGTCGATTTGGGAGAAGAAGATCAAGGGCATCCGCTACAAGATCGGGTGCATCCCGTTTGGCGGATACGTAGCGCTTCCTCAGCTTGATCCCTCCGGCATGAGCCGCATCCAGGGCGGTGAGGACGAAGAGGGCGAGAAAGAGGAGGGGAAGGAATCTCCCGCCCCTCTTCCACCGATCGCGCCGTGGCGCAAGATCATCGTGTCTGTAGCTGGGGCAGTCGGGAATATCCTGCTGGCCATCCTGATCGCGTGGCTGGTGTATTGGATTGGCATTCCGGCGGGTCCTTCCGAACGTTCCTCGGTAGTCGGGTTTGTTGATCACGAATCGGTCGCCTATACCGAAGGGCTGCGCATCGGCGATGAGATCGTATCGGTCAACGACACGCCGGTCCAGAGCTGGCGGGATGTTCGACTGGAAGTCGCGCTTAATCCGACCGTCACACTCTCGGTCCGCCGCCTCGGCGTAGAGGGAACCAAAGAGATCCTCCTGGAGACGACCGAGGGGGTGATAGGTGAGCCCAGCCTGGAAGGCGTCGGGGGGTGCAACCTGTGCCAGGTTTTGCAGGTTACGGCCGGCATGAGTGCGGAATCGGCCGGCGTCGAAGCAGGCGACCTGATTACAGAATTTGATGGCGTGGACGTATGGAGCCGCGGCCACTTGAGCAAGCTGGTTGGCGAGCGTCAGGGGCACACCGTGCCGATGAAGGTGCAGCGCCAGACTGACGAGGGTCGGCTGGAGTTGGAGCTGACCGTTACACCTGCGTTCGACGTAGAGAACAATAAGGCGCGCATCGGGATTGTATTCAACACCATGGCCGTCGAGCACGACACCATCGTGCGGCCGCGACCCATGGAGCAACTTAGCGGCCATGCCTCCGCCATTGTGCGTGTGTTGCGCGCGCTTGTAACGCCCCGCCAGGCCAAGGCGGCCTCGCAGGCCGTCGGCGGACCCGTCGCCATCATGATCAGCTACTGGGCTATCGTGAAAACGAGCATCATGCTGGCCGTCTGGTTTACCGGGTTTCTGAACGTGAACCTGGCCATCCTGAACCTGCTGCCGATTCCGGTGCTGGACGGTGGGCACATCGTCTTCTCGCTCTGGGAACTCATCTTCAGGAAGCCGGTCTCCCCGAAATTCGTCAATGCACTGGTCAATGTTTTCGCCGTATTGCTGATTGGTGTGATGATACTGCTCAGCGTTCGCGATCTTGACCGGTTCACATCGCTGGGCAAGCGGGTGCGGAAGCTCTTGCCTGAAAAGGTTGAAGAGGCGCCGGTCAAAAGTAGTGCACAGGAATAGGGAAAGGAAGCATCGCGCAAAGACGCAAAGACGCGAAGCAAGAGAATCTTCTTCTCTTGGCGTCTGGGCGTCTTTGCGCGAGGCTTCCCTCTCGGAATGAAAAGACGTTCAACTCGTCAGATTCATGTCGGCTCGGTCCCCATCGGGAGCGATGCGCCGGTCAGCGTGCAGACCATGACCAAGACTGACACGCGCGATGTCGACGCGACGGTCGAGCAGATCAACGAGGTCGCCACGCTGGGGTGCGATATCGTGCGCCTTGCCGTGATCGACGAAGCCGCCGCGTCGGCGCTGGGCGAAATCCGCGAGCAGTCGCCGATTCCTCTCATTGCCGACATACACTTTGACCATCGGCTCGCCCTTGGTGCTCTAGAGGAAGGGGTTGATGGGCTTCGGATCAATCCCGGCAACATTGGTGGCGACGACAACGTGCGGGCCGTGGTGGATGCGGCCCGTGAGCGCAGCGTCCCGATTCGTATCGGGGTCAATGCCGGGTCCCTTGAGAAGGACCTGTTGGCGCAGTACGGCGGGGCAACCGCCGAGGCACTTGTAGAGAGTGCGATGCGGCACGTGCGCTTGCTCGAGGCGTGCGACTACCACGAGATCAAGATCTCAGTCAAAGCTTCGGACGTGGCGCGAACTCTCGCAGCATACCGGTCGCTATCCCGGCGAATAGACTACCCGCTGCACCTGGGCGTCACGGAAGCCGGAACCTTCGTGGCGGGTACGGTCCGTTCGAGCGTGGCGTTGGGAATCCTGCTGGAGGAGGGGATCGGCGACACGATTCGTATTTCGTTGACCGATACGCCCGCACGCGAAGTGCGCGTGGGCCTGGAGCTGCTGCGCGCGCTTGAGTTGCGTGCCCCGGGATCCAGCGTGATCTCCTGCCCCACCTGCGGTCGGGTCCAAGTCAATGTGGTGGAACTTGCCGGGCGAGTGGAATCGGCGTTGGACGAGTATTATGCGCAGCATCCGAATGCCGCGCGTCCACTGGTTGCCGTCATGGGATGCATGGTGAACGGACCCGGCGAGGCGCGCGAAGCGGACATCGCCGTGGCCGGAGGCAAGGGCAGGTTTGCGCTCTATCTCAAAGGACAGCACGTCAGAACAGTCGACGAGTCCGAGGCGCTTGATGCGCTCATGGGAGAAGTACGAACATTCGAACAGCCGAACTACGAAGTAGGGAGTGGTTGGGGCTAGACGGGTGTCTATGTGTTCCAGAGATCCCGCAGCTCGTCTGTGATGGCTCTGGCCTGGCTGGGCGGGAGAGATTCCTTTACATCCGAACGACGCATTTTCTCCTTCGTCGTTCGGCTGTTCGGCTGTTCGGCTGTTCGTGCTTCCGCTACCCGGGCAAACTCGCTCGCGCTCATACTGTCCATGTGATGGACGCGCGCGCTGTCGCGCACTTCGTTGTCGTCAGAGACCACCGTGATGGTTTCGCGGCGGTCGGCCTGGTCCAGCATGCGGCGGATGCGGCGGTCGGCCGTTTCGCCGGTTTTGCTGTAGATCGCCCTCACACCCGGTGCCGACGCGGCTATTTCGCCACCGATGACGGACGAGTCTCCGTCGAAAACAACGTAGAAAAGATCAACATCGCGTCGCCGCGCCCTCCATTCACTACAGTAGCGCAACAAGGCCTCGCGGCCAGCCTGCAAGCTCCGGTCGAGCTGCACCTTGAACCGGGGAACACGATAGATGACATTGTAGCCATCAATGATAACGGTATGCATCTTCATCGTGACCCCAGCCTGTCTGTCATTTCGTAGTTCGGATCTTCGGATGTTCGGATGTTCGTGCTTCCGCTCACCCTCTATATTTCCCTGGAACAATCTGCAACCGCTTGATTGCATAGTTCATGACGCGAGGGGTGGACTGTAGTTCGCGCGAGGCTGCGGCGGCGTTGCCGCGATGCTTTTTCAGGGCGTCGATGATGATCTCGCGCTCGTAGGAGTCGAGCATCTCCTTCAGACTTGCACCCTCGCGCGGTATCAGGGCCGTGTTGGTCTGGTCGGCGGTCTGAAGGGAAGGGGGCAGGCTATAGCCGTGGATGACGTCATCCTGGCTGGTCAGCACGGCTCGCTCGATGCAGTTCTCAAGCTCGCGCACGTTGCCCGGCCAGTGATAGGCCATCATCATGTTGATTGCCGCCGTGGAGATGCGGCGGATCTGTTTGCTGTATGCCTCGTTGTACTTCTGAATAAAACTGTCGGCCAGGAGCATGACGTCCGCGCGACGGTTGCGCAGGGCGGGGATATGAATCGGGAAGACGTTTAGTCGATAGTAGAGATCCTCGCGGAAAGTGCCCTCGGCAATGTCCTTTTCGAGGTCGCGGCTTGTGGCCGTGACGATGCGCACGTTTACGGGGATGGTTTCGCTGCCGCCGACGCGCTCGATGGTCCGCTCCTGCAGGGCGCGCAAGAGGCGAATCTGGACAGAGGGTGCAATGTCCCCAATCTCGTCCAGGAACAGCGTGCCTCCGTTGGCCAGTTCAAAGCGCCCCTTGCGCTGCTGGGCGGCACCGGTAAATGCGCCTTTCTCGTGACCGAACAGCTCGCTTTCGATCAGGTTTTCGGGCAGTGCGGCGCAGTTGACGCCGATGAAGGCGTTGTTGCGACGCGAGCTGCTGTAGTGAATGGCGCTTGCAACAAGCTCTTTGCCTGTGCCGGACTCACCCCGCACGAGGACTGTCGCCGTGCTGTCGGCCACCTGTGCGATCTGGTCATACACCTGCCGCATGCTGCTGCAATTGCCCACCATGTTGCTCGGGTGATAGCGGTCCCCGAGCTGTTGGCGCAGGAGTCGGTTCTCGGCCATAAGGCTTTCGCGCTCCTCGATCTCTTCGCGGATGCGGGAGACGCCCTCGGCCAGCATGTCTCCCACCAGTTTGAAGAAGTGGAGATCGTGCTGAAGCTCTCCCATGCCGCCACTGGGCCTGTCGACGCTCATTGTTCCGATGACGATGCGCTGATGGATCACCGGGATGCAGAGAAACGCGGTCTTCGCTGTTTGACGTGACCGGGTACGGTTCAGAAAATTGGGGTCTTGTGCGATGTCCTGGACTAGGGCAGGTTCGCCGCTCTTTGCAACACGGCCGGTAATGCCCTCGCCCAGGCCATACTGCCCTCGCTGCTGCTCCTCGGCTGTCATTCCGCGCGCGGCTTCCACCGCGAAAAGATCGCTGTCAGGGCGTCGCAGGGCGAATGCTGCGCGCGTGACGCCTATCTCTGACTCCAGGATATCGAGCACATCGTTGAGCAACGATGACACATCGTGCTGTTGCGCCATGTGCTGAGAGATTCGGTATAGAACGCCTAGTTCCTGTTCCGCGCGGTTCACTGTGGTCTCGGTTGTCATGGCAGTCTGTTTCCCTTTTTCTGTCCTGCTCCTGATCCACGGCCCGCTCGGAGATCGGGTCCTGCCTGGCCGTTGGCATAGTTGCACTGTGGGCGAGTAGGGCCCGCGCTCCGCGCCGCAGGCCGTGCTTCACGAATCCAATCAAGACAACGGGTACATTTTTGTCACAGCAAGACAGAGACAGCAACAAGATTGTCCATTAGAGGAAAGAAGCGTTCATGATTGTACTTCTGTAAAACTGTGTAGGGGGGCGATTCGGGATGTCGAGATGAGGGACACGGCTGCCGTGACCTTTTCGTCTGAGAGCGGGTGTAACCGGTCTTCCGCTCTCACTCATGCGACTAAGCGCCCCCCATTTTCAGCGTCTGGCTATCCGCCGTCTTCTGGTTCAAATTTTTCGCCATGCGGGGTTCCTTTCTTTTGTTCATCCGAAAGAAACCCACCCTATAGTGGTGGGCCGGAGCCCCGCTGTTTAGCGATTTCGTGCTGTTTCCTAGACGAACGGGGTGGGCGGTTAGCTCCTCCCGCTGCCAAAACTTGGAGAGTCATGGAAACCCTTAGTCGAAACACTTAGTCTCTGCCCTTACTCGAGTACCCTTAGACAACTGCTTAGTGCTTGCTGGACAAACGGTTACAGACT
>JAOZSS010000229.1 GCA_029939545.1 Kiritimatiellia bacterium | reverse complement strand
TCTGAAGTATGTGTCAGGCGATAATAGTCAATCGCCTGGGCTGCATTATCCGATGAATGGAGAATGTTGCACCGGCTCCGCCTATCAAGCCGATTGTTGACCAGAGCACGAATATGGGTCTTCGCTCTAACAATACGTCCGTTCTCAATGCCCGGGTGCTCCAGGGCAAGCTTCTCTCCCGGCTCAAGCGGCATTAGATCGTAGGCGACAAAAACGTATTTCGGTTCTCCTCCACTGACCGGAAAGGGGCCTCTACCCCAATTTCCCCCTCGTATGTGTTCCGTAGCCTCTGCAATACAGGCCTCCGATATTGATTGTTCCTGTAGAATGGTAAACCCATCTTGCTGCAGACGACTTCGTATCTCCGCCAGAAGCGACATCCCCTTCTCTCGAACAACAAATACCGTAAACCCTCTCCACTTCTCATCAGGGGTCTCGCCCTTTTGGAGAGGGTGCTCTCGAATCCAATCGTTCTTGGCTGAGAGCTTGCCCAAATAGTCCTGGGCCGGTTGCCAACCACAACTCTCCAGAAAGGCCTCCAGGCTGTACATGTCCAAGGCGGGCACCTGTAGCCCTGCCCGTGCCGCCAAATCCTGCAACACCACCTGGTAGTCATGCTCTGGATTGTGAACCTT
This sequence comes from Kiritimatiellia bacterium, assembly GCA_029939545.1. GTDB lineage: Bacteria > Verrucomicrobiota > Kiritimatiellia > UBA8416 > JABMPJ01 > JABMPJ01. The sequence continues at coordinate 2,891 of JAOZSS010000229.1, read as the reverse complement.
GGGCTCGGTCTTCGCATCCACAGGCAAACCTGAGTCGTATCCCTTGTGATACAATGCATGGAATGCCATCGTCAGAAAATGGTGGCGTTTATCCGGCACTCGTATGCCATGCTGAATCCACTCAGATGTCTCCAACACCTGTGTTGCCATTGCCGCCGGGAAATAGGACACGGAGCGGAACTGAGAACCCGGCAGACCGCTCTCCGTGTAGACATCGCAGGGAATCCCTGTCAACAGGCAACCACCGAACAGATCCACAATGCCTTCATAGTGTTCATCCGCCACCAGAAGATCAATATCCTCACCCGGCTCCAAGTCTGGCAAGGTTTCAAACCAGCGGAGCACCACATAGTGAACACCACGCTCTTCCATCGCTTGAAAGAAACCCAGCACCCCGAGATCCGGATCAATGTACTTTCTCGTTCTGTGAGGCTTGACCCGCTTTGCCTTGCGTCGATACATGGCCTTCGCAACAGAGTCGTAGAGTGTTCTTCGATCCATTATGCCCCTCACTGGTCCGGCTAGAAACGCGTTTCTGAACTGCCTCTGAAGTCGAACATGAACTTGGCCTATCTGGCCACTAGAACGTTACATCCCTGAGCCCCGGACAACACGCCTGCTGCGCCTCGTGAACTCCCCGATTTGCTACTGAACGATACAGGACCCCCTCGCTCACGGTCAAGACATGGGAGCCAAGGGCAGCGCGGTAGCAACGGCGCAGGTGTCAGGTGTCAGTTATCAGGTTGAGATGCCCCTATTCGGAACGGGCTAATTCGCCTCGCCAATGAGCCCCCATCGCTCTACAGTGCGCCCGATGGAAACACCGAGAACTTCTAAGCCACGCTGGTATGACCCCGCCCTGGGTCACGCGACACGCGTGGCTGCCAGCGGGCTCCTCCCTGCTGCGTGGTTTCGCCCGCGTCTTCCGGATGAAGGTGCCCGTCGCAGGACGGGGGTGTTCCCGTCCCTTGAAATCGTGGCACACTGCTGGCAGTACGCGCACATGCTCGCCTACCAGCTCAGCTCTATCGTCAACCACCCCCCCACGAAGCTCAGACTCACGGTCACAGTGTTCTACGCTGAATCAGACAACCTCACAGCTGAATTGCTCACCTTCATCGCGAGCCACGAGGTACCCAATGTCACGTGGAACTGGCAGTCGCTGTCCGAGCAACACCTATTCCGGCGCGGCATAGGCAGAAACATGGCCGCACTTGCATCAGAGGCGGACTGGGTCTGGATGACTGACTGCGACATCGTCTTGCATGCGGGCTGCCTCGACTCACTGGCCGAGAGGCTTGAGGGCCGGAACGACATCCTCGTCTACCCGCGGCAGGATAGGACCACACCCATGCTGAACGCTACAAGCCAGTTGCTCAAGGACGGCCAACAGCTTCAGCTACTTGAGATCGACACCAACGACTTCACGCTACGCACGCGTGACCGGGCACGCGGCGAATACCAGATTATCCACGGCGATGTCGCGCGAGCGGTCGGGTACTGTGGAGGACTACCAATCTACCAGACGCCTGCCGAACACTGGTGCAAGTGTTACGAAGACCGGGCTTTCCGCTGGCTCGTAGGCACACAGGGAACGCCGCTGGATATCGAGGGAGTGTACCAGATACGGCACGTTGACAAGGGGCGGTACCGAAAGGGATCTGCCTGGTCCAGCATCAGGAGCAAGATTCGCCGACTACAGGAGTAGGCCACTCAGCCATCGACAAGATTGAGACCGTGCCCGGTACGAATCACGCCCTCTTTGCGATTCTGTTCCCTCAGCATCTTGTTGGCCTTGGCTTGCTCAACATCGCGGTAGCCGCGACCATGATCAAGGTGCAGCACGTGTGTGTCGTAGCGGATATGCCTGGCCTTCACCCCATAGTTCTTCAGGCGCACCCCAAATTCGCGGTCGAGCCCGCCCCACTGCATCCGCTGATCAAACCCGTTGATCGCGAGGACGTCCTCCTTCCAAACCGATGAGTTCCCTCCCTTGAAATTGGTGCGCGCAACGGCCAACTGGTTAAGAACCCATGCCCAGCGCTTGTGCGGCTTCAGCTTGCGCGTCTTACGCGTCACGGGCAACCCATTAGCGACAAGCCAGCCCCAGTCAAAACAGCGACCACTCAGGATCTCGTCCTTTGTGATCCGTTCGCTAGTGGTCATTGGAAGCCTGACATAGCTACCTGTCAGGAACGTGCCCTGCCGGGCGTGTCTCACATGCTCTGCGAGGAAGTCGTTGCGCGGGATACAGTCCCCATCCGAGAAGACAAGGTAATCAGCGCGGGAACTAATGATGCCCTTGTTGAGAATCTCACACTTTCGAAACCCATCGTCCGCATGCCAGATGTGTTGGATTTCCATTCCGGTCTCATCGCGCACCGCGTCGATCACATCCCGGGTCTCCGCACCCGATCCATCGTCCGCAACCACAATCTCGAAATCTCGGAACGTCTGTACGGAGTAGCCCCACAGCACCTTCTCGAGCCAGGCGGGGCTCTGATACGTTGTCAAGATCACCGAAACCCGCACCTGAGACATGGGGCAGAAGTATGGGCATGCAGGTGGACCATGTCAAGATGCACAGCCTATGGCCGCGGACGCACCGTCCCCGTCCCCTCTATGTGGTCATGGATGTGGGACGGACCCTCTCCCGTGCCAACCGAGCTCGGACGAGGAATGCAGGATTACCCGGCAAGCCCGAAGCCGCAGGTCATGTCGAGCCTTGACTTCCTTCACGGCTTACTATTAGGTCAGACGGTCGAATCATCTACCGCCGGCTTCACTCATGCGTAGCAATCCGATGACCTAGTAAGAGGAAAACCGTGACCACGAGTTCACCTTCCACAACCTATCGACGCCTGCTGCGATACACCCGTCCCTATAGTGTG
>JAOZSS010000228.1 GCA_029939545.1 Kiritimatiellia bacterium | reverse complement strand
AGCGCAACAGCTTCGATTCCCCGGTGTGGGAAGAGTGTGCGGAGAAGTGCTTCTCCTGCGGAAGCTGCAACATTGTCTGCTGCACCTGCTACTGTTTTGACGTGCAAGACGAGTGGAATGTGGACGGCACCTCCGGCACCCGCTTCCGTCTCTGGGATGCCTGCCTGACCACTGAGTTCTCCGAAGTCACCTCACCGGGCGGCACCGAGAACTTCCGCGAAGCGCGCGCCGAGCGCTACCGCCACCGTTTCATGCGCAAAGCGGCCTACCTCAACGAACAGTTGGGCGGTCCGGCCTGCACCGGCTGCGGACGCTGCTCGGGCGCCTGCACCGCGGACATCGCAAACCCGGCAACGGTGATCAACAAGATACTGGAGCAATAACATGACCTGTACATGCAACGATAACAACGAGAGCCTATTTCTTCCGCAGGTCGCCGACATCATCGACGCACAGATGATCACGTCCACGGAGAAGCATTTCAAACTCAAGCTGCAGAGCGGCGAGCAGTTTGACTACAAGCCGGGCCAGATCGTTGAAGCCGGCCTGTTCGGCTACGGCGAAGTGCCCCTCGGCCTGGCCAGCTCCCCCACCAACGACGAAAGCTTCGACTTGGTGGTACGCGTGCTGGGCAAGGTCACCAAGGCGCTGGGCGAACTCAACGCAGGCGACACGATGACCATCCGCGGCCCGCTGGGCAACGGTTTCCCCGTTGACGAGTTCAAGGGCCAGGACGTCCTGATCGTGGCTGGCGGCATCGGGCTCTGCCCCGTGCGCAGTATGATCGAGTACATCCTGCACCATCGCGAAGACTTCGGGAAGTTCACGCTGTTCTTCGGCGCGAAGAGCCCGCACGAACTGCTCTTCGAGGCAGATCTCGAGAAGTGGCGATGTGATAGCTGCATGAAGTACCTGGAAACGGTCGACACACCCGACGACGCCTGGAAGGGCAACGTCGGCGTGATCACGACCCTCTTCGAAAAGGCAGAGGAGATCACCCCGGAGACCAAGGTCATCATCTGTGGTCCCCCAATCATGTACAAGTTCGTCATCATTGAACTCGACAAGATCGGCGTTCCGCGCTCGAACATCTACGTGGACCTCGAGCGCCGCATGAAGTGCGGCGTCGGCAAGTGCGGTCACTGCCAGATCAACGACAAGTATGTCTGCATGGATGGACCGGTCTTCCGCTACTCGGAAATCGAAACTCTTGAGGAGGCTATATAATGGCTAAGGTCAAATGTGCATGGTTTGACTTCGCGAGCTGCGAAGGCTGCCAAATTGAAGTGACAAACTTCGGCGAACCCTTCGTCGAGTTGCTCGAACATATCGACCCGGTGGAATTCCGGGAGGCCATGAGCGAGAAGACAACCGAGCCGATCGATGTCGCCTTCATCGAGGGTTCTTTCACGCGTGAGGCTGATCGCCGGCGCCTGGAAGAGATCCGCGAACGTGCAGGCGTGGTCGTGGCCTACGGTGCTTGTGCGGCGAGTGGCGGTATCAACGCGCTGAAGAATCACCAGGACGATTACGCCGAAGAGGTCTACGGTGACGACGCCAAACGTCCGCACCTGAACTCACAGAAGGCTCTGCCCATCTCGGCCGCCATCAAGGTGGACTACGAGATTCCCGGGTGCCCAATGGACAAGGCTGAATTCATCCGCGTGGTGGAACAGCTCGTGCATGGCACGTCGAAGGTCTACATTCCTTCATACCCCGTGTGCGTGGAGTGCAAGCGCAACGAAACCGTCTGTCGCTATGACGATGGCGGCCATTGCCTGGGCCCGATTGCCCTGGCTGGGTGCGGCGCGCCCTGTCCGGCGGCGGGGATTCCTTGCGAAGCCTGTCGCGGCATGGTGGACACCCCCAACGAGGCCGCGATGGAACTGGTATTGAAGGAGAACGGCGACCTGCCCGAACGCTGGGCCAAAGATATGACCCGCATGTTCACGGCTAATCACAGAGGTGATGCATAATGACAACACAAAACGCAAAAATTAACGTTCACCACCTCACGCGCGTCGAAGGCCACGGCAACATCGTTGTCAACGTGACCGACGGCACGGTTGAAAAGTGTGAGTGGCAGGTTCCTGAAGCACCCCGTTTCTTCGAAGCGATGGTGCGTGGCCGCCACTACAGCGAAGTCGCCCGTATCACGAGTCGCATCTGCGGCATCTGTTCGATCGGCCACACGCTGGCCTCGCTGAAGGCGAGTGAAGCGGCCCTGGGTATCGAAATCTCGGAACAGACCGACCTGCTGCGTCGGGTCCTGAAGCACGCCGAGAACTTCGACTCGCACATCCTGCACGTCTACTTCCTGGTCGCACCCGACCTGCTCGGCGCCCCATCGGTCTTCCCGCTGGTGCCCACGCATGGCGATGTGGTCAAGCGCGCACTACGAATGAAGCGCCTGGGCCACGAGTGGGGCAGCTGCATCGGTGGCCGCTCCACGCATCCGACCCGTGCGGTGGTAGGGGGATTCGCCTCCCTGCCCGGCGGCGCCCGCAACGTGCGCGAAGGTGAGAATAACCTGCGCGAGCTGAAAGAGAAGCTCCTCGCGGCGGTACCCGACGCGGTAGCGACGTTCGAGCTGCTCGGCGAGCTGGCGGGTGGGATTCCCGACTTCACGCGTGAGACCGAGTACATGGGACTGGTCGACGACAAGGAGTACGGACTCTATGACGGCACAATCGGATGCCTGATGCCGGATGGCTCACGCGAACTGGTCGCTGTCAGCGAGTACCGCTCGGTCACCAACGAGTATGTAACGGATCAGTCCACGGCCAAGTTTGCCAAGCACAACATGGACAGCTACATGGCGGGTGCCCTGGCGCGTATCAACATCAACTACGACAACCTGCATCCGGAAGCCAAGAAACTGGCTGAAGGCCTCGGACTCAAGACGCCCTGCTTCAACCCCTACATGAACAGCGTCGCGCAGTTCGTGGAGGCCGTGCACAGCGTCTACATGTCGGTGGGTTACATCGATCAACTCCTGGAAATCGGACTCAAGGACGAGAAGCCTGTTGAGCCAACTAAGTTCGGCCGTGGCTCCGGCGCAACCGAAGTGCCGCGCGGCATCCTGTTCCATGAGTACGAGTATGATCAGGACGGGTTCTGCACGATGGGCAACTGCATCATCCCAACCAACCAGAACCACGGCAATATCCAGGGCGACTTCGATAAGCTGGTGCCGGAACTTCTGGCCGCGGATAAGACCGAGAAGGAAATGGAATTGAGTCTCGAGATGCTCGTACGGGCCTATGACCCCTGCATCTCCTGCTCGACCCATTACCTCGACGTGACGTTTAAGAAGTAAGCGGCTTGACCCGATTACTCTGAAGGCGCCCCGGACATCCGGGGCGCCTTCTTTTTCTTGAAGAGGCTATCGCACGATGTATGATGTAGCTGTAACAAGGAAGCGTGGAGGGCGCTATGCACAGGACACAGATTATGCTGGAGGACGACCAATACAGGGTGTAACCGGTCTTCCGCTCCTGCCTGAGAGAGGAAAAACATAGAAAACAGG
>JAOZSS010000227.1 GCA_029939545.1 Kiritimatiellia bacterium | reverse complement strand
CGGCAGAATCACTGCCACATTGATCCCGGATTTATGGACATCCATCCCGACATATCAAGTGCTGAACCATTGGCATGTCCCAGATAAACGACCCGTTCTTTGGGCGACCACGAACTGCTGGCATGGGCGATATTCAGAAGTATGCTCTCGGCCCCACGATCAAGGAGGTCGCACGCAGACACTCTGCGATCGATGCGCGCCAACAGCTCTGAACGCAGCCCTACGAAGTCTCGCGTCTTCTCGTACACCTTGAGCTTCTCATGTCCAAACATTTCGGCCATTAGCTGTTCCCAAATTCCCTGAGCACTTAGTCCCTCTCTTCGTCCACACTCTTCGTCGAGTACCCTTAATCCAACCGCCTAGTTGTTAGACGATATCTCGTACCAAGATTCCTTCCCACCACATTCCGCCAAGAATCGCCAAAAACCCAGACAAAAAGGCTGGCCAGCGCTCTCAGGTTTCCCTAAATACCCACAGATTATTCAGAAGAGCCTCTTTTCGTTTGGCGGGCACATCGCAGTGCCGATCAGGTCTGGCAAGCCATGACGTCATGCTGAGAGCATGGAAGCTTCTCCCCCTAATATGACCCCATCCGAAAAGGGTGGGGAACACATAAATGCAGGGAAACGGGGAGACTATCCAATATCCAACAAGGAATTTCCAATATCCAAGGAAAGACCTCGAGCGATACACACGGGAATTGCGGAAGGTTGCGTGAAGTCCTGTAAGAGATCCCCCCCTTGGAAATTGGATTTGAGTGTTGACTGTTGGATATTGAGAATCTCACAGGGCGAAACACCTTTTCGGGCGGGCTCTAATATCAACGGCTCCTTACCTAAGCCTTACGTAAGGCTGCGGAATATGGGTGCTTGGTGATGGCGAGCGAGGAATGTATCATTCACCCTTGGGCCTTAACCTTGAACCTTGAATCCAGCCCGCCAATACGCCATCATCTCTCCTATGAAAGGTTCTGTGACACTTCTGATCGTCATTGCTCTGGTCGTCGGCTGCACGAAGGCCGAAGCGCCCAAGCGTGAGGCGAAACCAGCCCCTTCTTCTGCCGAGACGCTGATCAATGGATTTACCGGGCGAACCGCTGTGAATGCCGGCCAGAAAGCCAAGGCGGACATCACGCGGATCAGTGAGCAGCACAATCGCGATCTTGAAGCGATCATGGAGTAGACGTCAAGAATCGAGGAATCGACCATGGCCGATGTTGAAGTCAAATGCGAAGAATGCGGCGCCCCTATTGTTCTGTCGGAATACGCGGCAATGGACACCATCAGTTGCCGCGACTGCGGGGCTCCGCTCCGGGCAAGCCCTTCCTCCCCCACCGACAGCGTCCACGAACGCCTAAAGCTGAGAAAGCAGGAGCGTGCTCCCGAACCTGACGAGGAACTGACGCCCGCCGCACCTACAGAGGATGAGACCGGAGAGAGCGCCTGGCGGTTTGACCGCTATATCCAGCAGAGCCGTGGGAACATCAAGACGGCTGCCAAGCAGACCGGTGTCATCTGGAGCTGGGCCTGCTTCCTGCTGCTGGCTGCAGCGATGGGCGCGATCCGGTTCCTCAATGTCATGCCGCCTGTCTACCTTGAAATGTTGCGGGTCTACGGACCCTACCTCGCACTGTTCATGCACATCGCGCTCATCCTGATGGCATTCAAGGACACCATATTCCAGGGCATTCTCTGCCTGCTTATTCCCGGATACTCGGTCTTCTATCTCTTCCTCGTCTCGGACAACTTCTGGGTGCGGGCGCTGTTTGGAGGGACACTGGTCGGCATAGGCTTCGATAGCGCGATCTTCTACAAGGAGCTCGCCGCGAACGTCTACCGCACCGTCAGCGACTATATCGCCTCTGGTGGATGATTCGAATGCGGAATATGAAGAATCCGTCGTCGCCCTGAGGGTGGACATCAAGCCTGTCGAGACTGGGATTCCAGCCACTGGATGATCGCGGCGGCTATTTCTGTCTTCGCTGCGGTGTCGATGTGGCGCATGGTTCCGCCTGACTCGATGAACGTCACGGCATTGGTTGCGACCTCGAAGCCGGCATCGGGACGACTGACATCATTGGCGACGATCATATCCAATCCTTTGGCCGTGACCTTGCGTGTCGCTTCGGGAACCGGATCGCCTGTCTCGGCTGCAAACCCAACATAGATTCTGGGGCCCTTGAGAGGCTTGACTGATATCAGAATATCGGTCGTCCGTTCCAGTTCCAGGCGCATGGGGCCCTCGACTTTCTTCACCTTCTGGTCGCTCACTGAAGCCGGACGCCAATCCGCTACGGCCGCCGCCATGATCAGCGCATCACACCACGCCACATGCTCCGTCACGGCCGCCCGCATCTCTTCAGCTGACACCACGTCGATTCGTTCGACTCCCGCAGGCGTCTCCAGCGCAACCGGCCCCGCGACCAGGCGAACGGCATGCCCCGCCTCGGCCGCCGCAGCCGCGACCGCAAAGCCCATCCGACCGGATGATCGATTGCTTAGAAACCGAACCGGGTCAATCGCCTCACGCGTAGGGCCTGCTGTCACCAATATGTTCATAGGGTCAGCCTAGCAGATTGCATATCCCGGCACAAACATGTAGGGTTTTGGGAAATGCGAAATGCGGAATGCGGATGGCGGGTTGGATACCATGAAGATTGAAACGGTTGTGGTTGGTGATTTCGCGGTGAACTGCTTTGTGTGCACGGGAACCGACTCGCAGGCGCTCGTGATCGATCCCGGGGAGGAAGCGCAGCTCGTGGTGACCCACCTTCAGGAGCGTGGACTGAACGTGGCGGCCTACCTTATGACACACGGGCATTGCGATCACGTCTCCGCTCTCGCGGCCGTCCACGAGGCCTTCCCCGCCCCCGTCGCCATGCATCCGGCCGACCGGGACTGGGCTTTTACGACGGCCAACACGCTTCCCCCGTTCTTCTCCACGGCGCCACACCAGCCCGACAGCGAACGCATTGATTTCGCGGATGGCGAGAGCTACACGCACGCGGGACTGACCTTCTCCATCATCGAGACGCCCGGTCATACTCCCGGCGGGGTCTGTATCTACTTCGAGCAGGACGCCATATTGATCACGGGTGACACGCTCTTTGCCGGTTCGGTGGGACGCACCGACCTGCACGGCGGTGATAGCCGTGTGCTTTCCGCGTCGCTGAAGAAACTACAGATGCTGCCGGATCATACGCGCATCTTCCCGGGTCACGGCCCGTCCAGCACGATCGGACAGGAAAAGCGGACGAACTTCTTTATGCAGTAGAGTGATTCGACGAGAATGCAACACAGGTCAACGCTATGGACGACACATTAGAGATCAACGCCCCCGGGATCGACGCGGCAGCGATTGTTAAAGAGATCCGGGCCACCGTCGAGCGCAAGCGCGCCGAGGGCGCCTACGCCGATCCACTTGTCGCCCGTGCGGAGCGGTCGAATCTCACCAACTTGCAGAGTGACGACGACTTCTTTGACTTCTACATGTCCTGCCTTCGCCAGGCGTTCGTGGTTGATATCAACGACTTTGCCAA
>JAOZSS010000226.1 GCA_029939545.1 Kiritimatiellia bacterium | reverse complement strand
CTGTTTTCTATGTTTTTCCTCTCTCAGGCAGGAGCGGAAGACCGGTTACACCCCAGCCGAACTACGAAGTACGAAGGAATTGCCTTTATTGGGGTATCTCCTTTGCCTTTTTCGCGCTTTCAGCGCCTTCCACAGTTGCACACTTTCTCTTATTCGTGTTTATTGGTGTCCATTCGTGGTTCTCTTGCCCTAATCAAGGAGACAACAATGCAGTCGATCTTACTGAAATCAAAGCTTCATATGGCACGCGTGACTGAATCCGAGCTCGAGTATGAGGGGAGCCTCTCGATCGATCCGGACCTGATGGAGGCAGTCAAGATTCAACCTTATGAGAAGATTCTTGTGGCCAACGTCGATAACGGCGAGCGTTTCGAGACCTACGCTATCGTGGGCGAACGCGGCTCCGGCGTAATTGGACTCAACGGCGCCACGACCTACAAGGGCAGTGTGGGCGATCGCCTAATTATCTTTACCTTCTGCGTGCTGAACGAGGACGAACTCGCTTCGCATCACCCGCTCGTCCTCGTCCTCGACGAGAACAACAAGCCCAAAGGTGCAGAGCGAGGGGGCGGTCCTAAAGTTAACAGTTAACAAACAAACAGCCCAAACCTTACATAAGCAAGAGCTGTTAACTTTTAACTTTAGGACCGACCCCTACAAGGACATTGCATCATGTGCGACGCCTATTTCTACGAGGCCTTTGAAGAAGAGGCCGAGGCACTGAAGCGAGTTCTGCCGCGCAAGCTGCGCGCCGGGTTCACGTGGAAGACCGTGCAGGAGTCCGGCCATGCCGCGCCGCCCGCGCCCATCATCAGCGTGCGCACCCAGTCGCAGATCCCCTCCGGCTGGGGCCACGTGATAAAGGCCGTCCTAACCCGCTCCACCGGCTACGACCACATTGTCACCTGGATCAACGCGCTGGATGCCCCCATCCCGGCCGGCTACCTTCCGCTCTACTGCAACCGCGCCGTGGCCGAGCAGGCCTGCCTGCTCTGGATGGCGCTGCTGCGCAAGCTACCAAAACAGATGAAGCAGTTCGCGAGATTCCATCGTGACGGCATTACCGGTTTCGAGTGCCAGGGACGCGCCATCTCGGTCTTCGGTGTCGGTAACATCGGCAGCGAGATCGTGAAGATCGCGAAGGGACTCGACATGGACGTGCGCGGCGTCGATCTCGTCGAGCGTCACAGGAAGGTCCACTATGTCTCGCCGAAGGAGGGCTTGTTGCACGGGAGCATCCTCGTCTCCGCCATGAACCTGACGCCTGACAACGAAGGTTATTTCGACTACGAGACGCTGAAGCTGGTCCGACCCGGCACCCTCTTCATCAATATCGCCCGGGGTGAGTTGTCGCCATCTGCCGATCTAAACCGGCTCCTCGACGAGGGCATTCTCGGCGGGATCGGGCTCGATGTGTACGCCCAGGAGAAAGCCCTTGCCGTCGCACTGCGTGAGGGACGCGCCGACGATCCGGACCCCGCCGTCGCCACCACACTGGCCCTGGCCGGGCGCGACAACGTCATCACCCTCCCCCACAACGCTTTCAACACGATCGAAGCCGTCGAGCGCAAGGCGGAGCAGAGCATGGACGCTATTGCCCATTTCAAACGCAAGAAACGATTCCCGCATCCGGTGCCAATGAAAGAAAGTTCACATGGTTAAACAGGAGAGGGGAGTGTCCACTTGACGCAAGTTGTTTCTACATGTGGCAGGACGTCATTAACGGCAAAACAGACAAGACTGCGGAGATCACAACACTTAGTCGTCTTCTTAGTCGTCGCCCTTCGTCAGGTACACTTAGTCGAACTGCTTAGTTCTTTATCTCCAAGCAGTTACAACTAGGCAGTTAGACTAAGGGTACTCGACAAAGTGAGGGGACAAAGGGTGAGACTAAGAGTGGCGGCTGAGTGAAAAATACGTCAAAACACAACATATGGGGGGGGTACTTGCGTGAAGTGGACACCCCGTAACAGGAGATCACCATGAATGTTATCCAATCCTTCTCGCTCCTCTGTCTCCTCCTCGCCCTCGGCAAGCTCCTGCGTGTGAAGTGGCGGTTGATGCAGCGGCTCTACCTGCCGTCGTCCGTGATTGCCGGGCTCATGGGGCTGATCCTGCTGCAGGTCGTCGGGCATGAGGCACTGGGCGGATGGATTGGGGGGTGGAGCAAGCTGCCCGGACTCCTGATCAACGTCGTCTTCGCCTCGCTCTTTCTCGGCGTCACGATTCCTCCGCTCTCCCGAATCTGGAAAGAGGCCGGACCCCAGCTCGCCTATGGCCAGATCGTGGCATGGGGGCAATATGTCGTCGGCCTCGGCATGGTGCTGATCATTCTCGGGCCGTTGATGAAGACGAGTCCGCTCTTCGGTGTCATCGTACCGGTCGGTTTCGAGGGCGGACACGGCACCGCCGGTGGACTCGGCGAGAGCTTCAAACAGATGGGATGGGAAGCCGGACTCGACTTCGGGCTGGCCGCGGCCACGGCCGGCATGATCTCGGCCATCGTCGTCGGCATGGCGCTGGTCAACTGGGCGGTGCGTACCGGCGTCATCAAGCGTCACCAGAATATCGAAGACTTCAAGGAGTCCTACCAGACCGGCGTCTATCTTCCCGAAGACCGTCCGTCCGCCGGAGCCCTGACAGTCTCACCGGACTCGATTGATGCACTGTCCCTTCATCTCGCCGTGATCGGCATCGCCATTCTGATCGGTTACGGTCTCAAGCTCGGTCTCGTCTGGATCGAGTCGCACATCCCCGGCATGGGTGAACACGCCATCATGCGCGCGTTCCCGCTCTTCCCGCTCTGCATGATCGGCGGGTTGATCGTGCAGATCTCGATCGACCGCTTTGCCAAGGTGTCGCCGGTGGATCACCACCTCATGCAGCGCGTGGGCGGGCTGGCACTCGACTTCCTCGTGGTCGCCGCCATCGCCACGATTCGCATCGAGGTCATCGCCAAGGGCTGGCTGCCGTTCGTTCTCATCATCATGGGCGGCATCGCATGGAACGTCTTCTGCGTGATGTGGCTCGCCAAGCGCCTGCTTCCCAACGCCTGGTTCGAGCGCGCTATTGCCGAGATGGGTCAGTCGATGGGCGTCACCGCCACCGGCCTGCTCCTCCTGCGCGTAGCCGATCCCGAGCGCAAGACCCCCGCCGCCTCCGCCTTCGGCTACAAACAGCTCCTCCACGAGCCCTTCATGGGTGGGGGGCTCTGGACCTCTATGGCCGTCATCCTGGTCTGGCAAAAAGGCGCGCCCCTCGTCCTCGCCATCAGCATCGGCGCCATCCTCACCTGGCTGCTCGTGTGGAAACTGTTCATGAAGAAATAGTTGCCAGAGTATTTACATGGATGGACAGGAGGATGTGAAATGCGGCGGACTTGCCGCCGCATTCCATATCCCTATCCCGTTCATCCTGTATATCCCTGTGAATTTCCACTGAAAGCACCATATATTGCGGTTGATTGAGTGCCTACCCCATGATATAGATTTTCAAGTTTGTGTCGGGATAGGGGTTTCGCGGGGGATTGCTGTGTATCTGAAACGTCTA
>JAOZSS010000225.1:753-3553 GCA_029939545.1 Kiritimatiellia bacterium | reverse complement strand
GCGAGTACATTCTTCACCGTGTCTCGCCTTCTCATCTTTCGATGGTAGATCCCGGGCAACAGGAAAACAATCCGCGTCGCCCACTCTCCCCTGGTGTCATTTTCCACAAACATTCCCCACCCATTTCCAACATCATTCCCCACCCCTTGGAGCCGACCTCACGTTTATCACAGCACTACAAATCGCGCATCATGATTTCTCACATATCTCCTTTTGGTAGTCCTGGCTCGCCGCCAGCGTGGGGCTCAACTTCCGGCGATAACTCTCCCCCTCGATGACCACCTGATGTGAGTTATGGGCCAGCCGATCCAAGGCGCTCTGGGCGAGGATCGGATCGGCAAACAGCGGCACCCATTCCTCGATCGTCCGGTTGCTGGTCACGATCGTGGTGGACCGCCGGTGCCTCTCGATGATGATCTCGTAGAAGTCACTCGACTGCTGGGCATCCAACCTGCGCAGGCCGAAGTCGTCGATGATCAGCACGTCGGGAGTCAGGAAGCTGCGCATCACTTTTTCGGTGCTGTTGTCGGCCCGAGACTGGTGCACCAGTTTGAGCATCTTGTCCGCGCGCAGAAACAACACGTTGTTACCCGCCCGACAAGCGGTGTGGCCGAGGGCCGAGGCGAGGAACGTCTTGCCCACGCCGGCGGGACCGAGGAAAATCGCATCCTCCCGGCGCTGGATGAACCCCAGGGAGAACAGGTCCCGGACCCGGTGACGATCGAAGGTCACCGGAGCGTCCCAGTTGAATCCCTCGAGTGTCTGCTCTTCCTCGAACCCGGCCCTGCTCAGCCTGGTCATGAGCGTCTTGTTGTCCCGGCGATCGATCTCATCCTGCAGTGTCAGTTCCAGGAACTCCAGTTCGCTGAGTTGGGCTTTGCGGGCGTAGGCCGCTCGGTCCGGCAGGATCGGCAGCATCCCCGACAGGCGCAGTCGTTTGAGGACCGTGGCCAGCGACGGTCTGATTTCCACCATGGCTGTCTCCGTTTTCGTTTGGGGTGTTGTGGGCAAAGCTGCCCGGGTCGCGCTCGAAGCGCAGAGGAATCTGGATGACCTTGGCCGGCTTGCCGTCGGTCGGCAACGGGGCGCTGGCCAGATCCTTGGTGATGATTTTCTCGACCCGCTTGACGTTGATCAGGTCGAAGGCCAAGGCCCGGCGACAGGCTTGCTCACAGGCCAGGCCGCCGTACTTGTCGGTCAGGCGAAGCAAGGCCTGCCCTTGCCGGAGAAGTGCCCAGGGGAAGTCACCGGAGAGCAGCTCGGTCATGAACCGACCTATGTGCTGGCCATGCTTTTCGGCGACCCCGATCAACCGCTTTGGATCGCGCAGGGCGTAGGCTGTCTTCTCTGCGGGATAGTCATCGTAGTCGGTGGATCGGCCGTGGGGTCTTTTCCGCGGGTGGGTCTTGATCAACTGGCCGTCGTGGTAGATCCGCACCAGACGGCTGTCGCCACGAACGGTCACCTTTTGGCCGATGTACCTGGTCGGGACCGAGTACAACGCCTTGAGGAAGCTGACGTGGTGATCGGGATGGACCTTGTGGTCACCCCATTGCGGGACATCGAAACGCTCGCCGGGTACCGGCAGTAACGCCGGCTGCTCGGTCTTGCGGAACACCGCGAGTGGCTTCTTGCCGGTCGTGCCGTGGGTACGCATGCCGGCCGTCTCGGTGCACCAGGCGATCGCCCGCTGCTGGACCTGGTCGCGGTCCGCGCCGCTCCAGTCTTCGCCCTTGAAAAAGTTGCCACGCACGTACTGAATATTTCGCTCAACGTGGGGCTTGCCGGTCGGATGACGGGCCACCGCGGCATCGACCACGAAGCCGCAATGGCGGGCGTACTCTTCGAAGGTCCGGTTGAATGTCGGCAGATAGCGGTCGGGTTTGGCGACGGCCGTTTTCATGTTGTCGACGATCAGCCGGCGCGGTACGCCGTCGAAGTAACGCCAGGCATCTTCCAGGCCCTCGATGACATCCTCGAGCTTCTGGCTGTGGGTCACGTGAACATATTGGTGACGGCTGTAGACCAGGGTCACCACCAGGGCGTGCAACACACGATTCTTGCCGGTGATCGGATCGAAGATCCGGCCCAACTGACCGAAGTCCAGCTGAGCGACTTCGCCGGGATCACAGTCCGCCATACGGACCGTGACGCGCCGCCGGTCATGGTACCCGTAGTGCTTCATGGCGTGCCGGCGCAGACTGCTGTAGGCCACGTCGATGCCCTGCCGGCCGAGAAGCTGTTGGACCTTGGTTAACTGCAGGGCCGGGTCTTGCGGCTCATCCTTGAACCACTGCGCAAGCTGAGGGCCCACTGAGGCCAGGACACGCTCGATGGTGGTCTCGCGCCCGGCGTCAGGACCGGGCCGAACTCGGGCGTAGACGCGGCCGGCAAGGGCCTCGTCAGGCTCGATGCCCAGGTCCGGAGTCCAGCCCAACTCGGCGGCGATGGCCGCGTAATTGCGGATGGTTTTGCGGTCCGCGCCAGTGGCGCGCTTGATTGAGGAATTGCTCTCCCCACGGCCCAGACGGCTCAGGATCTGAAGAACTTCCCACATGTCTACCTCTCTGAATGCCATGCACATACCTCCTCGGCATGTGCGGAAATATAGGAGAGGCCCCGGGGTGGGGAATGACTATGAAAATACCTGGCCTGAAGTGGGGAATGATTCTGGAAATATCACCACTTCAGCTGGGGAATGTTTTTGGAAATACCTGGGGAAAGACTCTGGAAATTGACAGTCCGCACTCGCAGCATTGCACTTACAGCGCCTCGACTTTAGCATATCAGGATGCTCACA
>JAOZSS010000225.1:0-743 GCA_029939545.1 Kiritimatiellia bacterium | reverse complement strand
TCGTCTGTCACGGCAGAGATGAAGTACGTGCTCCAGCAGATGCCTGCAGCGGTAGAGTCACACAGCGTGGGTGCAACGTACTTGTAGCGTCCAACAATACCTGGCCCCCCACCTGCCCAAGAATCAACTGACATGTCCCCTCCTGGGAGACCGACACGGTCACGTAAAGGAGGCCCGACATGGGACTGTTCAACCGCAAGAGACCACCGGCTCAGCCGGCCGAAACGCCACAGGTACAAGGCCGCACGCCCAGCCGTCGACGGGCTGCGATCACTCCTCTCGAGATCAAGCTGCTGGCCCTCGAGGCGCTGCAAAACGGTCTGCCTCGCAGCGAAGTTGCCGAGATTATTGGTGTTGCAGCAGTAACTATTGGCGCGTGGCAGAGGAAGTATGACTCGGAGGGTCTGTGCGGCCTGTACCGCCGCAGCTCTTCCCATCAATACAAGGCCAGCTGTCGCACCCTCGAGCAACGCATCCTGGAGCGTCGCGACGAGCACCCGGAGCGCGGCGTGCGCCGCATCCGCGACGACCTGCGTCGCCAAGAAGGGCTCACGGTGAGCGCCGAAACCGTGCGCACGGTGGTCAACGAAGCGGGCGTTGGCAATCCACCGAAGAAGCCGGGCCCACGTCCACCTCAGGTGCGCCGTTTCGAGCGCCCGCTTCCCAACGCGCTCTGGCAGATCGACATCTTTACGTTTCAGCTGAAGCGGATGTACCGGGTCTACATGGTGGGCATCATCGAC
>JAOZSS010000224.1 GCA_029939545.1 Kiritimatiellia bacterium | reverse complement strand
GTGTGTTTCGCGTATTTCGTAGTTTAACTGCTCCTTACAGGTTCAAGCGTATTTTCTGTCGCGGGCAGCCCGGTGCCTGCGACCGGTGCGTTATGTTGTGCTGCAGGCAGTGTGTCGGGCCGCTTTGAGCAGGGCGATCAGATGGTCGTTTGCCGGTACTGGGCCTGAAGTTTTGAACGGGGTTTCAGAGTGGATTCCGGCGGCCGATTGAAGAGGCTTCCCGCGATGGGACGGAGGATTCGGTTGAGCCAGCTTTTCCAACAGGAGGTAGTCCCTTTCAACAGTGAGATTCTCGCCTTGCGCATCGGCGAAGCGATCATTCACCGCCTGGCGTTTCGCGGCCACCTCGGGCAGGTGTTTCAGGGCTTTCTTCTGGCCAACGTCTTTGAGGTTATTCGAGCACGTCCCGATACGTAGAAACGTGTGGTCCTTTTCATGCTGTTTGACGAAGGAGTTCTTTGAGTAGGCACGCAGGATATGGCGGCCGCGCGTACCCGCGCTGCTCAACCAATAAATTTCAAATATATTTGGCTAGGCGTTAGTAGCCCGCAAATCGACCCCACGGGGAGGCGGAGATGTCTCGGCTTCGCTCGGCATGACAGAAGACGCTAAGGAATTGTCATCCCGCGCTTGCCAAGGGATCTCAAGGTTTTCTATCCCGCCCAGAACGAGGGAGTGTCCAGCAACCCTTTTGTTGCACTGACTCGGCAAGGCAGAGTAGAGTACCAGCATGACTGCGAGACCGTTCATACACGACGATTTTCTGCTTCAGTCGGATCAGGCGCGCACGCTTTATCACGACTATGCCCGTGATCTGCCTATTATCGACTATCACTGCCACTTACCACCGGCGGAGATCGCCGAGGACAAGCGCTTTGTCGACATGACCGAGGCCTGGCTGGCTGGCGACCATTATAAGTGGCGTGCCATGCGCAGCGATGGGGTGGCGGAGCGCTACTGCACCGGCGATGCGTCGGCACGCGAGACGTTCGATCAGTGGGCCGCCACGATGCCACATCTGCTCCGCAATCCGCTCTATCACTGGACCCAGCTCGAGCTGGCGCGTTACTTCGGAATCACAGATTTGCTCTCGCCGGAAACCGCCAATGCCATATGGGAAGCCGGCAATGCACGGTTGGCGCAGCCGGAGTTCTCGGCGCGCGGCCTGATGAAGCTATCGAAGGTGGTGCTGGTCTGCACCACGGATGACCCCATTGATTCTCTGAAACACCACCAGGCGATCGCAGCAGACCCGGGCTTCGACATCCAGGTGCTTCCGACATGGCGACCTGATAAAGGGATGGCGGTCGAATCCGCCGCACCGTTCAATGCATGGGTCGACCGGCTTGCGGCAACGGCAGATGTCGAGATCGGCAGCTTTGCCTCCTATGTAGAGGCACTGCGCCAGCGTCACGGTTTCTTTCACTCGGTGGGGTGCCGTCTTTCGGACCACGGCATTGAGACGATCTACGCCGCTGACTATACGGATGAAGCGATCGAGCGCATTTTTGATAAAGTCAGGAGCGGCGGCGAGCTGAGTGCGGACGAGGTGTTGGCCTTCAAGTCAGCCATGCTCGTGCTTTTCGGCGAGATGGATGCCGAGAAGGACTGGACGCAGCAATTCCATTACGGTGCCTTGCGCAACAACAACTCAGCGATGTTTGAGCAGGCCGGTCCGGACATCGGGTTCGACTCTATCGCGGATGTGGAAGTGGGGCGCCCGCTCTCCCGGTTATTGGATCGGCTGAACCGGAACGGGAAGCTGGCGCGCACGATTCTCTACAACCTGAATCCGCGCGACAACGAACTGTTGGTGACAATGTGCGGGAACTTTCAGGACGGCTCGATCCCGGGCAAGATTCAGCATGGCAGCGGCTGGTGGTTCCTGGACCAGATGGACGGGATGAAGCGCCAGATGGAGAGCGTGTCGCAACTCGGACTGTTGAGCCGCTTTGTTGGCATGTTGACCGATAGCCGCTCGTTCCTTTCGTACACGCGTCACGAGTATTTCCGGAGAATTCTCTGCAACATGCTGGGCGATGACATGGTGAACGGGCTCATCCCCAACGATATGGCGCTGGTGGGCGATATGGTGGATGGGATCTGTTACCGTAATGCGGTCGGGTATTTTGGGTTCGATCTTCCTGGCGAATGATCGGAGCCCTATGAGAGCGAAGAGGGAGTGTCTTTCTGAACTCTCGCAATTCCGGACGCATGATAACTTGCATGACAAGCCATTCTCTGTTTGAGTCGTCCGCTCCACCGGCACGAGGCCGGTGGCGTCGTCGTGAAGCCACATCTGTTTTAGAGATAAAATGAAGAAGACAGCTAAGATCAACCTGCTCGGGCGCGAAACGCCGGCGGAACAGACCCTGGCCGCGTCGCCCTCGGCGATGACGATGGGGCAACTCCAGCGTAACTACCAGGCACTACTGGATACACGCGCGATCTACTACCCGGTGGCCTACCAGTTTCTGCGCAAGCTGGGACAGGGCCGACAGGGGGCGGTGTTTCTCGGGCTCAGGCAGGGCGCGCGCGGGTGCATTACCAAGCACGCCATCAAGGTGTTCGATCCGGCGCTCTACCGCAGTCCGGAAGAGTACTGGACCGACATGGGTCGTATTGCCTCCCAAATCTCACAGCTCCAGCGTCTACAGAGTCCCAACATCGTAACGCGCCACACATACGAAGAAACGTACGGAATCGGCTACGTGCAGATGGAGGCGGTCGACGGGATCGACCTGCGCACGTTCCTCTCACGCAAACACCTCGACCGGGCTATGGAACAGAGCACGGCCGCGGAGATGGCGGAATTCACGCGCGTACTGTTTCGCCTGGAGGGCGACCGGATCAGCGTGCGCCCAGGGCTTGTGCTCTACATCCTGCGCGGCGTGATACGAGGACTCGAGCGACTACACGAGATGAACTTCCTGCACTCGGATGTGAAACCCGCCAATATCATGTTTGACCGGTTGGGCTATGTGAAGCTGATCGACTTCGGCCGTGCCGTAACCGTGGGCGAAGAACTCAGTTTTCTGCTGGGCTCACCGATGTATATGTCGATCGAAACGCATGAGCGGAAGCCGAGCGGACCGGAGTCGGACCTCTTCAGTGTGGGAGTGGTGGCGGTGGAGATGTTGCGCGGGCGGCCCCTACTGGACGATCCAAGCCCTAGCGAGAAGAAGTTGCTGGCGGTCAAGCGCGACCTGGTCGAGAACCTGCCCAACCTGCTGCCGGTGGACGTCCTGGAAAACGAAGACATGGTATCGATGCTGCGCAAGCTGCTGCACGCGGACCCATCCAGGCGCTACGCCAATGCGAAAGACGCTGACGCGGGTCACGAAGGCCTCGGCAAGATCAACAAGCGACGGGTACAGGCGGGACAGGATACGGAGTACGAGCGCGTGCTGTCCGACTACCTGGCAAAACTGGTCGACATCAACACCGACCGGATCGAAATTCCGCCTGACGATACATCGGTCAACAGCAGCCAGATCATACGTTAGGTAGGGTGTAACCGGTCTTCCGCTCTCACTCATGCGACTAAGCGCCCCCCA
>JAOZSS010000223.1 GCA_029939545.1 Kiritimatiellia bacterium | reverse complement strand
GAGGCGTCGTCAGTATTCCTGTCCATGGCGCAGCACTCGTTCACCCAGGCGGGTTTCTTCAGCGGTGAATACGAGCGGATCTTTGTGAGCAGCCTTGAGAGCAATCCTCACTACAAGAGAGTGATCGCCTTTCTTGCGGGGAAGCGACATGCCGCAAGGAGCGAGATTGCCGAACGTCTGGGCATTGCTTCGGGAAGCAACCTGACAAACGTCCTTCGGGATCTGGAGCTCTGCGGCTTCGTAAGGCGGTACACCCCCTTTGACAAGAAGACAACCAGCCTGCTGGCCCGGTATGAGATCAGCGATCCATACCTGCAGTTCTACCATCGCCTTATAGAACCAAAGTTGAGCGATATCCAACAGGGGCGCTACCAGAGCACGCCAGCGAAAGCCTTTAGGGTACAGCAGCTTGAACAATGGCTAGGGTACGGCCTGGAGCGATACTGCCGCAACCACGCTCACCTCATCGCAGAGACGCTGGGATTTGCTGATGTGGATTACGAGTCAGGTGCCTTTTTTAGCAGAGATACAACTACCACCGATAGGGGTTTCCAAATCGACCTCATGTACAAGCGCGCCGATCGCGTCATCACGCTCTGTGAGGTCAGGCACAATACGACCCCCATTTCGATCACGGATGCACGCAAGATCCGGGTATCCTTCTCGCACTATTCGCCACCGGCGAGACACAGCGTTCAAAACGTTCTCATCTGCACCGGTGGGGTGGCTACGCGTGTGAGCGAAGATGCTTTGTTTGACAGGGTCATTAATCCCCTCTCCTTCCTCTTCTGAAATGAACGACACGCCTACCCAACCGGGGTTGGTGGTCCAGCCCGTAGGCGTTGTCTGCCTTTTCTGAATCGGCATCGGGATCGTTGCTCTTGCTCCACATAGACAACCCCGCTACAGTGTTGTGATGTTTCGTAACTTCATAGGGGAGAATGGCTGTGAGCATTGAGTTGAAATCTGACTGTACGTATTCGTTGTTGGTGGCGACCAGTATGGGGGTTCGGTTGACGCCGGAGAACGGGCAGCCGTTTCATTGCAGCGACACGTTCAAGATCCAGGTGACGAGCGCGGAGAGTAATGTGGCGAGTGTGTTGTCGTTCCTGGGATTGCCGGTGAAAGTGTTGACCGCTTTCGTCAAGGGCAGCCCGATCGCGCGGCTGATCAAGGATGACCTCGCCCGGCGCCATATGGATGTCGAGGGGCCGGAGGTTGAACAGGGCGATCCGTGGGGCTACCGCCATCAGTTCAACCTGGCCGACAGCGGCACCGGCTCGCGCGGTCCGCGCGTTCAGAACGACCGTGCCGGCGAAGTGGGCCGCACGCTCAACGTGAAAGATTTCGATCTCGAGCGCATCTTCGGCGACGAAGGCGTGCAGGTGGTACACCTCTCCGGTCTGATTGCCGCGCTCTCTCCGGAGACGGGTCAGTTCTGTCTCGATATTGCACGGGCGGCCAAACAGCACGGCACGCGCATCTCGTTTGACCTGAATCACCGCGCCTCCTTCTGGACCGGACGCGAAGAGGAGCTGCACGGGATCTTCTCAGAGATCGCGGGGGTCTCGGATATCCTCATCGGCAACGAGGAGGACTTCCAGCTCTGCCTCGGTATCGAGGGACCCGAGGCCGGCGGCCAGGATCTCGCGGCGAAGATTGACGGGTTCAAAGGCATGATCGAACGGGTCAAGGCGCACTATCCCAATGCGTCGGTCTTCGCAACCACACTGCGCGACGTGGTCAACGCGAACTGCCACCGCTGGGGTGGGATTGTCTCGGAGGACGGCAACTGGCACGTGGTGGAGCCGCGCGAGATCGGTGTGCTCGACCGCATCGGCGGCGGCGACGGATTCGTCGGCGGCCTGCTCTACGCGATTCTCAAGGGGTGGGCACCGGAGAAGTGGATCCAGTTCGGCTGGGCCACTGGTGCGCTGACGACCACGCTCCTGACCGACTATGCCCAGCCTGCGGATGAAGAGCAGGTGTGGAGTGTGTGGCAGGGAAACGCGCGAGTTCGGCGGTAACGAGCGCTCCGGCCGGGGGGAAGGGTTCTTGGCTGGACCGGCTCAGAATACCGAACCGCTAAGGCCTGCGAACCCTTCCCCCGGGCCTCCGCTTGGGTCAGGGGACGCTATATCCCACTGCGGGAACCTGTTGGGTTAGGGGATAGGGCGGATGGAGTTTTGGTAGGCAGGCAACGGCGTGAAATGCTCGGCAAAGCCGGGGGTCATGTGAATCTCAACGGGACGACGGTCGGGGACCCATAATGCTTCGGAATCGGGGGTCTGCTTCAGTATCTCCCCGGCTCCGTCCATGCCCACTACGAACAGGGCAGTTGAGAGAGCGTCGGCTTCTACCGCGCGGCGGCTCAGCACGGAGACGCCCGCCATGCCCTGCACGGGCTGGCCCGTACGGGGATCCATGATGTGCGCATAACGCTGCCCATCGATCTCAACAAACTTTTCGTAGTTGCCGGAGGTGGCCACGGCCCAGCCATCGGGCAGGTTCACGGTACCCAGCAGCTCGGACCGATCAAACGGGTTGCGCACCCCAACCCGCCAAGCGCGGTCGGGGGCGGCAAGTCCACTACCCCGCATATTGCCGCCGAGATTCACCAGTATGTCGCGATGCCCGGCCGCGGCGATCGCGTCAAAACCGGCATCCACGGCATAGCCCTTGGCGATTCCGCCGAGATCCACGCGCATCCCTCTCTTCGGAAGCCGTGCCGTCCCCTCGCCAAGCTCGATGAGCCGATAGTCCACCAGGGGAAGCAGCGCTTCACGGTCGGTGGCCTCGGGCAGCAACGACGGAGGGGCCCCCTCGCGGAAACCCCAGAGCTGCATCAGCGGTGTCACCGAGATATCGAAGGCACCGCCCGTGATCGCGCCGTAGCGTCGGGCGAGCTGAAGCATCTCGCCCGTGGCCGGGGAGATCGCAATGGGCTCGCCGCCCGCCGTGGCGTTCAGGCGTGAGACCTCGCTGGTGGTGATGTAGGTGCTGAGCGATTGGTTCAGCGCCTCAAAGATCTCATGTGCCTGCGCGGCGCAATCGGCAAGTGTGTCTGCCGCCACCGCACTGACGCTAACGGAAGCAAACGTGCCCATAGTAGTCCATTCCCGGGCGACGGGTTTGGATGGACGACGGCATGAGACGGTGAGGGAGAGGAGCAGAATCAACCACGGAGTCAGGCGTCTTCCGGGCTGCTTCGCTGCCCGGCCGGTGTTCCTGTCATAGACCGTATAGGAGGTCAGCAGCGATTTCATGAACGCAGAGCAGTTCCCCCGCGGCGTCTCGATGACCAAGTGTGTATGGTTCTGCATCAGAACGTACTGGTGCAGTACAACGCCGAAAGCATTCACACGCGCCGCCAACGCGTCCAGAAAGCGCCACCGGTCGCTGAACAACTCCCGATCCCCATCCCGCCACGACCCCACCAATCGACAGGTGATATGGTAGATCGCACCGGGGTACTCTATGCGCAGTGTGCGTGCCATGCCATCAGAGTACCGGCCCGAGCCCGACACGTCAACACTTATTATTTAAGGGCTGACCCCGACCGCTAC
>JAOZSS010000222.1 GCA_029939545.1 Kiritimatiellia bacterium | reverse complement strand
GAGTCGATCTGTCCGACGAGGAAACAGCCATGTTGGAGGCGCGCAACGATGCGTTCTTTGCGATTCCTGACGAGGCGGCCGCCGTCGGCCAGGTATTCATTCAGCTCGAAGGGATGAAGAAACGCGACTCGCTCTTCCATCTCGTCACGAAGGACTACCAGGAAGCCAACATCTGGGTGCAGCTCACGAGCGGTGACAATCGCGATATGCAGGCTGTGGTTGAAGAGGTCGATCGCTACATGGCGGCCAACCCGCCACCGGTTAAGCTGGAGGTCGGGTGGGCCGGCCTGACCTATCTCAACGTCGTGTGGCAAGACAAGATGGTGCGGGGCATGTTCTCGTCACTGATCAGCAGTTTTGCCGTGGTGTTGGTGATGATGATGGTGCTGTTCCGGTCGCCCCTCTACGGCCTGCTGGCCATGGCGCCGCTATCGCTGACGATTCTCTTTATCTACGGACTGATCGGCTGGATGGGCAAGGACTACGACATGCCCGTGGCGATACTGTCTTCTCTGACCTTGGGGCTTAGTGTCGATTTTGCGATCCACTTCCTTGAGCGTGCCCGCGAAGAACATAGGCGGTTCGGGTCGTGGCAGAAGACCTGCGCGCCGATGTTTGCCGAGCCCGCCATGGCGATCAGTCGCAACGCGATCACCATCTCGGTCGGCTTCACGCCGCTCTTGATCGCTCCGTTGCTGCCGTACCGTACCGTTGGGTTATTCCTCGCGACCATCATGGCAGTGTCATGGATGGCCACGCTATTGGTGTTGCCGGCACTACTGACCGTGCTCCAGCGATGGGTTTTCAGAGCCCGCGTCGAGGAGGGCCTGCCGCATTCCGACGAAATACAGGGACAGGAAACAAAGGGAGAGAACCTATGAGGATCGTATTGATAACAGGACTGGCGATTGGGAGCTTGGCCGCTTCCGTTATGGGACAGGAGTTGGATGCCAACGCCATTGTCGAGAAGGCCAACCGGGCATCGTACTACGCCGGCAAGGACGGCTCGGCCAAGGTGAAGATGGTGATGTCGGACGGGCGCACGCGCGAGTTTGCGATTCTGCGCCGCAATGCGGACGAGGGGATGGGCCAGAAGTTCTATGTCTACTTCACCGCGCCGGCAGATGTACGTAAGATGGCCTACCTTGTGCACAAGCGCCCGGGCGGCAACGATGATCGCTGGCTGTTCCTGCCTGCGCTGAACCTTGTGAAGCGGATCGCACCGGGTGACAAGCGCACAAGTTTTGTGGGATCGGACTTCCTGTACGAAGACGTCTCGGGCCGCGGTCTGGAGGAAGACACGCACGAGCTGGTTGAAACGACGGAGACACAGTACGTGATTAAGAACACGCCCAAAGATCCCGGCTCGGTCGAGTTTTCTTCCTATACAGTGTGGATTGACAAGGAGTCCTTCCTTCCTCGCAAAGCGGAGTATCTCGACAAGAACGGCACCCTTAGTCGGCGGGTCGTCGCGGACAAGGTTGAGACGGTGCAGGGCTACCCGACCGTAGTGGAGTCCTACGTGGAGGATCTATCCGCGGGAACAAAGACCGTCAACACATTCGCGGACGTCAAGCTCGACATCGGGCTCAAAGATCGGCTGTTCACGGAACGCTTCCTGCGTCGACCGCCCCGGGAGGTGACCCGGTGAAGCGTGTGTGGGTGTGTGGGTGTGTGAGTGTGTGGGCAGCGTTTGCTGCGTGCGCTGCGGATATTGAGCTGCATGGCTTTGGCGAGTACCGCTACGGCGAGCGAGTGGAGGACCAGTCGCTCGAAGGCTATCGCTCGCTTAACGAACTGCGGTTGCAGGGCGATGCGCTCTGGTATCACGATCTCTTCACGGTCCAGTTGAAGGGTGCCCTGATCTATGATGACGTGACCGCGCAGCGTGATGACGTCGATCTTGAGACCGGTGAAGGGTTCTTTGACCTGCGGCAGGCCAATATCCTGGTCTCACCACTGAGTTGGATGGACCTGAAAGTGGGCCGCCAGGTGCTGACATGGGGAACCGGTGATCTGGTATTCATTAACGACCTCTTCCCGAAGGATTGGCAGTCCTTTTTTCTGGGGCGCGACGACGAATACCTCAAGGTGCCGTCCGACGCCCTGTTCGTGAGTGTGTTTCCCGAGTTCGTTAACATAGACGTAGCCTACACGCCGCGTTTTGACGCCGACCGTCACATCACAGGCGAGCGACTGTCATACTGGAACGGCCAGGCGGTCGTAGGGCAGGAGTCGGTCTTGTTGACCGATCGACCAGATGACTGGTTTGAGGATGACGAGGTGGCGGTGCGGGTCTACCGCACTATGGGTGCCTTCGAGCTGGCGCTCTACGGCTACCATGGCTACTGGAAGAGTCCGGGTGGAATGGATCCAGACACAGGTCAGTGGCTCTTCCCGGGGCTGGCGGTCTATGGCGCCAGCGCGCGCGGGCCACTGGGCAACGGCATTGTGTACGTCGAGACCGGCTACTATGATTCATTCGACGATCGCGAGGGATGCGATCCGTTCATCAACAATAGCGAAGTCCGGTTGCTCCTGGGCTACGAGCGCGAGATCGCAACCGATCTGACGATGGGCGTACAGTATTTTGTGGAGCGGATGCTCGACCACGACGAGCATGTGGCTGCGCTGGAGTCCAAGATGGCACCGACCGATACCGTGCGCGACGAAGATCGGCACACCGTCACCCTCCGCCTGACCTACCTGGCGATGAACCAGAACCTGGTGTTAAGTTGTTTTGCCCGCTACTCCCCGAACGAGGACGACGGTTACGTGAAGCCGACCGCCACCTACAAGATCTCCGACCGCTGGCAGGCAACGCTGGGCGGGAGCATCTTCTTTGGAGATGATGAGCACACTTTCTTGAGCCAGTTCAGGGACAACAACAACGTAAACGGATCGGTGCGATTCAGTTTCTAGGGAGGGCAGATAATGACGGTTAATCGGGCATTGAGATTGATGGCGGGCGTGATGATTCTCGTGAGCTTGGCGCTGACACGTTGGGTACACCCGAACTGGGTGTGGCTTACAGTCTTCATCGCTGTTAACCTTCTTCAGTCGGCCATCACCAACTGGTGTCCGGCCATGACCCTGTTCAAAAAAATGGGACTGAAAGGATAGTGCAATGAAGAAAGAGTTTTCCGTAACCTTTCCCGGTGAAAAGCGGGTCGCGGCACACTACAACGGGTTCACTGTTCAGACCGATCAGTCGGTAAAGAACGGGGGGAAAGCGTCGGCCCCGGAGCCGTTCGACCTTTTCTTCGTCTCGCTTGCAACGTGTGCGGGGATCTATGTGTTGGAGTTCTGTCAGGCACGCGACCTCAATACGGAAGGGCTGGCCGTTCAGTTGCATGCAGAGCGTGACGACGCTAAGAAGTTGTTTACCCCCATCAGCATAGACATTACGCTGCCCGCAGACTTCCCCGAGAAATATCGCAACGCCATCATCAAGACGGCGAACCTCTGTACGGTCAAGAAACACATTCTTGGTCAGCCCGAGTTTGACGTCCGTCTCGTGAATTGGGTGTAACCGGTCTTCCGCTCTCACTCATGCGACTAAGCGCCCCCCATTTTC
>JAOZSS010000221.1 GCA_029939545.1 Kiritimatiellia bacterium | reverse complement strand
GGCCCGAGCCCGACACGTCAACACTTATTATTTAAGGGCTGACCCCGACCGCTACGAATCCATGGCCTGTGGTATTCCCGTCATCGCCCACCACAGTCCTCGCCTGCAATACGTGGTGGGGGAGGGTGGCTGGCTGACGGATGTGACAACGGCGGGCTTTCTGGCGGCACAGTGGCCGCAGATTAGAACCGCATTGCAGGATGTCGCACCCCGAAGTCGACAGCATGTTGAGTCCCACTTCTCCTGGCCGGCAGCCTATCCGCAGTATATGGCCATGTATGGCGAGGTGGTTGGCGGGCATGGATAGGCAGAATCGCTAGACCTAACTGGCAGCGGTGGATGATCTGGAAGTAAGCATTCCAGGTCTTCCTTGCATTGATATTCCATGTCCCTCGATATACAATGGAATCTGAATAAGGAGGTTATCGTATTATGGCACCACAACTACTCGAATGTGAATCGCAGGCGCTACAGTTGCCGGTCAGAGAAAGGGCTGTGCTGGCCGAACATCTCATTGCCAGCCTGGACGACGTGGATAATGGCGAGAATGAACTCCTCTGGCTGAAGGAAGCGGAGGAGCGCTATCGACAATACAAGAGCGGGCGGATCATGGGAGCCCCGGCCGTCGAGGCGATCCGGGACGCCCGTGCGAGTCTCGCATGAAGCCGATTGTTGTTCTCGAACCGGCCAGACAGGAGATGATTGATGCGGCAAAGTACTACGAGCTGCAGGCCCCCGGCTTGGGCCACCAGTTCCTGGACAAGATAGAATCGGCAATGGAGGATCTGGGACGTGCGCCCGGGCAGTGGCCCGTGATCCGCTACGATATACGCCGTCGGTTGATACACCGCTTTCCATACGGACTCCTTTACAGGATCGATTCTGCTGCGGTGGTGGTATTGGCTGTTATGCATACGCGACAGCATCCGAATTACTGGCTTACTCGGATGTGATTGTTGTGGGCGTAGCGGCATCCCTCCGTTGCTGGGCGTTCAGGGTTGCCTCGAGGTGTTTTGGGTGAGTATAGATTACCCAGGGAAGACGATCCGGCTGGAGTGGGACTCCTGACGTCATGGGCGACGACTTGTGATGGAGCGTCGTCCTCTGGAGCAGTATGCGAACATATAGCAGTCCCTGGATCCCCGCTGAAGCACGCTCCATTCTCGAGCGCCACACGGGTTCAATCCTTGATGTCGGCGGCGGCCTGTCTCCGTATGTGCGGGCGACGCGCATCGTAGATATTCAAGACCCCCGATGCTGATGTTGCCCCAAGCGCACCTCACTTGCCCCATCGGTAAGACGCTGAGAGTAGAGGACGGCAGCATGTTCTTCCATGGCGAGACGGTTGAACCCGAAGAGCAGGTATTCTTCTCGCAGGCTGCCGACCTTCAGGACTACATCGAGTTCATCGAACCGTACCGTGAGCGCAGGGATCTGTTCGTGAGTGACGGAAAGCCACACACAGCTCGCTTCTGGATATGGACGCTCAGGCAGAAGGTGTTGGGGCGACTATAATACCGCACCCCAGCCTTCGCCCAGGACTACGGCGGGCAGGCAAAGCGCCGAATATGTAGTTCCGCTCCGACCTCTGACATCCGCTCCGCCTGCCCTCCGACTTGTCCTCCAGAGCCCACAGGGCGGAGGAGGAAGCTTCAGCGAAGGAGGGACCTCCGGCCTCACTATCCCCAGTCAAACGCCTCACCCAGAAGCTGAAACAGCTCATCATTATACAGCCGATAATACTCAAGCAGCCCTCTCTCGTCTCCGGTTGCATTGTATCCTTGTAAATCCCCTGGTATCGAAATCGACTTAAGGTCCGTCGCTAATCATCTTTCGAAAGCATGACGATAAGATTGACGATCGTGAGCCTTATCGTCATGCTTGAGAGCTGATGCAAAAGCAATGGCAAAGTGCGGATCTGTCGGGACCGGTGTTGCGCCGGCGGGTGGGGGCAGAGCTGCTCAACCTTCTTGGGGTATACGGTGAGATATTCTTCTCGCTGGGGGAGCGGCGGTTTCCTGACATCGAGATCTTCCCGACCCGCGCGGCTTTCAGGGCGGCAGTCCACCGACTGAAGAAGGCTGGCCTGCTCGTGGTCGAGGAGCGTGACGGAACGAAGCGCCTGGTTTTGACAGATCCGGCCCGGGCGGCCATGGCTTCGTTGTACAGGCCTGACAAGCTGTGGGATACAGAGTGGAATGGGTATTGGTACCTGTTTCTCTATGATGTGCCGGAAACGAGCAGGGAGTATCGAGATGTGCTGCGTCGTTTCCTGAAACTGCAGAAGATGGGCTGTTTGCAGAAGAGTGTCTACGTTACGCCTCGTGATATCCGGCCAGCGTTCGCCGACCTATGCGACGGTGCTGATGTAGGCCGCTATGCGTATCTCTTTCGATCGGAGACCGTGCTGGGAATGGACGCGATGCAAATCGTGCGGAATGCGTGGCCATGGGAGGCGCTGCACGAACAACACAAGTGGTACCATGATAGTTACGGGCCGAGGCTGGAGAAGGTGTGTGCCGGAGAATATGTCGGCGAAGAGCTGCGTTGCATGGCCCGCGAAGAGATGAAGGCGTACGAGTCCGTCATGACTGGCGATCCCCTGCTGCCCCGTGATCTGCTCCCGGAGCACTACCTTGGTGGCGCCGTGCTGGGCATCCACCAGGCGTTTATAGATGGCGTGAAGGCGAACCTGAAGAAGCGCGGTAAGTAGTCTGCCGCCACCACCATGCCCGCCATCGCACACGGCTACCGCGGATCATTCGACCAACCGTGACGATAAGAATTCCGATCGTGAATCTTATCGTCATCCTTGGAGAAGGGGCGGGGAGCCGGGTGTGGTGGAGGTGTAGCAGAACGGCGCAGGGCTCTGGTTGGTGTCGCTGAATGGATTGGCGACGTTCGCTTCTGGCCTATCATGGTCAGCGCGACGATGTGAGCACGCACGGGATGGTGCCTCTTGATGCCTCCGTCTGTGCCTTATGTCGGCTGTCTCGGGAGTAGGGGGATAGTGACGATAAGAATCACGATCGTGATTGTTATCGTCATGTCTGTAGGTTTGTCGTGAGGCGGATGCGGGATGGGGTGGTGTCGATAAATGGGTGCTTATCGCTGGTTCTTGGGGTGTAATGAGTTGCGTGGTGGTAGGCTCAGTGAGATGCCGCTGCTGTGCCTCATCAGCTGTGGTTCGGCAGCGTGACGATAAGAGCGACGATCGTGATTCTTATCGTCATGGTCTTTTAGGGTGGGCTATTGGTTCCTGTTGAAGGGGGTTTTGTAGTAGATGGGCGAGTTTTTCGTTGTGTGGGCGGTAGTATTGCAGTAGGCGCTCTCGGGTTTCCGGGTGCATGGTGTCTTTGTAGATCCCCTGGTAGAGCACGGGGAAGGAGTTCGGCTCATAGGGCGGCAGGTCGAGGAAGTCGAGGACTTTGGCGTAGCAGTCGGCCGGATTCTCGAACAGAAGCGCGCTGTCCAGCACAAGCAACTGATCGCGGCGGTAGTGCTGCAACCACCGCTTCAACTGTTCAACATAGACTCCTTGTTTCTGATAGCTGAAATGAAGCTCCGTGAAACAAAGGAATATCTTCATTCAATTTTTAT
>JAOZSS010000220.1 GCA_029939545.1 Kiritimatiellia bacterium | reverse complement strand
TGGCTATGGGACACGAAGGCATGAAGTACTCCCTGCCCAGCCGCGAAGTGATTGCGGACTCCGTGGAGGCCATGGTCAACGCACACTGCTTTGATGCCATGCTCTGTATCCCCAACTGCGACAAGATTGTGCCCGGCATGATGATGGGTGCCATCCGCTGCAATATCCCGACCATCATGTGCAGTGGCGGACCGATGGCGGCCGGCAAAACGGCCGAGGGCCAAGTGGTCGATCTCATCAGCGTATTCGAAGGCGTAGCCCAGCACCAGAAGGGCACGATCGATGACGCGCAGCTTTCTGATATAGAGAAGAACGCCTGCCCAACCTGCGGCTCCTGTTCCGGCATGTTCACGGCCAACTCGATGAACTGCCTCTGTGAGGCACTGGGGTTCTCGCTGCCGGGTAACGGCACCGTGCTGGCGGTCGATCCCGCCCGCAAGGCGCTCTACCGCAAGGCCGCGAAGCGCGTTGTTGAGATGGCGCTTGAGGGCGGTCCCCTACCCCGCGACATCGTCACGCGGGACTCCATCGACAACGCGTTTATTCTCGATATGGCTATGGGCGGCAGCACGAATACCGTGCTGCATACCCTCTCCATCGCGCATGAGGCCGGGATCGATTACGACCTGCGTCGCATCAATGAGATCGCGGCGCGCTGCCCCAACATCTGCAAGGTGGCGCCCTCCTCGCACTACCATATCGAGGATGTGGACGCGGCCGGCGGTATCAGCGCCATTCTAAAAGAGCTCTCACGAGTCAAGGGGCTGTTGAAGGGTGAATGCATCACAGTGACAGGCAAGACGCTTCACCAGAACATCAGTCGCAGGAAGGTCCTCAACGCCGACGTGATTCACCCCATCGAAAAGGCCTACTCGGCGGATGGTGGCCTCACGATTCTGTACGGCAACCTGGCAGAGCGTGGCGCGGTCGTCAAGAAGGCCAGTGTTACGGCGAACATTCTGAAGTTCGAGGGCAAAGCCATCATCTTTGAGTCTCAGGAGGACGCCTGCGATGGCATTCTCGGAGGCAAGGTGCAGCCGGGACACGTCGTGGTGATTCGCTACGAAGGCCCTAAGGGCGGTCCGGGCATGCAGGAAATGCTGGCCCCGACCTCGTACATCATGGGTGAAGGCCTCGGCGAGAGCGTGGCGCTCATCACCGACGGCCGCTTCTCCGGCGGCACGCGCGGTGCCTGCATCGGGCATGTCTCTCCCGAGGCGGCCGAGGGAGGCCTGATTGGCTTGGTGGAGGACGGCGACACGATCCGGATCGACATCAATGCCCGCATGATTGAGGTCGACCTCAGCGATGAGGTCATCGAAGCGCGCCGCACCGCATGGGTCCCGCGCGAGCCGAAGATTACCACCGGCTACCTCGCACGCTATGCCAGCATGGTGCAGAACGCGGCAACCGGGGCAATCCTTAAGCCCAATGGCTGATTTGCACTCCATGCAGGATGACACACCCGCGCCGCGTGTTGCGATCCGCACGGTAGGGTGCCGCCTGAACCAGGCCGAATCGGCCCAGATGGCGGCGTCCTTCCATGCCGCAGGCTTCAGTGTCGTCGGCCCGTCCGATCCCTGCGAGGTGTTTATCGTGCACTCCTGCACGATCACCGGCAACGCGGAGAGCGATTCGGCACGACTGGCCCGTTCGGCGGCGCGGCGTGATCCACGCCCCGTCGTCGTCCTTGCCGGCTGCGCCGTGGAGGTCGGGGGCGATGCGATTGGTCAGCGGTCACACGCGGACCTCGTCGTTGGACAGGACGAGAAATTTAGCCTTCCCGCCATCCTGGCGGCCCGGTTTGGACTCCCTGCGCCGCCCCGGGACCAGGCCGATGCGGCCCTGCCCCTCTTTACCTCCACCCGTGCCATCGTCAGGGTCCAGGACGGCTGCCGGTTCGGGTGCCGTTACTGCATCGTTCCCAAAACCCGTTCCCGTCTCTGGAGCCGACCACTGGCAGAGGTCGTCGATGAAGTAGGGCGTCTCGCGGAATCCGGGTTCCGCGAGATCGTGGTGACCGGTGCCAACCTCGGATGCTACCGGGATGATACGCAGGGCTTGGTGGAGCTACTCGCCGTGCTCCTTGCCAATACCCACATGCCACGCATTCGGCTCAGCTCGATTGAAGCGTCAACGATCAGCCCGTTGCTGTTCGAGTTGATGACCGCTGAGAAGCGCATCTGCCGTGCGTTGCATATCCCACTCCAGAGTGGAAGCAACAGCGTACTGGATCGTATGAAACGCCGTTACACACGAGAGAGCTTCAGGACGCTGATTGAACAGGCCCTTGCCACCATGCCGCTGCTTGCGATAGGCACGGACATCATCACCGGCTTCCCGGGAGAGACAGATGATGACTTCGCCCTGACGCGCGCGCTCGTTGAAGAGCTGCCCTTCAGCAACCTGCATGTCTTTCCCTTCAGCCCACGCCCTGGAACGGATGCCGCTTCCTTCGACGACAGGGTTAACCCGTCGGTAGCACGCGATCGTGCCAAGGCACTGATCGCTCTTGGTGAGTCCAAGCGCAAGTCGTTCGCCCGGCAATTCATCGGCAGGGAGGTCTCCGTACTCATCGAGAAGACCGACGGTACGGGCGGGACAGGCTGGACCTCTGAATATCTTCCCGCACGGGTCGAAGGAACCGTGAGCGAGCACGACATCGTCAAGTATATCCCATCGGATTGGCGCAACAACCATCTCGTTTAGCCCCATTTCGCCTCCGACTTCTGACCTCTGACCTCCGGTCTCCGGAATACTCTTGCATAACTCGCTGATGTAGTGTGTTATATAACCTTCATTGATATCGTCCCGTGTGCAAACACGGTTAGAGTTTGAGGGGTGTTCATATGACGAAGCGGGATCTGGTTGTTCGGATATCCAGGGAAACTGGAATGATTCAAGAGGACGTCTATGCGGTCATTCAGAAGACGCTGGACTGCATCACCGAGGCGCTCGGCAACGGCGATCATATCGAGCTGAGAGAGTTCGGAGTTTTCGATGTCTGCGTACGCAAGGCGCGTGTGGGGCGCAACCCCAACAAGCCCGAGCATACCGTCCCGATTCCCGAACGCAATGTGGTCAAGTTCAAGGCCGGCAAGCGCATGAAAGAGACCATTGCGGCCGTTGCCGCCTCCTCCGATCCGGTCGACGCATGAGCCGAGACAAGCAGTCACTTGCAGCCCCACGCGGCATGCGCGACTTCTACCCCTCCGACATGGCGCTCCAGTCCCGTATTTTCGATACGTGGCGCGGCGCGGCCGAGCGGTACGGGTTCCAGCGCTATGACGCCTGCGTGGTTGAATCGCTGGACCTCCTCAAGCGCAAGGCGGGCGAAGAGATTGTCGATCAGATCTACGCCTTCAAAGACAAGAGCGACCGTGACCTGGCTCTGCGTCCCGAGATGACCCCCACCCTCGCCCGCATGGTGGCCGCGCGCCAAGGCACGCTCGAGATGCCCATCAAGTGGTACGCCATTGCTCAGTGTTTCCGTTACGAGCGCACCACGCGCGGACGCAAACGCGAGCACTACCAGCTCAACCTGGACATCATCGGCGAGCAGGCCGTCACAGCGGAGGCCGAAGTCATCGCCACGGCCTGCCATGCCTTGCTGTC
>JAOZSS010000219.1 GCA_029939545.1 Kiritimatiellia bacterium | reverse complement strand
ATGCGCCCTTCCACAATATATGGGGGGTGGTTGAGAGAATCAGCCACCCTGTTATTACCAATCAGCATGCGGATGGTATACGGCTCGATACGGGACGTGTACCTCGCAATCGATTGGGGCCAGGTGTCTTTCATGTCTTGAACCACGGCATCACCAGAAGTATGGCGGGGGTGGACCGCTTTGGGTGCGCCGCTTTCGGAGTATCCTGGTTCAGAAGGAGGGGTATCTGGAGCGGCTGGGGCGCTACATAGAGCGCAACGGCCTGCGCGCCGGACTGGTTGAGGAACCCTCGGCCTGTTGCTGTGTGGCGTCCTCTACGATGTGCTCCATGGCGTCGGCTTGCTGTTCCATGGATTTGACCATTCCGAACTGCACGCGGGTGCGGTCGAGGTTTTGGGCTTCGCGGTGAGTTTTGAAGTAGATGTCGCCCTGGAGATAGTCGGTCAGGAAGCGGATGCCGATCTCTAAGGTAATCAGGCGGGCGGAGAAGGCGAGGTGCTTGATCTCGGTCGCGTTGAGGGCATCGTCGGCTGAGGCGAGGTAGCCACGCGTGATAGCCTCGAACATTTCGATGCGACCGACGACCTTGGACAGGTCGGTTTCATCCTCCTGGCAGGGGCGCATGGCGGTGCGCACCATGTCGCCGAAGTCGTAGAGGGAGAGTCCCTGCATCACGGTGTCGAGGTCGATCACGCAGATGCCTTCGCCGGTGGCGTCGTCGAGCATGACGTTGTTGAGCTTGGTGTCGTTGTGCGTGGTGACGAGCGGGATGGTGCCGGCGCGTTGCAGGTCGAGCAGGCGGTCGACCATCAGAACTCGTGCATTCGCGAAGGCGATCTCGTCGGCCGCTTCGGCCGCCCGGTTGCAGATGTCGGCATCGATGGCGGCTTGAAGCGTGTCGAACCGGGCGCGCGTATCGTGAAAGCCGGGGATGGTCTCGACCAGCGGGTCACCGGGGAGATCGGCAAGCTGCTTCAGGAAGATGCCAAAGGCCTTGGCCGCTTCATAGGCCTGGTCGGTCGTCTCCAGCTCGTCGTAGGTCTGCGCCTTTTCTATAAAGATGTATAGGCGCCAGTGGTTGCCGTCTGCATCGACGTGGAACGAGTGTCCGTTCAGGGCCGGAATCAGTGTGAGCGTGCGGCGGTCGGTGAAGAAGGCTTGCAGTAAGGCGGGGAAGGTCAATGTGCGTTTCATGATATGTCTCCAAGAAAGGTGTCCAATCGGGTACTGAGAGCGCCAAGCAGTTCGGGTACGGCACTGAGATACCAGTACGTGTCGCTGACTTTGACGTGACCGAGGTACGTAGAGAGCAGGGGCAACCGTTGTTCCGGGTTGACGCCCTCCCGATACCAGTTCGTCAGCGTTTTGACCGCGAATGTATGGCGCAGATCGTGCAGCCGCGGGCCGTAACGGTCGGTCTCTTCGCGCAACCCGATCACTCGGGATATGTGGGCAAACGTGTATCGTACCATCCGCGGGTTGAGATGTACGCCACGGTCCGAGATAAAGAAGCCGTCGGATAGCCGAACAGGTATCAGTTGGTCGCGGCGACGGGCATAAGCCTGTAGCTCCCGTTGTGTTGAGCTGTGCACAGGAAGGAGCCGTGTTCTATTGAACTTGCTTCTCCTCACTGTGAGAACGCCTTGCTTCAGATCTACATCGGCCCGATCCAGAGCCGCGATCTCGCTGACACGCATCCCGGTCACGGCCAGCAATCCAAGCACTGTCGAATACGTGTGGGGGCGCAGTGCTCCTGAGGGTTGCAGCCGGGAAGCTTCTCGGATTAGATCGAGGATCTCTTCGTTGCTGTATATATAGGGCTGTGCCCGCTGTGATCGACCAGGCAACAGGCCCTGTGGAGGAACTTGCGTACGGGGATCGCTCGCTTGCAGATAACGAGCAAACCCGCGAACCATGCAGAGACGCCTGGCGTGATGTGCCGGTGTTGCCTGGCGTAGCTCTTGCGCCCACTCCAGGGCCAGCGCCGTCGTGACGAACTCAGATCCCCTGGACTCCAGAAACGCTATGAAGCTGAGGAGTGCATTCTCATATTCCCTGAGCTTGAAACCCAGGCTGCGGCGCAAGGCCAAGTACCGATCCAATGCAATACGAAGTGTTTTCATGAGTAATCTCCGGGCCAAGGCATTGCGAGGCCGCGCAAGCCATCGATGTCTACCTTGGCGTAGATGGAAGTGGTGTCGGGGTGCGCGTGATGGAGGATCTGTCCGATCTCAGTCAGGGTAGCACCATTGCGGAGCATGTGTGTCGCCAGGCTGTGGCGAAACAGATACGCGCCCTTCATCGGGGGGTTGAGCCCTGCCCTCCGCAAAGCAGCGGAGACAATCGTGCCAACTGTGGAGGAGCCCAGTCCCCGGCATGGGGCTATTGCCCGCAGAAACACACGGCGTGAATCGCATCGCGGGCGGGCGTTCTTCAGATAGGCGGCAATCGCCTCGCCTGCATCACCAGGTAGTGGGAAGCGTTTTCGGCGTGGACCCTTTCCCCGGACGCTGATCTCAGCGGCCTCCCAGCGGATGTCATTCAGCTCCAGCAACCGAACCTCACCGGCACGCAACCCGAGGCGGGCCAGGAGCAGAAGAACCGCATAATCCCTCTGGCCAATGGCCGAGTGTTGATCACAGCAGTTCAGAACTCGTTCGACATCTTCATCCGGCAACCACTTCGGAGGAGATGTCTGACGCCAGCAGGCGACGCTGGGAACGTGATCGGCAAGCTCCTCGGTGATAAGCCCTCGCAGATACAGAAACCGGAGAAAACTGCGTAGCGTCGTCAGCATGCCCTGATGGCTTCTCGGAGCCCGATCTCGCGCGTAATGCAAAACGAAATCCTGTATATCGCTCACAGAAAGCCGGTCGACATCCACACAGCCGGTTCCAAAGCACGCAGTCAGGAAGAGCCGAACACGCGAGCAGCGGGTCTCAACCGTGACTTCGGCCAGCGCTCTGTTATGGAGCAGGTAGCCGCTGAACTCTTCGATCAGGCATTCGGCGGGATCGGGTTCGGACACAGCATCGTCCCGTGCCGCAATACCGGTCTGGCGCAGGTACGCGAGCACTTGCTTCAGCGCGGCCCTCTCACGAGGCCGTACCGCGCCGATGCCGGATCGGTGCAGAAAACGCCCGGCGAGCTCAGTTGATAAGTTCCCCGCGCCCAACTTGCGCCGATGAAGCCACCGTCCCAAAGCGCCGAAGGCCCGAACGTAACGTCGAACAGACCTCCTCGTATACCCCCGGTCCTTCAGCCAAGCGACGAATCCGTCAACGTGGCTTCCGAACGGGCCTTCCAGGTGACGCCCGATAGCACGGGCATCAGAAAAGTACTCTTCCAACATGTCTACTCCCTTCTTTGATGGTGTTACTACCAAGGGAGAAGACAGTCGGATTATTATGCCGAGTAAATCGAGGCCGAATGCAGAATCAGGCAGCTGAAAATGGAGCAAACAGGCAGAATCAACGCCAACACCGGTAGTCTACTCGGCATAATCCGGAACTCGGCATAATGCCGATACGTGGTGAAAGATCGCATGGAACGAACCGGCATGCGCTGGGTCCTCAATGGAGCCCACTCTATGCGGGAACTGCGTAGCGTTCATGCATCCGGGCTATGGGACGAATTCACCGC
>JAOZSS010000218.1 GCA_029939545.1 Kiritimatiellia bacterium | reverse complement strand
GAAATGCGCCATTCCACAATATATGGGGGGGTTGAGAGAATCAGCCACCCTGTTACGCTTTTTTAAGGCTTAGTCGCCTTTCTCACCCTTGAACCTTTGAACCTCAACTGTGGCTATCACACAATACCCAGATCAAATGGTTCGACTCATTTACTTAAAGAGAATCAAGATTTAAGGAGCTAACTCTGAGGAAACAGGGTCGTTAATTGGCCGACTATAGCGTGAAGCGCCTGCGATACGTTTGCTCCTTCTCTGCTTGAGCCACACACTCTCTTTCGCCTACCGCGACCGCTCCGTGCCACAATAGGCCTTCTATTCTGATCCGACAGTGCTATGCTGCATTCCTAATCCGCAAAACCGTCAACGTACAAGAAGGAGATTCGCATGTCTAAAGCCATTATCGAGACCAGCAAGGGTACGATTAATCTGGAGCTGTTTGATGCAGATGCCCCGAACACCGTCAAGAACTTCAGCGATCTCGCTAAGAAGGGGTTCTACGATGGCCTGACGTTCCATCGTGTCATCAGCAATTTTATGATCCAGGGCGGATGCCCCGATGGGACCGGCGGTGGCGGGCCCGGCTATCAGATCGACTGTGAGATCAATGCTCAGAAGCACACCCCCGGAACGCTGTCCATGGCCCATGCCGGCCCGAACACAGGCGGCAGCCAGTTCTTCATCACCCATGTTGCCACGCCCCACCTTGATGGAGTTCACACGGTCTTCGGCCGCACCGAAGCTATGGATGTCGTCGACGCAATCGAGGTGGGTGACACCATCACCAGCGTCACCATTCAGGAGTAGCCGGCTCTAAATAGACCCGGTCCGAAAAGGGTCGGTAGGGCCCCAGGGTCAACGTAACTTCTCAATAACAGCGTTTTGTCATTCCGAGCTTGTCGAGGAATCTCCCGTGTTTCCACCGGCCGTGAGATCCCTCGGCTCCGCTCCCCGATATGCATCGGGGCAGGCGGGATGACAAACAGGGCGTTTGCCAGGGCGTTAGAGAGAAGTCGCGGTTCACCTACCAGAAACGGAGGAAGAGGGGTACCCTCTGAGGCCTAGCAGATCGAGCGACCTGTCCTCCGGAGCTTCAGCGAAGGGGGAAGCGAAGATATGCTCCAGCCCAGAGGGTATCCCTGTTCCGGAGTGGTATGCTCGGGGCGAGACTTGAACTCGCACGACCAATAAAGGTCACTAGGCCCTCAACCTAGCGCGTCTGCCATTCCGCCACCCGAGCGCGTAATGAAGGGCAGAAATGTAGCGTGGAACCTAGCCGGGGGCAAGCAAATCCTCGCCCGGCCTTTGAGCTACCATTCCGGGGGCGCATCGTGCATAATACGCCCCGATGCCTACAGCTCGTACACACTTGCGATTGCAGGTCACCTGGCTGGCGATGATGGACTTGGCGTGCTTAGTCGTCGGCGGGGTGATCGGGGTCGGACTGCGTTTCGGCACGGACGAAGTCGTTGAGTACGTCTTCCAGAATCTGAACGGCTGGTTCCTGCTCTTCGGGTGCGTGATATTCGCGAACTACCTCGCCGGCTCTTACCGTATCCAGTACACCTTCTCCCGCTTCAACCTATTTGTAACGTGGGCATTCTCTCTCGTGTTTGCGCTGTTGATGATCAGTATTTTCTCGTACACATGGTTCCACATGGTGCTGGGTCGTGGTGTGCTGGTGCTGACGATCGGCATGTACAGCTTCCTATCCCTTAGCTTGAAACTGGTAATCTATCGGAGCCTGTTCCGTAGCGACATAGTCCTGTGCAGAACGGTCATCATTGGTACCCGCGAACGGGCCCAGACCATCCGCAAGACACTTGAAGACGCCTACATCCTGCCTGCGCATAAGGTGATCGCGTTTATCAAGCTGGAGCGCGAAGACGACGAGGAGCTGCATGCGGGAGGCTTCATTGACGGTGCAGCGGTGGTGGGTACATCTCTCGGAGGATTCACGGACATCGTCCGCAGTCTGGGTGTGGCGCTGCTTGTTGTGGCACTGGATGACATGAACGAGGTGCCCACGCTCTATCCCTATCTGAAGCGGCTCCGTTTCGAGGGCGTCGAGGTGCTCATGCCTCTCGACATAGCCGAGATCTACACGGGCAAGACCCCGCTTGACCTGATTAGCGATGAGGAGATGATGCACACTTCGCTGGAATGTCGGCTCCCTATGTATGGGCGCCTGAAGCGTTTCGTCGATGTGGCGATCGCCCTCACGGCAACGATTATTCTTGCGCCTCTTGGCGTTCTGATTGCAGCCGTTATCAAGCTCGTCGAACCGGGCAGCCCCGTCTTGTATCGCCAGAGACGGGTGGGGCTTTTCGGGCATATATTCCCGATCATGAAGTTCCGTACCATGCGTGCGGATGCCGAGAGCGAAAGCGGCGCCGTGTGGGCCATGGAAGGCGACCCGCGCATCACGCCGGTGGGGCGGTTCCTGCGCGCCAGTCGCCTGGATGAGCTGCCCCAGCTTATTAATGTACTCCGTGGCGAGATGAGTCTGGTGGGACCGCGCCCGGAACGCCCTGAGTTCGTGGCACAGCTCTCGGTTGAAATCCCGTGGTATGACGAGCGTGAAAACATCCTGCCCGGCATCACCGGATGGGCCCAGATCCGCTATCCTTATGGCGGTAGCGTGGAAGACGCACGCCGCAAGCTTGAGTACGACCTATACTACATGAAGTTTATGTCGATGAGCCTCGACCTACAAATCATCCTTCGTACGATGCGCATCATGCTACTGGGCAAGGAGCGTCATTCATGACTGGCAACACGGATATACCCGCCACCGAGAAGAACTCCCGCCTCCCGATTGTGCTGCTGCTGGTCTGTGTGCTGCTGGTCTCGTTCTGGCAGATCATGGCGTGGCGAGCGCGCAAGGGGTTTGACCCCTTCCGGATCACTACGAAGACCTTCGCGGATTTCGAGCCCCACATCACGGGGTTTGACCTGACGGAAGTCCTCGTTAGAGACGATCCGCTTGAGCCGAACATCATCTCTTACCGTGTACAACCCCGGCGCAAAGCGGGTGCCAAATCCCCGCCACTGAGTCACGCGGTGCTGATCCGCCTTGCTCACGGCTACAACGTGGTCGACTGCATGCGGATCAAGCATTTTGCCGTGGATGCCGTGCCCGACCTAAATAAGCTGTTTCCCCACCAGGTCTGGCGACTCACGTCATCCATCAACGATCAGTCCATCTGGATGACGTCCATGCACGGCAGTGCTGACTTCGCCCCGCTCAACATGGATACACGGGACATGCCGTTTCCGAAAATCGGCACCCCGGACGATCCGAGCTGGAACCCCAGCGGCCTGAAGCTGGCCAGTCTGCGGCGGCCCATTTACAATCTGAAGCGTACGCTGCGGTCACGGTGGAATAGCTCGCGCTGCGACCTGCTGACCTTCCTCAAGCTGCGGCGGCCGGTGTACGCCAGCGATGAGATCCTGACTCTCGTCAGCGCCGTGATTCTGCCCCCGGCCAATGACGCCAACCCGGCCGATATCGAGGCTGAGCTGTCAAAGCTCCAAGAGAAAGTGCACTCGAAAATGGTGCGGCAATTGATCGATTATCGTCGCGGTGGCGAATAGGGTAAACAGGGTGGCTGATTCTCTCAACCACCCCCCATATATTGTGGAAGGGCGCATTT
>JAOZSS010000048.1:2568-13737 GCA_029939545.1 Kiritimatiellia bacterium | reverse complement strand
TGGGTGCCAAGGAGATTCGCGAATTCGACGTCGAGATCCGTGATATCTGGTTGGTCGAAGGGGACGAGATCGTGTCGCTGCAAGAGCATGCCAAGCAGCTCGTGACCAAGCTGGAAGGGTCGGACTACCAGGAGAACGCGGCAGGGCTGCTGGCCGAGATCGAGAAGAACCTGGAATCAGTCGCAGCGCTACAAGGCGAAAGTGGCATCGGTCCCGGCATCAAGCCGATGCAGCATATCCGCGCCTACGAGGCCAATCTTGAGAGACTGAAGCGTATTAAGACGGACCTGGGCTACTTGGAGAACCTGGTGCTCAGCACGGGCCAGGATATCGGCAGCCTGATAGGGGATGTCAAGGAGGCGCCGCTCCCGAACGGCGGCGACGTCATTTTGGAAGGCGAATACAACGTGGCGGTCCTCAGGATTTCGGTCAGGAATACCTCGCCGAAAGAGACGCGGCGCGTTCCGATCGAGAAGAACTTACCGGAAGAGATCAAGCTGTCGGATGTCTTGGACGCCGGTGAACTTGATGTGTCCACCCACCCGGAAACGGATATCTGCTATGTCTTCAAGAACAGCGTTGAGATTCCGCCGGGTGAGACACGTGTGTTCGAGGTCAAGATGCGCGACAAATGGAACTTGGCTGACCTGCGGATTCCCGAGCTGCGCGTACGAGCCGAAGCGCTCCTGAAGCGTGTGGGTGCCGATGGCTCGTTCAGTGCGGTAGAGGAGGGTCTCCAGAAGCTCATCGAAGAGCTTGATGCCGTTGATGCCAAGAAGGGACCTGGCGAGTTCAGTGACCGGTACGTAGCTTTCTACCGGCGCCAGAACGACCAGCTGGATCGGATCGAGCAACGCATCCTGCGCGTGGAAAGCGCGCTACGGCCGCAGAAAAACACTCAGAAGTATGGCTTCAAGGCGAAGCCGCCCAGCATGAAGACGACCTGGTTGATCATTTACATCATCATTGGTTTCCTCGCCGTCATGAGTCTGTTGTTCTTCCTGCGCTGGTACGGCGGCGGAAAGGGGAAGTAGATGGCGCTCAAGCTTGACCTCATCAAGGTGAAGGAGAACGGGTCGGTCGTGGAAGTGCGGCAGGACGTGGTCCACGTGGTCGGGCTGACCAACTGCATGAACGGGCAGCTGGTGCGGATCGGCAGTGACTCCGAGGGCGTGATTCTCGGTTTTGACGGGGACTATGTGCTCGTACTTTTGGTGAGGTCCGGCCATCCGATCAAGCCGGGCGATCAAGTGTCGACGCCCATTGATGACTTCAAGGTTCCTGTTGGCGACGAGTTCGTCGGACGGCGCGTCAACGCGCTGTGCAAGCCTATCGACGGTGAGGGTCCTATTCGTGAGTCAGCGATGTACCCGATTTTCATGAAGGCACCCGGGGTATTGGAGCGCATCCCGTTGACCGAGGTGATGGAGACCGGCACCAAGATTATCGACATGATAAAGCCGGTGGGGCGCGGGCAGCGTATGCTCATCCTGGGCGATCGCATGACCGGCAAGACGACGGTCGCGGTGGATGCCATACTGAATCAGCGCGGCAAGGGTGTGACGTGCATCTACTGCTGCATCGGCAAGTCCGAGGCCTCGCTTAGTCGTGTGCACGAGTCATTTGACCAAGCGCATGCGTGGGACTACACGATATCAGTTGCCGCGACCGCTTCGGACCCGATCGGGCAACAGTACCTCGTGCCGTACGTGGCGACCAGCCTTGGCGAGCACTTCATGTACGAGAAGGGCGGGCATGTGCTGGTGGTCTTTGACGACTTCACGAAACACGCCTGGGCCTACCGGCAGATCTCGCTGCTGCTGGAGCGTGCACCAGGTCGAGACGCCTACCCCGGCGATATTTTCTATATTCACTCCCAACTTGTGGAACGGGCCGGTAGGCTGAAGCCGGACCGGGGCAGCGGTTCGATGACGCATCTACCGATCGTGGAAACGCAGCAGGGCGACCTGGCGGGCTATATACCTTCGAACATTGTTTCGATGACCGACGGACAGATCTACTTCAGTACGAACCTCTTTGGTGAAGGCTTCAAGCCGGCGATTGATGTAGGTCTGTCAGTTTCTCGTATTGGCAGTAAGGTGCAGTGGCGTGCCGTCAAGAAGTTGACCGGGATGCTACAGCTCGAATTTGTCCGCTATAAGGAGTTGGAGAAGCTGA
This sequence comes from Kiritimatiellia bacterium, assembly GCA_029939545.1. Classification (GTDB taxonomy): domain Bacteria; phylum Verrucomicrobiota; class Kiritimatiellia; order UBA8416; family JABMPJ01; genus JABMPJ01. The sequence continues at coordinate 11,559 of JAOZSS010000048.1, read as the reverse complement.
CACGTATCAAGGCGGGTATGTCAGCCGAGGTAGAGAAGCGCCTGCTTCAAGGAAAAGTGCTCGAAGAGTTGCTCAAACAAGAGCAGAACAGCCCCATTTCGATGGAGGACGAGGTCGTTGTTCTCTATGCCTTGAATCATGGCTTTCTGGCAGACTCCAGGCCGGAAGAGGTGAAGGGTAAGCTGGCGGCCCTGATTGATCTGGTTCACCTCAACTGCCCTGAACTACTCGAAGAACTGCGGCAGAACGAGGAAATGTCCGACAACATCAAGGAGGGGTTCGATGAGCAAATCGCTCGGTACCGCGCTACCGCTCTTTAAGATCAAGGTCCACGAGAAGGGCGTGATCAAGGACATCAAGGAGATCATTGTCCGCATTACCGGTCTGCCCACCTGTCTCAACGGCCAGATTGTCGACCTCGGCAACGGGGTGAACGGCATCATCATGGGGTATGATGAAGAGGACGTGCTGGTTCTCGTCCTGGGCGATCAGACCCGGCTGCGTATGGGAAAAGAGGTGACCGGTGCCAGTGAACCGTTCAAGATACCTGTGGGAGAACGTTTCATCGGACGTATGGTGACCGCTCTGGGCGAGCCCTGTGACCAGGGCGAGCGCGTTGAAGAAGATGATATGTATGCCGTCTTCCGTGATTCGGCACCCATCGTGTGGCGCGCACCGGTGGAGGAGTTTATCCCTGTGGGCACGAAGATGATCGACATCGCGATCCCATTGGCCAAGGGGCAGCGCCAGTTGATTCTGGGCGACCGCATGACCGGAAAGACCGTGATCGCTGTGGATGCCATCCTCAACCAGCTCGGGCGTGACGTGGTCTGCATCTTCTGCTGTGTAGGTAAATCGTTGTCCGGCCTGAGTAAGATCATGTCTGTGCTCAAGGACGGTGGGGCACTGGATTACACGGTTGTGATGGTGGCCACAGACAATGCACCCGTCGGGGAACAGTATCTCGTGCCGTTTGCGGCCGCCTCGCTGGGCGAGTATTTCGCGCTCAAGGGCAGGGATGTTCTGGTCGTATTCGATGACCTCACGAAACACGCATGGGCGTACCGCCAGTTGTCCCTGCTGCTGGAGCGCCCCCCTGGACGTGAGGCCTATCCGGGTGATATATTCTACGTTCAGACCCAGTTGATGGAGCGTGCAGGCAGGTTCAACGAGGCGCACGGTGGGGCCTCGATGACCTTTCTCGGAATTGCCGAGACATTGCAGGGCGATCTGACCGGCTTTATTCCATCCAACCTGGCGTCGATGTGCGACGGGCAGATATGCCTCAGTTCGGCCATCTTTGCCGAAGGTGTGCGTCCCGCGATTGATATCACCACATCCCTGTCGATTATCGGTGGACGTGTCCAGTCGCCGCTGATGAGAACGCTGACACTTGGGTTGCGTGCTGACTATGCGCAGTACAACGAGGTGTTGGCGTTGAGTCGACTGCAATCGGGGCTGTCCGATGAAGCGCAGGCGACTGTGGACCGAGGCCAATCCATCGCATCGATTTTTGTCCAGATGCAGTACCAGCCGGTGGCTATGGCCGATCAGGTTCTCTTGCTCTTCGGCCTGTACAAGGGCGTGCTCAACAAGATGACGGACCCCCAGCGTCACAAGTTCAGCAAAGAATTTCCCGTATTCGTGCGTGAGCGCTTTGCCGCGCTGTATGAGAGCCTGGACGATGCGACAGAGCTGACGCCCGCATTGGAGAAGCAGCTTTCGGACGCACTGGATGCGCACATGGATCAACTGAGCAGTGGGGCAAAGAAAAAGGAACCGGCGAATGAAACTGGTAGTGCTTAACCCCAAGCACGTCGTGTTCGAGGGCGAGGCGAAGAGCGTCTGCCTAACCGGTGATTCGGCTGAGTTTGAGCTGCTTGATCACCACGCGCCGATCGTCAGCCTGCTGCGCCCGGGGAAAGTGGTTGTGGATGGGGGTCGCGAAACCATAGCGATTAAGCGGGGCATGGTAACGTTCGACAGAGACGAGTGTATGATCCTGAGTGAAGAGTAGAGATTTGAAACGTTGAGTGAGGGGCCAAGCTTCACATTAACAGTGAACGTTAATGAGAGGCATGGCAATTTTGGGTGTATGGCTGTTAATTCCTGATCTGATGCCTGACCCCAAACGGTGAGTGTATGCAGAATTTCATCATCTTTCTTGTGATGTTCGTGACCATCATCGGGCCTTCCGGTGTGATTGCGGCGATTGGCTATGCCAGCATTCGTGCGCTGGGGCGAAACCCTTCAGCAGCGCCGAAGATCCTACAGGCCATGATCATCTCGCTTGTTTTTGCTGAAGCCATTGCCGTGGTGGCTTTGCTCGTGTTGTTCCAGTTGTTTGGTAGAGGATAGTGAAGAGAAGGAATCAGTAGTCAGTGGTCAGTGATCAGTGGGAAAATCACTGATCACTGATCACTGGTCACTGGTGACTGGGTACGGGCAGAGCCCGCGCCGAAGGGGAGATGAGAGATGTCTGACATGTTGAAATTGCTGTTGCCGATCATTGTGACGCACGTGGTGGTGCTCGCCGTGATCGTCTTGCTGATCAAGCGGATTCTGCTGGGCGACACCGCCAAGGCGGTCGAAAGTGTGCGCGAAGTGGAAACCGAGATACGAAAAAAGGAATCTGGGATCCGCGAGCAGATCGAAGAGCACGAACGCTCCTTCCAGCAACAGAAGATTGCCGCTGAGAAAGAACTGGATGAGCATCGGGCACAGGCTGACAAGGAGGTCGCCCGAGCGCGCGACCAAGTTCTGGGTGAGGCCCGCACCGAGGCCGACCGGATGGTTGAGCAGGCCAAGCGCAACGAGGAGAAGTTCCGGCAGCAGATCTCGCAGGATATGGAAGAGAAGGCCGTGGTGTACGCCGGCGAGGTCTTCGAGCTGGTCTTTACCGAAAAGATGGCCGAGGCCGTCGACCGTGTGTTCACCGATGAGCTGCTTGATGCGCTGGACGCGCTGGACTCATCGAGCATTACCGTGGACACCGATGAGGTGGAGTTTACGGCCGCGCGCCCGATTGATGAAGCCCAGAAGAAGCGGCTTGAGGTGCTGCTGAAAGAGAAGTTCCAATCCGATGTCAGAGTGAAAGAGACTATTCAGGAAGACCTGGTGGCCGGACTGGCCTTCAAGTTGGGCAGCCTCGAGATCGATGGCAGCCTCAGTACGCGTATGAAAGAGGCCGTAGATGAGGTTAAGAAGCACGCACGCGGGTAAGGGCGCGCTCCGGCCCGGGTGGGGGCCTCTTGGCAGGACCGCGTGGGATACCACGCGCTAAGGCCTGCGAGGCCCCCACCCGGACCTTCGCTGAGGGTAGGTGGAGAGAGGGAAGAAGGGCCTGCGCTGAGGGTAGGTAGAGAATAGGGGCGCAACTTGGGTGTAAGGAGCAGACGATGCAGCTGAGTGAGCTAAGAAAAGAGTTGACGTTCAACACGGAACTCGTGCAGCTCATCGAAACGCTCAAGAATATTGCGGCGGCGCAATATCATGTAATGGAGAAGGAGAAGGAGCGGTTCGACCGTTTCATGGATGCCTTCTCCGAGTTCTTTCGTGTGGTTAACCTCGTGGAGGTGGGTGACCCGCTTGTCCGTGTCGAGACGGATGTGCTGGGAATTGTGATCATCACATCCGATTCAGGGTTCATGGGCGGTCTGAACCAGGGCGTTATCCGGCGTGCCCAGACTGAAGCCGATCACCACGGGGCCGACAAGGTTGCCTACGTCGTGATCGGCGACAAAGGGTGCGGAACGTTTGAGGATAACGGAGTCGAACATGCCGGATTTGGAGGCATCAACCAGGAGACGATTTACGAGCAGGCGATGGCCGTCAAGGATCACATCGTCAAGGAGGTGCTGGAACGGCGGATGGGGAAAGTGATTATCGTGTATCCGCGCCCGCTCTCGTTTAGCGCGCAGACGATCGAGACCATCAACCTCCTGCCCTGTGCCGAGCTGTTCGATGCAGAGGCGGACAGTGAAGTGGCCGCCCATCTTCATCGCAAGGGATTCATGGCGGATGCGCGCAAGCTCATCATCGAATCATCTCTTTCGGACATGCTGGAGTACCTGTCAGGCGTGTGGGTGACCTCCAAGCTTTTCGAGGTGTTTGAGGACAGCAAACTGGCTGAGTTTTCGGCGCGTGCCATGCACCTGGAAGGCAGTGGCCAAACGCTGGAGAAGGACCGTGCCAAGTTGGAGCATAAGTGCTTCAAAGCGTCCCACGAGTTGATTGACAAGGGAATGCGCGAAAGTTTCGCGTCGCGCAGCAAGAAGAAGAGACGCCGGTCGGCAGCGTAAAAACCGGGATTGGATCGGGGGGGAATAGATCATGGCTATAGAGAGTAGAGGAAAGCGTGAAGGCAAGGTGATTGCCGTGCAGGGCCCGGTGGTTGATGTACAGTTCGTGGCGATTGAAGACATGCCCGACCTGCACGAGACGATTTACACCAAGACGTTCGACAAGCGCGACGTGACTCTGCTGGTGGCCGAGCATTTGGAGGGCAATATCGCGCGCTGTGTATCACTGGCCTCTACGCTGAACCTGCAGCGGAACGCTCTGGCCATAGCGCAGGGCGAGACGTTGACCATTCCGGTGGGCGATGAGCTGTTCGGGCGCATCATCAACGTGATGGGCGAGCCGATTGACGGTAAGGGGCCGATCCTGACGAAGGAACGTGCGCCGATCCATCGCGATTCCTCCCGCATGGCGATGGATATGGGCGATCTGGGAGGGGGAAAGTCCGAGATTGTGGAGACGGGGATCAAGGTAGTCGACCTGCTTTTTCCCGTGCTACGCGGTAGTAAGACCGGGGTCATCGGGGGTGCTGGTTGCGGCAAGACGGTGTTGATCATGGAGTTGATCCACAACATCGTGGAAGAACACGAGGGCGCGTGTGTCTTCACGGGTGTTGGCGAGCGTATCCGCGAGGGCAATGAGCTCTACTTCGAGTTTGAGGAAGCGGGAATCCTGGACAAGATTATGATGGCGTTTGGCCAAATGGATGAGCCTCCAGGCGCCCGATTTAATATCATCATGACGGGTATCACGCTGGCTGAATATCTCCAGCAGCAGGGCCGGGAGGTCTTGCTCTTCATCGATAACGTCTACCGCTTTGTCCAGGCCGGTGCCGAAATCTCCACGCTGCTAGGCCGTACGCCATCGGAAACGGGGTACCAGCCAACACTGAGTTCCGAAGTCGGTGACGTTCATGAGCGTATCAAGGGCTCGATCTCAGCGTTCGAGGCCGTCTACGTGCCTGCTGATGACCTGACTGACCCGGCCGTTGTGGCGATCTTCAGTTATCTGGACGCCATTATGGTGCTGTCCCGTGAGCGCACCCAGTTGGGGCTCTATCCCGCGATTGACCCGCTGGCCTCCTCCTGTTCAAACCTCGATTCGACCATCGTGGGACAGCGTCACTTTGACGTCAGCCAGGAACTGTTGCGGATTCTGACGAAGTATGACGAGCTGCGCCGTATCGTGGCGGTGATCGGGCTCGACGAACTCTCCAAGAACGATCGCACGCTCTATGAACGGGCCCGCAAGTTACAGTACTTTATGACACAGCCGATGTTTGTAGCCGAATCGTACGTGGGCAAGAAGGGTGCCTATGTGAAGATCGGCGAGACGCTGGACGACTGCGAGAAGATCATCGATGGCAAGATGGATGATCGCCCCGAAGATGACTTCTACATGATCGGGACGATCAGCTAAGGCCGGGGAGTAATCTATGGCCGGTTTTGAGGATGTCCTGGTTGAGAAGGGACTGCTGACAACGGAGCAGCTGAAGCGCGCGTACGAGCGGGCGAGGGCCAATCGGGAGTCCCTTGTGGCGGCGCTGGTGGGCGGCGGCTTCATCGACGAGCAGGATCTGTTGCCGGTTGTTGCCGAACAGCAGCGCATGCGCTTTGTGCGTCTGGCTGAAGAAACCATTGAGCCCGGGGCGGTACACGCCGTGTCGGCCAAGCTGGTCTCTCACTACACCGTGATGCCGATTCAGTACGATGGCAGCAGCCTGACTGTCGCCGTCTCCGATCCCTTCGATATCTCGGCCGTTGAAGATATCGAAACCAACCTCGGCTGTCATGTCGAGCGCGTGCTGGCTTGTCGTTCCGACATCCTCGACGTGTTGCACCACCACTATGGTGTCGGTGCCGAGACGGTCGAACGCATTCTGGCAGAGAGCCCGGAACGCGAGACGATGCGGCGGACGGAGGAATCGCATGACCTGGACCGGCAGGCCGAGGATGCATCTGTGGTACGGCTGGTTAACCAGCTGTTGCACGATGCGATCGACGATCGGGCGACGGATATCCACTTTGAAGCTTATCGCGATGGCGTCGCCATCCGGCGCCGTATTGACGGCGTCCTCTATGATATGAGTGTGCCGCGCAACATCCGGCATCTCTACCCCGCGATTATCAGCCGCGTGAAGCTGATGTCGCACTTGGATATTGTGGAGCGCCGTCTGCCGCAGGATGGCCGCTCACGGGTTAAGATCGGGCGCAGTGAGTACGACTTGCGTGTTTCCGTGGTGCCGTCGGTGCATGGCGAGGATGTTGTCATTCGTATCCTCCCGGCCACCATGCTGTTTGACCTGGGCGACCTGGGGTATTCGGATTGCCATCGGGAGATGCTGGAGTCCTACGTGGCGCGGCCGCACGGAATCATCTTCGTGACCGGCCCCACCGGCAGCGGTAAGAGCACGACGCTGTATGCTTGCTTGAGCCGGTTGAACGTACGGACCCGCAAGATCATCACGCTGGAAGACCCGGTTGAGTATGAATTGCACGGCATCACGCAGACGCAGATGAATCCCAAGATTGGCCTGACGTTCTCGCGGGCACTGCCGAGCATGCTGCGGCACGATCCGGACGTGATGATGGTGGGTGAAGTCCGGGATTGCGAGACGGCCGAGATTGCGATCCAGACTGCCATGACCGGACACCTGGTGCTGAGCACGCTGCATACGAACGACGCCGCAGGTGGCGCCGTGCGCCTGGGGGATATGGGAGTGGATCCCTTCCTGATTACATCGACGGTCCAAGTCTTCATCGCCCAGCGCCTTGTGCGCGTGATCTGCAACTCCTGCAAGGAATCATACGAGTCCGAGGGTAAAACGCTCTATCGGGGCGCCGGATGCAAGGCGTGTAGTGGCCACGGCTATCGGGGGCGTGTGGCCATCGCGGAGTTTATTCCGCTCCTGCCCGAGATCCAGTCACTGATCCTGGAACGCGCCTCGGCGGCAGAGATTCGCAAGGCCGCCGATGCACTCAAGATGCCCACCCTGGCGGATGACGGCATGGCCAAGGTGGCGCAGGGCGTAACAACGATTGAGGAAGTGTTGAGAGTTACATCGATGTAGGGGGCAGGTCTTAAGGGGCTGTTTCCCGAAAGGAGATCCCTCGGCTGCGCTCGGGATGATAGTTTTGGAATAGCCCAATAGCATCAGAAATTGTCATGCTGAGCTTGTCGAAGCATCTCCTTGGAGTGACCCCTCTGCTCGAGTTTCTAAACCATGCCGCTATTCGTATATAAAGCTAAACAGGGGCCGCACCACACCGAAGAGGGGGTGGTCGACGCCTTTTCTCGTGCCGAGGCTGCCGATGTGCTGAGTGCGCGCGGCCTCGTTCCTATATATATAAAGGAAAGGGAAGGCTGCGGCACAGAGAAGCCGCGGCGGTGGGCGCGGCGGGTTAAGCGGCGTGATGTGGTGATTTTCACCTACCAGCTCGCGAGCCTGATACGCTCGGGGGTGCCGATTCTCCGCGCCCTTTCGACCATCCGCGAGCAGACCGAGCACCCCCGTTTCAAGCGGCTGGTGGGCGAGATTGAGGGGCATATTCGCGACGGCGAAATGCTGAGCGACGCGCTGCAGCGCCAAGGCCCCTATTTCCCCGAATTGTACGTGAGCATGGTGCGCTCAGGCGAATCGGGCGGTGTACTCGATACCGTGCTGACACGGCTGGCCGAGGCCATGGACAAGGAAGAGGAAACTCGTCGCAGTGTCCAATCGGCCATGGCCTATCCGCTTCTGACGCTGTCGATGGGGCTGTTGACGGTATTTATCCTGCTGACATTCTTCCTTCCGCGCGTGCTGAGTCTGTTCGACGAGTACGAATCCCTACCGCTTCCCACACGAATCCTGGTGGGCACGAGCGATTTCTGTGAAGCCAACTGGTACTGGCTGGTGTTTGGCCTTCTGCTGGTCGGTGCGATCTTTCGGCGCATGGCGACCCATGAGCGGGGCCGTCTCTACGTCGACGGACTGAAGCTCAAGCTGCCGCTGATTGGGAAATTCCTCCTGCTGACCGACATCGCGCGCTTCAGCCGGACACTCGCACTGCTTCTGCAGTCGGGGCTTTCGATTGACCGCGTCTTGATTTTGGGGGCACAGACCGCGTCGAACCATGTTCTGCGCGAGGAGATCGATGATGTCAGGCTGCAGACGGTGAGCCAGGGCGTTCCTTTCTCTGAAGGACTTAAAAAGGCGAGCAATTTTCCTGTTTTTATGGCCAACATGTGCGCTGTGGGGGAGGAAGGCGGACGCCTGGATGAGGCGTTGGACGAGGTGGCGGGGTTCTATGAACGCCAGATCGAACGGCAATGCCAGCTCGCCATCTCGCTGCTTGAGCCGATATTGATTCTTGTCGTGGGTGCGCTGGTCGGGTTTATTGTGGCAGCAATGTTGTTGCCTATCTTCGAGTTGGGTACGAGACTGTAGGGATATGAAAGCGAGGTGAATCATGAGGCGCGATGGCTTTACGTTAATTGAGTTGATGGTGGTGGTGATTATTATTGCGGCCCTGGCAGGCATGGTGCTGCCGCGGGTGTTGCCGGCTTCGGATGATGCCAAGAGCAAGATCGCGCTGGGCGATATCGCGAACATCACCGTAGCATTGAAAATGTACCGACTGCACAACGACACCTATCCCTCGACCGAGCAAGGCTTGGATATCCTGCTGCAACCCTCGACGTCCAAGACCT
>JAOZSS010000048.1:0-2558 GCA_029939545.1 Kiritimatiellia bacterium | reverse complement strand
TCTGGAAGCGCAAATACCAGTATAGCTTTCCCGGCGAGCGTAATTCGATGGGGTTCGACCTGTGGTCGAAAGGGCCCGATGAGGTGAGCGCCGATGACGATATCACAAACTGGGAGTAGGCAAAGATAGGGGAGAATAGGTCCTATGGGACTTATAGGACTTATAGCAGGACGTCAGAGGCCCGACTCCAGACGGGGTGCCTTCACGCTCATCGAGCTCCTTGTTACCGTGGTCATTCTTTCCACGGGCATCGTCCTGATCCTGCAAGCCTTTCAGACCTCAATGGTGGCCCTGGCCGAGTCGCGTGACGTGATGCGGTCCGCCGCACTGAGTCACGCCTTGATTGTACAGGGCGAGTTGGAGGCCCGGAGCGAAAGATTCGTCATCAAAGACCACATTCTCCAGGCGCGCTATCCCGACTACCGGTGGCGCTTCGCTCCGCCCTTCACCTTCGATCCCGGTTGCACAAATTCCTGGCTCAAACACGAAGTCGTGGTCATGGTGAAACACAATGTGACAGGCCGGGAGGTCGAGGCGGCAAGCTGGGTGCAGGTGAAGGTTAAAGAGGGGAAGTGAGCAGTGGGCAGTTGGCAGTGGGCAGTGAAGAGGGAAATAGGTCCTATAAGACTTATAAGACCCATAGCATGGCCACGCCACAGGCAACGCGTTAGGCGATCAGCCTTCACTCTCATCGAGCTCCTCGTGGTTACGGCCATCATGGCTGTTGTGGTCGGTGCCATAGGTGCCTGTCTGGCCGGCGGCATCCGGGTTTGGGACGTCGCGCGCCGGTTTAACCGTCACGAAGCCGACGCCTTGATGGGCTTCCAGCTGATGCGTCGGGATATGGGACGGGTCTTGCCTTTTGAAGCCGCTCCGTTTAGAGGCACCTATGATGGCATGGAATTCACGGCCGTCAGCGTGGTTCCCGATGCCGAGGGCCTTGACGAAGCGGTCCCGCGGTTGGCGCGTATCCGCTACTACCACGACGATGATCGGCAAGCATGGTGTCGCGCCGTGGCACCGTTCAGTGTGGGTGAAGGGCAGTCTGCGGAGGTGGTCGAAGTGCTGGTGTCGGATGTTGATGAGGTCGTCCTGCGCTATGCGGCGGCACAGGAAGACGGGGAAGACAGCACGGTCGGCTGGTCTGATGAATGGCCCAACCCGACCAATCTTCCTGCCGTGGTGGAGGCAGAGCTGACGGTGGGCGGCATACAGATGACCCAATGGTTTCTGGTGCCGCTGGCGGGAGGGAAAGAGTGAACAGCCGAACAGCCGAACAGCCGAACTACGAACTACGAACGGGGAAAGGCCACAGGTCTGGGCGGCGGAGTGGAACGTCCCGGGCTACAGTATGTGCCGTAGACGCAAGAGCAACATCCTCATCACACTCAGTGCTCCCACTTCGTAGTTCGGCTGTTCGGCTGTTCGGCTGTTCGGCTGTTCACTCCCGATCCGGCAGCGTCCTGATTCTCGCGCTGTGGGTGTTGTTTTTTCTGGCGGCATTGGCATTGGCTGTTGGCGCCCACGTATCGGCGAGCCTCAAGCTGGCCCGGTTCATGCGCGAGGATGTGCGTGGTTATCACCTGGCGCGCGCAGGCGTAACGCATGCCGCCCTACAGGTGGCGTGCAATACGAACAAGTGGAATGCCTCCATGGAAGACCGGAATGCTGACGTGTATCCCTGGTATGCCGATCCCGCCGTGTTCAGCGACCAGCTTGTCGACGATGTCGGTGCCTTCTCCATCATCAATGTACAGCAGGGCCGTGACGGATCGCTGGTGACCAATCCCGGCCTGGTCGGTGCCAACAGTAAGTTGGATCTTAATAGCGCAAACAGGGATGTGCTTGCTCTCTTCTTTGAGCAAGAAGGAGGGCTCAGTGATGGAGAAGTGTTGTGTAAGGCGATTGAGGACTACAAGACGGAAAAGAAAGAGAAGATAGAAGACCAGCGAGGAGTTGAGGGCGCTAGCGCGGGCGTAAGTGGCGACTTGGAGTCCATTTATGAGCTCTTCTCTGTGAGCGATTCTGTCGATGACCGGTTTTTTGCGGAGATAGAGTCGTATATTACCGTGTTCAATCGAACGAGTTGCATTGATACGAACACAGCATCCCCAGTGATCCTGGACTGTTTTGAGGAGTGTGATGTGGTCGTTTCTGGTTGTAAACCTCAAGCATATTCCGGCATAGTGATTGGCCACACGAGATCGGGGGGCGAAGCGGCGCGAATCGAGTTTGTCATAGACGCCAGAGAGCGGAGCAAGGGACAAAGGTTGTATTGGCATGAGTTCTAAAGGTAAGCACACTGTCATTGAGCTGGGGATCGATCGAGTCAAGCTGGCTGAGTTTGCTGTGCGTTCAGGTGGGGTCACCCTCACGAAGTTCCATGTATGCCAGGCTCCCGCTGAAGGCACCTTTGAAGAGGTCCTGGCGGATGCCGTCGAAGTGCAGGGGTTCGATACGCGCCATGTGATCGGCTGTCTGCCGCGCAACATGGTGACGGTGCGCATGTTCGATTTGCCGTCGATGGACCTGGCTGAGATCGCCGGCATGGTGGACCG
>JAOZSS010000047.1 GCA_029939545.1 Kiritimatiellia bacterium | reverse complement strand
GCCACACTCTGGATGGCCATTGCCGCCGACATGGGCGCGTCCCTGCTGGTGATCGCCAACGCGCTGCGTTTGTTGCGATATTCTCCTGGAAAAGTTTCTGCATCTTCTACATCGCCATGCAAGGAGGCATTCGGAAAGATGAAGCAGAACACCGAACAAGGCATATGAAATCAAACGCTAAACATTGGGATCGGATCTTCGATAAAACCAAAGATGCCCGGTTGGGGTGGTATGAAGAGAAAGCAGCCCCGACCTTGGCGTTGATGGCGAAGATCCCGGAATGGAAATCCCCCAGAGTCTTCCTTCCCGGCGCTGGTACGTCGGTATTGATTGACGCGCTTCTCACAAAGGGCGCGCGATTGATACTGAATGATATCAGTAGCGCGGCTTTGGACAGGGTCAAAGAGAGACACACGGACAAGCGTGATGCGATTCACTGGCTCTGCAAGGATATATCGCAGCCCGTTCCAGTCGACGTTCCGGCGGCGGACATATGGATTGACCGGGCCGTGCTGCACTTCCTGACTGACAAGGATACCATCGAAGGCTATTTCAAAAACCTGAAGGATGTATTACGAGTGGGTGGCCATGCTGTTTTCGCCGAGTTTTCAGAGCACGGAGCGCCAAAATGCGCCGGTCTGACTTTGCACAGGTACGCCGTGGGAGAACTGTCGGAAAGACTGGGCGAATCATTTGATTTGGTTTCACAGTTTGACCACACGTATCTCAATCCGAACGGCGATCCAAGACCGTATATTTACACCATGTACAGGAGGATAGATGGCTGAACAATGCTGGCACGACAAGGAGATCTCGCTCCCACTTCTGAGCCATCCTCTGGACGCACCTACCGCATTCCGCCCGAAAGACCTCGTGGTACTCGTGGCTCATGTCACCAACGCACCCGAGCACTAAGGCGAAGCGTTCGCGAAGGGACCGGAAGATGTGGATGCGTCGATACTGGCGGCAATATGTCACGGCGGTGCGTCGTGGATGGTCCAAACCCATACTGGAACACGGTTGATGCCCTCGGCCTGAGTCGGATCGAAGTAGCTCGCGGCCCATTCTCGATGTTGTACGGCAGTGACGCCATCGGTGGCACCGTCAATGCGATCACGCGGGGTGTCCAAGATCTCAGGCCGGGCAGCACTTGGGATCGTCGTCTTTACTATCGGTACGGAAGCGCGGAGAACTTGCACATTGCGCGAGTCGAATCAGTCCGCCTCGGTGGACGCTACGAGTATGCACAGGCGGATGCGGACTCCGTCGAAGACCCTCTGACCGGTGACGCCATGTCTGTTTCAGGCGACTGGGACGATATGGTCGGAAGCGCTCGGCTGCTGTACTATCTCGACGATCACGAATTATGGAATGTTTTTGCCGGCATTTTGCAAGGCTTTCGTGCGCCGAACCTGTCAGATCTCACCCGGTTCGACTCTGCCAGAACCGACGAAGTCGAAACACCGTCACCCGAACAACTCCTGGCTCCCGTCACGCTTGAGATTCCTGTATCCTTCCAATTGGCTCCGGGTCCGGGTGCTGAATCGCCAAGACGCTGAATTGATGGAGAGCATAAGGCATGCGATGTGTGCCGGTGATGGGCTTCCGCCGCGCGAATCAGCGTCTTGGACGGTACGCAGCCCCCGTTCCCACACCATGGCGTGGCGCGGAACATCATTATTGCGCAACGCGCGCTCTTCTCTCCCTCTCAAATGGCAGGCAAGACATCATCAAACGCTCGCGTTGCCATCTCGGTACACTTTGTCCTTTACTTACGATCCGCGCCTTGTAAGAGTGAGTGCCCATTCAGAAAACGAATAGAGAATCAGACGAGCAACTGGCAGTTCACTATCAAAAGGTATCTGGAATGACAACGGCAAACACAGTCAAGCAAATGACGCGCCGCGAGCGAGAGAAGCTCAGGCATAGACGAGAGATACTTGAAGCGGCGGAACGAGTCTTTGTAGAGAAGGGCTTTGACCGTGCGACGGTGGAAGAAATCGCACACGAAGCCGAATTCTCCGTTGGTGCGATTTACACTTTTTTTGAGAGCAAGGAAGGCCTGCGTTCAGAGGTAATGGCAAAAATAGCCGAGGACTTCCTTGTTACGTTCCGTCAGGCGACTGCTGAACCACAGGAGGCAATGGATGTCATCGCCAGTGGCGTACAATCGCGTTTGCGGCACGCACAGGAACACGGCGGCTTTATACGGCTTTTGATGGACTCAAGTCTAGCCGGAAGGGTCACCCCGGAAAGCGCGATTCCCGAGAGCTGCCAGGGTCTCTATGACTCCTACATCGAAGAGCTGGCTAGCCTGCTTGATCAGGCGATGACTGAAGGGGTCATCCGCCGACTGGACCCGCTCTACGCGGCTCTTGCGCTGGAGGGGATGATCAACGCTTTCTTCGCATACTGGAGCAGAAAAGGGATGTCGGTTCCCTTGGATGAGCAAATGGAGGTCGTTCGCAAAACCTATCTGGAACAGCTCATAGCCGTACAGGAAGGTGGCCGCTGATGAACAAGAATCTCGTCTGGCTGGCCATCCTGACCGTCGTTGTACAAGTGTGCACGGGTGCGGAGGAATCCTTGCTGCAAGCGACAAATGCGCTCACATTGGCCGATGCTCTAATGATTGCCGAACAGCAGAATCTGGGGCTTCGCGCTGTCCGTGAAGAGCAAGAGATTGCAGATGGGCTGACGACCTCAGTACGATCACACACCCTCCCGCATCTGGACTTGCGCGCTCAGTATATCCGTCTTGACGACGTGCCGTCGTTCGAAATGGAGAATGGGGCATTCGAACTGGGGCAGGTAGACAACTACGAAGCTGTCGCCGAGCTGAGCCAAGCGCTGTATGCCGGTGGCTCCTTGCGAGCCGCTTTGCGCATGGCCAAAGCGAATGATCGTGCCGTGGACCGACGCATCGCTCACAGCCGGTCGGAACAGGCCTACCAAGTACATGCTCTGTTCAATCGTGTGTTGCTGGCCCGACAAAACCTTGCGGTGGTACGTGAAGCTGTCGATATTGCGGAGCAGAACTTGCGCGATGTCCAATCGCGATCCAAGCAGGGGATGGCTACGCGCTTCGATCTCCTGCGGGCCGAGGAGCAAGTCAGCAGTCGGGCATCTGAGAGAATTGCCGTCGGCAACTCCGTACGCAAGGCACGCCTCTCTCTCCTGCGCAATCTGGAGTTGCCGTTTGACGATCCACGAAAGGTCTCCGGTGTACTTCAGTTTGAGCCGCTTGACCTGAGTTACTCCAACGCCATTGCCCAAGCCGTTGCGAACCGCCACGATATTGCCGCAGCGGAGCAGGCTGTCGTGGCTCAACGCGAAGCGGTCGCGGTCGCCCGAGGCAGAGGGCGTCCGACGCTAGGGCTCTTCGGTGCAACTCGATACGGGAACCCCGACCGGGATTTCGCCGACGAATGGGAAGTGTCCTGGTCAGCGGGTATCCGGGCGGAGTTTCCCTTGTTCGACGGTTTAGAAGTGAAAGGGAAGATCCAACAGGAAGCGGCCCGCCTGCGACAGGCCGAGCTGCGACGGGAGGATCTCTTGTCAGGGATGCGTTTGCAAGTGGCCCAAGCCTTGGAAGATATAGAGACCGCAGCCAAACTTGTGGAAGCGCGAAGGGCAAATGTCGCCCAAGCGGAAGAAGCGCTACGGCTGGCACAGCGAGGATACGATCAGGGGATAGAGCAACAGATCAACGTGCTGAGTGCACAACTATCACTCACGAGCAGCCGTCAAGGCTATACGGCAGCGGTCTTTCAGCATGTGATGGCACGCCGTAGTCTTCAGCGGGCGACGGGGACTCTCGTTGCGAATGATGGGAAATGATTCATACAAGAGAAAAGCAGCGAATATCTGGAGTGCATAGATGGACATGACAAACGGATTCAGATGGAGACATTTCATTCTCGGCATTGTCGTCAGTTTGACCGTGCTGGGTTGCGGGAAGAAGAAGGATGCGGAGGGCCGTGGGGAGGGAGAAGCCATTCCTGTGGCTGTTGCGTTGGCCCGCGAGGCGACCTTCCTGCAATCATTGATATTGCAGGGGAGTGTGGTTTCGGATAAGTGCGCTCTCGTGCCTGCAAAGACCGGGGGGACGATCGAGGAACTTCTCGTCGATGAGGGGCATTCGGTCACCCAAGGGCAAGCCCTGTGTCAACTCGACGCAGAGAAACTAATACGAATGGTCGAGACTCGACGGCACGACGTAGACGTGGCGAAGAGCGCCTTGGATGTGAGCCTTGCCGCCGCAGAGCGTGCCGCCTCTGACCTGAGCCAGACAGAGAGAGACCTAAGGCGCTTCCGTCAGCTAGCCGACGATAACGCCGTGACCGTACATCGCCTTGAGGAGGCTGAAACGGGGATGACTGCCGCTGCTGCCGGGCATAAAGTTGCCACTGCACAGGTACAACTGTCCGAGACTCGGGTCAAGCAGGCTGAGTCCGTTCTTGCCATCGCGAAGCGGGACCTGGCTGACGCCACAATCCGAGCACCGATTGATGGCGTGATTAGTCTGAGGCACCATGAATTGGGAGAGATGGTGCAGAGCGGCAATCCTGTGTTTCGCATTGACGATCCATCTTCAATCGAAGTGTCGGGGTTTGCCCCGGCACAATACTATCGCCAGATCACACCGACTCAATCACAGGTGCGTGTACGCGTCAACGGGGTGGACCTTGGGGAAATCCCCATTTCCTACCGCGCCCCAACTGTTGATGAACGCTTTCGTACGTTCGAGGTGAAGGCCCGGCTTGCGTCACCTCCGGCGGGAGTAGTTGCCGGTATGCTTGCTGACATTGAGATCGTGATTGATCGTCATTCCGGACGGGGTGTGCCGGTCAATGCAGTGCTTGTGCGGAACGGTCAGCAGATCATTCTCGCCGTGCAGAATGGCAAAGCGGTCCAAATGGCCGTAAGAACCGGAATCAAGAATGATGGACTCATCGAGATTCTGGATGGACTCCCCGCTAATAGTCCTCAGATCATTGTGCAGGGGCAGGATCTGGCGAACGACGGCGATGCCGTCAGCCTGGTGGAGGATAGCCGTGTTTCTTTCTAACGCAGCCATCAAACGCCCCATCGCCATGTCATGCCTGATTATCGGGCTGGCCTTCCTTGGTTTGAATGCGGGTAGCAAGATGGGGCTGGAACTGATGCCCAGATCGGACCTTCCCTTCATCACAATCGTCACGATCTATCCAGGCGCTGGACCCGCTGAAATTGAAACAGATGTTGCGAAACGTATTGAGGACTCGGTAGGGACGATTGACGGACTGAAGCATATCTCGTCCGTGTGTATGGACAACATGTGCCAGACAATGCTCGAGTTCGAAATCGGAGTAGACGTCGATGTTGCGGCAACTGATGTGCGGGAGAAGCTCGACCTTGTACGTTCCGACTTCCCCATGGGCATCGAAGATCCAATGATCCAGAAGTTTGACGTGAACGCGAAGCCTGTCGTAACGCTGGCACTGACAGGACAGGCACCGCTCGACGACCTGTATGACTATGCTGACAATGCGTTGCGCGACAGCCTTTCCATCCTGCGTGGCGTGGCGGATGTCGAACTGATTGGCGGCTCCGAGCGCGAAGTACATGTCACACTGGACCGTGGACAACTGGCGGCGCATGGACTTTCATCAATGCAGGTCGTGCAGGCCATCCAAGCTGGTGTGCGTTTGATCCCTGTCGGGCGCATCCGTGGCGACGGTATCGAGCACAGCATCAAGTTTGACGCTGACTATGCTGAGTTCTCCCGCATCGAGAATCTTGAACTGACCGGAGCAGGCGGACGCCGATGCTACATTCGTGATGTCGGGAGGGTCGAACTTGACAGCGACGAGTTACGTCAGGTCGCCGCCGTTGATGGCCATCCCTGCGTCGCCATCCGCATAGTCAAGAAGGCGGACGCCAACGCGGCTGCCGTTGCAAAGCGGATCCGCACGGCGGTGGACACACTTCGAGACCGATTGCCGGGGGGAATGGAACTGATATGGATCACGGACGACGGGACGTTCATCGAAGCCACGAACTGGAGCGCATGGATCAATGTGCTCCAAGGCGTCGCCATGACTGCCGCGATACTCTTTCTCTTCCTGTACAATCTGCGTGCCTTGCTGGTTGTGTCCATCACCATGCCCCTGACAATCGTCATTGGCCTCTTCTTCATGCACATGAGCGAATTCACACTCAACGTATCCACGCTCATAGCCATCGGCATGTCAGTCGGTGTTCTGGTCACGAACTCCATTGTCGTGCTGGAAGCCATTGTGAAACATCTTGACGAAACGGGCGATCCCAAAGAGGCAGCCCGATTGGGTGCAAAGGAGGCATTTGTCGCCGTGCTCGCCAGTGCCGGAACCAATATGGTTGTGCTCTTCCCTCTAGCGGCGATGGGTAGCCTTATGGGCGTGTTCTTCAGGCCGATCGCCTGGACGATGTTCATCATGACCGTGGTGTCCCTGTTCCTCTCGTTCAGCTTGACTCCGATGCTCTGCTCGTTGCTTCTGAAGCCGCGTAACCCGCAAGCCGGGGGGCTGTTGCACAGAATGGAGACCGGATGGAACCGTGGTTTCGGACGCTTGCTGAGTGTGTATCGCCGGACTCTTCAATTCAATGAACGGCATCGCTGGGCTGCGATTCTGGTGATCGTCGGTGTACTGGGTATGCTGCTGCATTCGTTCTGGGTGGGTGGCAATTTGGGTTTTGGGTTCTTCCCCGACATGGACAAGGGCGAAGTATACGTCAAACTCGAATTTCCTACACGAAGCAGCCTTGAGCAGACCAAGGCACGCGTCCGCCAAGCGGAGGAACGCCTTTCGGATCTCCCGGAGTTGCGGCACGTTCTGGCCATGGTCGGTAAGGTGGAGGGTGTGATTGGCCAGTCTTCCGAAGGCGTGCATTTAGGCCAGCTTCTCCTGCGATTTTCAGAACGTACGGAGCGCAGCCAAACCATGAATGAGCTTTTGGCTATGATTCGTGAACGTACGCATACGTTTCCCGGAGCAATTGTGACCGTGTCCATTGCCACACCGATGGGCGGGCAAAGCATGCCGGTGGAGTTGGAAATCAGCGGTGAGGATCTCGCAACGCTGGATCAAGTGGCCCTTCGGGCAAAGAAGCTGACCGCCAACATGCCCGGTTTTCAGGACGTCGATACGACGGTGCGATCAGGCAAGCCGGAGATACGTATACTCCCGAACCGACCGGTCCTTGCCGACCTGGGGATTCCAGCCACCGCCTTAGGTATGAATCTGCGTGCGAACGTGGAAGGGATGGATGCCGGCACGTTCAAGCAAAGCGGCCGGACGTATGACATTGTCGTAAAACTGGATGAAGTGCCAGGGAACGAGCAGGTGGAGCAGTTCCAGCTTCCCGGCGCTCCCGGATACCCCATTCCACTCACAGGACTGGCGCGCGTAGAGCCCGGCGTCGCTCCCATCCAGATTACCCGTGTGGATAAGCAGCGCGTCTCCAAGTTGTTTTCAAACTTGGATGCCGATCTACCGTTGGGTACAGCGATCCAGAAGATTGAAACCGCCATGAAGGAGGAAGGGAATCTGCCTCCTGGCTACCGCCTGAAGTTTGCCCGAATGGCTGAGATCATGGGAGAGGCCCAGGTCGCGATGGGCGAAGCCGGACTCATCGGCATTGTACTGGTGGTATTAGCTTTGGCGGCCATTCTGGAATCGTTCCGGCAACCGGCATTGATCCTTGTGACGCTTCCCCTCGGCCTGATCGGCATGCTCTGGGCTCTCGGCCTCGCTGGCGCGAGTCTCGACATGTTTGTCATGATGGGCACAGTCATGATGATTGGTATCGTGGTGAACAACGCCATCCTGATCATGGACCAGTTCAACGTGCATGTAGCTGAAGGTATTCCTCATCATAAAGCGATGATCACGGCCGCCTGTGAACGTTTCCGGCCCATCATCATGATTACGTTGGCCGCCGTGCTTGGTATGCTGCCTCTTGCGCTGGGGCGCGGCATCGGCGCGGAATTGCGGAATAGCGTCGGCATTGCAGCCGTTGGCGGCATTCTCGTTTCCGGACTGCTCACGCTGATCGTGATGCCCATTCTCTACGACCTGTGTACCCGCAGACAGCGCCCCACCGCAGATGATACGCCGGAGGCAAAACCATGAAGATGATCATGATCGTTTATAGCGAAGCCGTTGATGAAGAAGCGATGGCAATGCTCAAAACCAAGGTCCAGGCCGAATACACGAAGTGGACAGGAGTTCTCGGCTGGGGCCAGCACAGCGAACCGCATCTCCTCACGCATGTATGGCCCAAAGCAAACAACATCCTCATGATCTGCGTCGAGGACCAGAAGGCGGGTGCGATCATGGATGGTGTCCGAGAATTGCGCCAGACACTTGGCAATGAAGGTGTAAAAGCATTCTCCATGCCCGTTGACGATATTACGTAAATTCTGAGTGGCGGCAAGAATGCAGCGACAGAGCACAAAGAAGCGAATCAGCCGAAGACTGTTCCGGCTCTCACTGTGCGTGCTCTGCATGCTTCCGTGTGTGATGGTTGGCGTGTGGGGTCTTGTGGACTTGGGTCATGGCACCCTCACGGAAATCACGCAGGAACTTTTTGGTGTCGGTCAGACGGGAGCCGCCGCTCTTGTGGCAACAGCGGTTGCCATTCTGGCCGGGCTTGCAGTGATCCCGCTGATAAGTTCCGCAGCGCGCACTCGAAATGACGAAGGATGAATCTTAGTTCACCCGACGAAGAGCAGTAAGATCTGCCGCCTCTTACCATTCCGCGGAGTCGTGAGTGACGGGTGTAACCGGTCTTCCGCTCCTGCCTGAGAGAGGAAAAACATAGAAAACAGGGTGGCTGATTGACTCAACCGGTATCTACATGTGGTAGGGCAGTGTTTCTGAATCAGCAGTTGAATGGTGGAGTCTTGGAACACTTAGTCGCATGAGTGAGAGCGGAAGACCGGTTACACCCGTGAGTGAGCCGTTCCACGGCGAAACTCAGGACGACCCCAGCGCGAGCAAGCTTGCGAAGCGCGCGCGGTCGGTGGGCACGAGAGCGTCCGCCGGGGTTCTTCCGGGAAACACGGCTGGCATGCGGGAATGCGGTTGGGTCTTGGCAAAACGGTACGACGTGGAAATACGGCGGCTGAAATCGCGCAACAGGCCAGTGTGCCTGTTCTGCTGAAGCCGGGAGATGCGTATATTTTGCCACTTGACCAAATGACCCAGCGTCATGTACAGTACCCACCATGACAGCCCAGAAAGATATTAGAATGAAGGCGAGAGCAGAGATATTTAAGGCCCTCGGGCATCCCGCACGTCTTGCAATGGTAGTTGCTCTTGGAGACGGAGAGCTCTGCGTGTGTGAGTTGCAGGAGATTGTGGGGTCGGACATGTCGACGGTGTCGAAGCATCTGACGGTGCTGCGGCATGCCGGACTTGTTGACGCTGACAAGCGCGGGAAGCAGATGTTCTATGCGTTGCGACTGCGTTGCGCGGTTGAGTTCTTGCATTGCGTGGATCGGGCGTTGGAAGAGCGAAGTCAGTCTTGAGGTGACTCTGGCTCCCCCTTTTTTTGGTTGTTACTTGGTCATATGGGCTAATCACCACAGGAGAATGAAGAATGGTTCAATGGAAGAATGAGTGGAAGAAGTTGGCGCTGATTGTCGGCGCCTTTCTGGCGTGTTTCTATCTGCCGGTTGGCAAGGCTCGGTTCGACAGGGCAATTCTTGAGTCGTTGCATCTGGTCAAGTGGTATGCACAGGAGCATGTCCTTCTATGCTTGATACCTGCGTTCTTCATCGCAGGGGCGATCGCGGTCTTCGTGAGCCAGGCTTCGGTCATGAAGTACCTCGGCGCGAAAGCCAACAAGGTACTGGCCTATGGCGTTGCCTCGGTCTCTGGAACCATTCTGGCCGTGTGTTCCTGCACGGTGCTCCCCCTCTTCGCTGGGATATATCGAATGGGTGCCGGGCTCGGACCGGCCACCGCGTTCCTGTATTCGGGACCGGCTATCAATGTGCTGGCTATTGCCCTGACTGCCCGGGTGTTGGGCGTGAAGCTTGGAATCGCTCGCGCTGTCGGCGCCATTGTGTTCAGTGTTGTCATTGGGCTGATGATGCATCTCATTTTCCGCAAGGAAGAGGAGCAGAAAGCCGCAGCGCAGATGGCAATGCCGGACGCGGAGGTGAAGCGTCCGCTGTGGCAGAACGCCATCTATTTCTTCACCATGGTCGCTATTCTGGTCTTTGCCAACTGGGGCAAGCCGATGCATGACACGGGGCTGTGGCATGCAATCTACTCGGCCAAGTGGGTTGTGACATCACTCTTCTCGGTGGCGCTGGCCGTGATCCTGGTTGTCTGGTTTGAGATGAAATGGTGGAAGATGCTTCTGGCAGGGCTTCCGGCCGTTATCCTCGCTTTACTCTTCCCAAAGGCTCCGATGATTCCGTTTGCAGCAGGCGTGATTGGGCTCTCCACGATCACCAGCACGAACAAGAACGAGGCTGGCGAGTGGTTCAGTTCGTCCTGGGGGTTCGCCAAGCAGATTCTGCCGCTGCTGTTCGGCGGCGTGATCGTGGCGGGATTGCTTCTAGGAAGCCCGGAAAGCACAGACGGCGGATTGATTCCGGCGGGCTGGGTAGGAAAGTTGGTGGGCGGCAATTCGCTGTGGGCCAACCTCTTTGCATCTGTTGTCGGGGCCTTCATGTATTTCGCGACGTTGACTGAAGTCCCGATTCTGCAAGGTCTCATCAGTAATGGCATGGGGCAAGGCCCAGCCTTGGCCCTCCTGCTGGCGGGGCCAGCGCTCAGCCTTCCCAACATGCTTGTGATCCGCAGCGTGATGGGAACGAAAAAGACGGTTGTGTTCGTTCTGCTGGTTGTGGTCATGGCGACGATCAGCGGACTTTTGTTTGGAGCATTCGCATAAGGAGAAAACGTCCCATGAGAAAGATAGAGATACTGGGCACTGGCTGCCCGAAGTGCAAACAACAGGCGGCCAATGCCGAACAGGCGGCCAAAGAACTCGGGATTGAATATGAGCTGGAGAAAGTGACGGACATCAATGACATCATGAAGTTCGGCATCATGATGACCCCTGGCATTGCTGTGGATGGGCAAGTGAAGGTCAGCGGCAAAGTTGTGAGTGCAGAGCAAATCAAACCGTGGCTTCAGTAGCCAAACAACAGAGGGGACGCAACAATGAACGGGCAAGATAGCAACGTGTGCACACCGATCAACGATACGAGCATCGAGACGGTCGTTGCCAGGGGACGCGAGATGATAAAAGGAGAAGCCGAGTGAACAAAACACGTCGGATGATTGTTGTAGTGCTACTCGTATGCGCCGTCGGGGCTGTTTTGTTCATGAAACGAGGGAAACCGGAAGCGGAACCACCACCGGAGACAGCCCCGGTGCAACTGGCAGTAATCGCCACGAATGAGGCACAGGAATCCACGAGGACCGAGACACTCCCGCGCCTTGTGGATCTCGGGGCCGGGAAGTGTATCCCATGCAAGATGATGGCTCCAATTCTTGAGGAACTGAAGAAGGAGTATGCGGGCACGTTTTCGGTCGAGTTCATTGACGTGTGGGAGAACCCGAAGGCGGGGGAGCAATACGGAGTCCGAATGATCCCCACGCAAATATTCTACGATGGGGCTGGGAAAGAGCTATTCCGGCATGAAGGGTTCTTCGGCAAAGAAGATATTCTGGCCAAGTGGAAAGAATACGATGTCGCCGTGCCAACGGAGCCAGAGGAGTAGTCGAAACGATGGAAACGCTCTTCACAACGCTCACGCAGGCCGTCGAAGGAACCCCCCTCCTCGCCGGGTGTGCTGCACTCGTGTGGGGTGTCCTGAGCATAGTTCTCAGTCCGTGCCATCTGGCAAGCATTCCACTGATCGTCGGGTTCATTGACAAGCAAGGGCGGATATCGACGCGCAGAGCCTTCGTGATCTCGATCCTGTTTTCGGTCGGAATACTGGTCACCATTGGACTGGTAGGACTAGTCACCGCCGCTGCCGGACGAATGATGGGTGACGTGGGCCGGTTCGGAAACTACTTCGTCGCCGCCGTCTTCTTCATAGTAGGGCTGCATCTTCTGGGTGTGATTTCCATGCCGCTCTCGGGACCTGGGCAAGTGAAGATGAAGCGCAGGGGGGTGCTCGCTGCGTTCATACTGGGTCTCGTATTCGGCATTGCCCTTGGCCCCTGCACATTCGCTTACATGGCCCCCATGTTGGCCGTCACATTCCGGCTTGCTGCGACGAATCTCCCTTACGGCATCCTGCTGCTCGTGCTCTACGGCGTGGGGCATTGCTCCGTGATTGTCTTCGCCGGAACATTTACCGAGGTCGTTCAGCACTACCTGAACTGGAATGAGAAATCCAAAGGGACAGACATCCTCAAGAAGGTCTGCGGTGCCCTCGTCCTGCTGGGCGGCCTGTACATGATCTATACGGCGTGAAACATCCTCGGGAGACTTGACTGACACGAACGGAAAGCGTACGTTGCATTTCGTTATGCGGCGAACTGACGAATAATGAAGAGGCTCAAATGAAGAAGTATCTTGCGATAACCAAAGCGTTGTCCGACCCCAATCGGGTGCGGATACTGTGCGCATTGCGCGACGGGGAGTTGTGCGTGTGTCAACTCATCGAGTTGCTTGGACTCGCCCCGTCAACCGTCTCCCAACACCTTTCAGTTCTGAATCAGGCTGAGCTTGTTGAGAGTCGCAAGGAAGGGCGGTGGGTGTACTACCGTTTGCCACGGAGGCGGGGGATGGATGTAGCAGTACGTATGACGAAAGAGACCTTCCGGGCACTGGCCGACAGCGACGCGATTAGTGCAGACGACAAACAATTGAAGGTTATTCGTGCAGCCGACTTGGAGGAACTATGCCGAAAGACATGATGCAAGAACTGAACATCCGCTTCCTGTCATTTGAAGGTTGCCCGGGGATCGAGCCCACGCTGGCTCGCCTCCGGGAAGTCATGGTTGCGGAGAGGGTTGAATGTCCCATTGACATGGTCGATGTGCCGGATGAGGCGGCAGCAGAACGTGAAGGCTTCATAGGATCTCCCTCTATCCAGATCAACGGCCTCGATATTGAGCCCGGTCGCCGTTCCGACTTGCCGTGCTTTGGCTGCCGGGTCTATCCGAATGGTGAACCCGTGCCACCAGAGGCGTTGATCGCGGATGCTCTCAGAAATGCCATGACGCCGAAACTGAAGGTGCTGTTTCTCTGTACCGGCAATTCATGCCGAAGTCAGATGGCGGAGGGTTGGGCGCGAGCGCTCAAGGGCGATGCGATCGACGCCTATTCAGCGGGGATTGAGACGCACGGGCTGAATCCGAATGCGGTCAAGGTGATGGCTGAAGTGGGGGTCGACATCTCCGGCCACCGATCCGAATTGGTCGACGACTTGATGGCCGTAGAATTTGATTATGTGGTCACGGTATGCGGGCACGCACACGAGAGTTGCCCCATGTTTCCGGGCAAAGCGAAAGTGATTCACGTCGGTTTCGACGATCCCCCGAGTTTGGCGAAAACTGCCGCGACGGAAGAGGAGGCACTCAACCACTATCGCCGCGTACGTGATGAGATACGTGGGTTTGTGGAGACGCTCCCCGCAGGGCTAGAGCAAAGGGCAAGCGCCGAGGACGCTCCCGTTGTGGTTGCGGACGTCCACAGGAGGGTGTAACCGGTCTTCCGCTCCTGCCTGAGAGAGGAAAAACATAGAAAACAG
>JAOZSS010000217.1 GCA_029939545.1 Kiritimatiellia bacterium | reverse complement strand
GCCAACGAGATGACCCACGCTTTAGCTTCGTCGGTAATCTTCGCCGGACGCCCTTGACGAGGCATATCAGACAGCGCGGCGAGAGGTCCCATTTGCAGCGCCTTGTCCAAGCAGCGCTCAACGCGCGGTCGATTCGTCGTCAGTGCACGAGCTATTCCCGAGACACTCTCCCCGGACGCATACTCCAACATCATGCTGGCCCTCTGCACCCGATGATGCGGCTCTGTTCTCGATCGACTAATCTGCTCCAGCTTCACTCTTGTGCCCCCGTCAAGTTTCAACGGTGCTCGTCGCGATTGAAACGGCATGTGCCCTCCTTTGGCTTAATGACCAAGGAGAGGATGCGACAAACGAATCTACATTGCAACATTATTATGGAAACGCTCTACTAGTCAGCCCGCATAGAGAGTGCTCTAACGCCGCCGCCTTTTCACGGGCGGCGGTTTGGGTTCGCCCCCGCCCGGCGGCAGCTGCGCGGCATCGTGTGAGGCCACCCAGATGAAACGGGATTGCGCCTTGCCGCCTTTATAGGCAGCTACGCGGTAACGCCGCACGGCCAGTCCGGCACGTACCAGTGCCTGTTCATAGGGTTTGCTCGGCTCCGCCGACCATACCGCCAGGCACCCCCTGGCTTTCAATGCGCGGCAACAGATGCGGATTCCCTGCGGACCATAGAGGCGACTGTTGGCCGCGTCGGTCATGGCGCTGGGTCCGTTGTCCACGTCCAGCAGGATCGCGTCGAAGGCACCCTTGTGGCGCGCCAAATGATCCACGACGTCAGTCTGCTTCACGCGCACCCGCTTGTCCGAAAGCGGATAGCCAGCCAACACCCCCAGGTGCTCCCGGTTCCACTCGACCACGGCGGGCATCAGCTCACACAGCGTGACCCTGGCATCTTTTTTGACGATGTCGAGGCACTGGCGCAGCGTATAGCCGAGACCCAGCCCACCGATCAGCACGGCCGTCTCGGGTTCGTCCGCGATATGGGCGCAGCCCAGGCGAGCCAGCTCCAGTTCGGATTCATGCTGCCGACTGTGCATCAGGACCTCGCCATCGACCCGAATCAGGAAACTCTCGTCGTGCCGGTAGAGCACCATCTCTGAGCCATTCGGCGTTTGCGCTGCCGCAATCCTGATGGTTGGTTTCAAGCTGCTTCCTCCTCTTCCGGGTACATACCTCAACACCACTCTATCATCGAACACCTCGCACCTGACACCTGATTTTGCGCGCATAGCCGAGCATCCCCAGCTCAGCCTGTACTTGTTTGACGGGCGCAATCCGTTTACCTTTGTATTTCTACATTAGGAGATTAGGTCGTGCGTATCGGGTTACTAAGCGATTCACATGGGAAGACGCGCCGATTGCGTGCCGCATTGGAACTGCTGGCCATTCGGGGGGTGGAGGCCGTGGTTCATTGCGGTGATATCGGCTGCACCAAGAGCCTGCGCCTCCTGGAATCCACCGGCATCCCCAGTTGGCTTGTTGCTGGCAACATGGACTGCCATCTCCAACACGAACTGGAGGCCCTGTCACAGGGGACCTCAATCACCTACTGGTATAGCACGGTGGAAGTGCCGCTGGGAGACGACAAGTATCTCGTAGCGACACATGGTGACAACGAAGGGTTGCTGGATGAGCTGATCCGCGGACAGCGCTTTCCCTACGTCTGCCACGGCCACACGCACCGGGCGCGCGACGAGCGCATCGGCGACGTCCGCGTCATCTGTCCCGGCGCCATCACCGGTCCGCGTCACCCCGCGGTCCCTACCGTCGCCATTCTCGACACCACGACCGACACCCTCGCGTTCTACGACATCGCGCAGCCGGATCACCCGATCCCGGTGTGAGCATCGTTCACCACGCTACCAGCGATCTTTCATGGCCCGCACGGCGGCGAAGACCTCCGCGGCGGGATGGCCGGACATGTTCACGGCAGCAGCGACGGCCTCCGTATCGCAGCGCAGGAAGGGATTGGTGCTTTTTTCTTCGCCAAGCGTAGTGGGTATCTCATCCTCAGGATCGGCGCGGAAGCAATCCAGCCGCTCGCGGACAGCCACGTTGTCCGGTTCCAGGTGAGCGGCAAACTCGAGATTCTCGAGCGTGTAGTCATGGCCGCCATAGACACGCGTATCGTCGGGCAGGCTGCGGAGACGGCAGAGCGACGTCCACATCTGTTCCGCGTCATGTGAGAACAGTCGGCCGCATCCGCAGGCAAAGAGCAGATCGCCTGTGAACAGGGCTTTCGCCTCCGACAGGTAGTAGGCCACATCGTGGGCAGTATGACCCGGCACCCCCAGCACCTCGATCGCTGTACCGGCGAACTCCATCGTCTCCCCATCCGCAACGGTGCGATCCAGATCCACGAATCCACCCGCCGGGCCCACCACATTACACCCCGTCCGCCGTAACATCGTGCATCCGCCGGTGTGGTCGCCGTGGTAATGCGTCAGCAGAATCAAGTCCAGCGTCAACTCGCCTTCGTCCAGGTACGACACCACCGGTCCCGCTACACCGGGGTCCACCACCACCGCGCGCCCACCATCAACCAGTACGTATACAAAGTTATCCCCGGCTCGAAGTGCTTCGATCTGCATGGCACCATCTTATGACTTACCGCCCTGGAAAACAAACCCCCGATATTGACAGCTCAATGGCCCCTGACTACGCTCGGTACGACCTGCAACAGATCAAGGGGAGGCAACAGTCATGGAGTGTAAGAAGGAACGGAATCTTCAGAACTGTAACTGCAGCTATGGCGGCTGCTCAAAGAAGGGCACCTGCTGCGACTGCCTGAGCTATCACCTGGGGATGCGCCAACTGCCGGCCTGCTGTTTTCCGGACGACGTTGAGAAAACCTACGACCGCAGCTTCGGACGCTTCGCCGAGCTGGTACAGAGCGGCGCCGTATAGGACGACACCATGGTACACCAGGACATCATCACACTCCCAACCTCACGCCACGGGGAGATGCACGACATCACCGACGACGTCGCCCGCATCGTGACTCAGTCAGCTGTTACCACCGGCACAGTCCACATCTTCAATATCGGCAGCACGGCCAGCATCGGCACGGTTGAATACGAGCCCGGCCTTGAACGCGATGTCCCAGCGCTGCTCGACCGCATGATCCCGCCCAGCCGCGACTACGGTCACGAGCAAGCCTGGCACGACGGCAACGGCCACTCCCACCTGCAAGCCACATTGATGGGACCCGAGGTGACGGTACCCGTCTCAGAGGGACGCCCCGTCCTCGGTACCTGGCAGCAGATCTTCCACCTCGAATGCGACATCAAGCCACGCAACCGCCAGATCGTTATCACTGTTCAGGGCAAGTGAGCGCCAAACCTTACCGGTTTCAATCCACGCCCCCGCGAAGGGGGCGACTCGCCGGACTCGACCGTATTGCCACCGCCACAGAGGGTTTCAATCCACGCCCCCGCGAAGGGGGCGACGTGATTGCCGGTTGCCATGTAAGATAGCGGTCGGTTTCAATCCACGCCCCCGCGAAGGGGGCGACGCGACGCTTGTGCGCTGCACGGTCAACCGCCTCGTTTCAATCCACGCCCCCGCGAAGGGGGCGACACCCGCTCGACTATCAGTGCACGCTCATCGTGGAGTTTCAATCCACGCCCCCGCGAAGGGGGCGACCGTCTTTCCTTGCTTGTCCTTGTACTGTGGGCCGTTTCAATC
>JAOZSS010000046.1:12732-13776 GCA_029939545.1 Kiritimatiellia bacterium | reverse complement strand
GAAAATGGGGGGCGCTTAGTCGCATGAGTGAGAGCGGAAGACCGGTTACACCCACCCCGGCAAGCGGGGTGGAGACCTCATGGCATGCGAACGATCTAGGCTATATAGTAGGTGTGTGCTTCGCTGGGGAAGGTGCCTGCTTCGACGTCCTGCTTGTAGGCGGCAAAGGCTTGCTTCATGGCATCGCCAAGCTCGGCGTAGCGTTTCACGAAGGTGGGGGCGACGTTGCTGTGCAGGCCGAGCATGTCGTGCGTGACGAGGACCTGTCCGTCGCAGTGGCGTCCGGCGCCGATGCCGATGGTGGGAATGCCGACGGCGTCGGTGATCTGATGGCCGAGTGTTTCGGGGATGCATTCGAGCACGATTGAGAAACAGCCGGCGGCCTCCAGTGCGGCGGCATCCGCCAGCAGTTCGGCTTCGCGCTCCTGTTCGCGTCCCTGCACTTTATAGCCGCCGAACTCTTTGACGCTCTGCGGCGTGAGTCCGATGTGACCCATCACGGGTATACCGTTCTGCTTCAGGGTTTCGATCAACGGTGCGCGAAAGGCGCCGCCCTCGATCTTGACCGCGTCGGCTCCGGCTTCCTTGAGAAAACGGCCCGCATTGGTCAGGCCCTGCTCGATCGATACCTGGTAGGAAAGAAAAGGCATGTCGGCAATCACTAGCGCATCGGTCACGCCGCGCACGACCGCTGTAGTGTGGTGGAGCATCTGATCCATGGTGACCGGCAGCGTGGTGGCGTAGCCGAGCATGGTCATGGCGAGGGAGTCGCCCACCAGCACTAGTGGCACCTCCGCGCTGTCGATCAGGGTGGCCGTGGCGTAGTCATAGGCGGTCAGGCAGGCGAGTTTCTGCTGCCCCTTGGTGGCGCGAATTTTGGCGGTTGTCCACTTCATGGGGTCACCTGCAGGGGTGATTGCGAGAATAGGGGAATGGTGGAATGGTGGAATGATGGAATAGTGGGATAATGGGACAGGGAAAGGACGGAAGGGCGGGGGGATGGTCTGTGACAGGTCCGTATTCCCAACATTCCATTCCTCCAAT
>JAOZSS010000046.1:4208-12722 GCA_029939545.1 Kiritimatiellia bacterium | reverse complement strand
CTTGGCGGCGCGAATCTTGGCGGTTGTCCACTTCATGTCCGTAGATCTCCTACAGCCTACAGCCTACAGCCTATAGCCTTCCTCACTACCACTCCTCAGCAAACAGAATCACTTTTGGTTCTGCGGGTAAAGCGGAAAGGACGTCGGCCACGCAGCGGGGGTCGTCGGGGAGTACATGCTGGGGGCGTACGTCGGCGAGGGGCTGCACGACAAAACGGCGATCCTGCCAGCGGGGGTGGGGGAGGATCAGGTCGGGCGAGGAGACGGCGATGTCCCCGGCGTAGAGGATATCCAGGTCTATCGGGCGTGGTGCGTTGCGGTCGCCCCCGCGCTGGCGGCCCATGTCGTGTTCGATGGCGCGCAGGTGGTGCAGCAGGCTGTGCGGGGCAATCCGGGTCTCGACGACGATCACGGCATTGAGGAACGTGAGCTCATGGTAAGGGGCGGATACGCCGACCGGTTCCGTGTCATAGAGGGGGGACTGCGCCAGGAATGTGAAGTCGGGATCGTGCTTGAGCCGGTCGCGTGCGGCCTGCATGTTGGCCTGGCGGTCGCCGAGATTGGTGCCCATGCTGATGGCGTACTCAAGTGGACCACGCGTCATGTTCAGGGCCGAATGATGTTGGGGTGTGCTCGATGGCATGACCGGTTACCCCCCGGTGGGCGCTATACCCAGGACATCCTGCATGTTGTAGAGGCCGGCGGGCTTGCCGACGGCCCAGAGGGCGGCTTTGACGGCGCCCACCGAGAAGGTGTCGCGACTGCTGGCGCGGTGCGTCAGTTCGAGTCGCTCACCCTCGGTTGCGAAGATCACGGTGTGGTCGCCCACGATGTCGCCCGCGCGGATGGCGTGGATGCCGATGCGCCCCGGTACCCGTTCGCCGGTCATGCCGTGTCGGCCATAGTCGGCCACCTCGGCAAGCTCGACCCCACGCCCTGCCGCGGCGTTCTCGGCCAGGCCGAGGGCTGTGCCACTGGGCGCATCCTGCTTGTGGCGGTGGTGGGCTTCGATGATCTCGATGTCATAGGTCTCGTTGAGTCCCGCGGCGGCCTGCTTGACCATGGCGAAGAGCAGGTTCATGCCCAGGCTCATGTTGGGTGCCGACACGACGGGGATGGTCTTGGCGGCGGCGTGAACCGTGGCGGCTTCCTCGTCGGTCAGCCCGGTTGTACCGAGGATGAAGGCCTTGTCGGCTTCCTGTGCGGCACGCACATGGGTGGGGACGGCGGTGTGGAAGGTGAAGTCGATGACGGCATCGGCTGCGCTGAGCGCGTCGAGCTGGTCGGTGATCGCCACGCCGATGGCGTCGATACCGGCGAGTTCGCCCGCGTCGCGGCCGATGGCGGCGTGGCCGACCTGTTCAATGGCCGCGGCGATCGTGGCGCCGGGGGTTTGCCCCGCACGTCGCACAATGGCCTGGCCCATGCGTCCGCCTGCACCTATGATGGCGATCGATGTCATGCCCGTTCTACTCCCACAGCGGCCAGGGTCTGGCGCAGGCGCTGCTTGAGGGTGTCGTCCATGGGGCAGAGGGGCAGGCGGTAACTCTCGTCCATGAGCCCGGCCATCGCCATGGCGGCCTTGATGGGAAGCGGGTTCGTATCGAGGAAGCAGTCGCAGAAGAGCCGGTAGTATTGCCGGTGGACGGCACGCGCCTCGTCCCAGTTGCCTTCACTTGCGAGGTGGGTCAGGCGGACGACGGCCTCGGGGACCACGTTTGAGGCCACGCTGATGACGCCGGCGGCGCCGACGGACATCATGGGTAGCGTGAGCGGGTCGTCTCCGGAGAGCACGCAGATATCGCACTGGTTCAGGATGGCACTGACGCGGTCAACGCTGCCGCCTGCCTCCTTGACGCAGGCAATGTTGGGTACGCTCGAGAGGCGCACAACGGTGTCGATGGCAATTTCGCGGCCGGTCCGGCCGGGCACGTTGTAGAGCACCACGGGCAGTCCGATGGTCGCCACCTCGGAGAAGTGTCGGTAGAGCCCCTCCTGGGTGGGCTTATTGTAGTAAGGTGTCACTTGGAGTGTCGCTGTGGCTCCGGCTTCCCTGGCGTGGCGGGTCAGCTTGACCGCCTCGCTGGTGGCATTGGAGCCGGTCCCGGCGATCACCTGCATGCGGCCCGCCGCGGCTTCAATGGCTGCCGCCACGACCTGCTCGTGTTCCGCAAAACTCAGCGTGGGCGACTCGCCCGTGGTGCCGACCGGAACGATGCCGTCAATACCGGCCTCGGCTTGTCGTTCGATCAGCGCGGCAAACTTCCCAAAATCGATACTCCCATCGCGATTGAAGGGCGTGACCAGCGCTGTGTAAGCTCCCGAAAACATAACAAACTCCCGCGTTAATAATGCGATCTAGCTCTATCATAGGGGG
This sequence comes from Kiritimatiellia bacterium, assembly GCA_029939545.1. Lineage (GTDB taxonomy): Bacteria > Verrucomicrobiota > Kiritimatiellia > UBA8416 > JABMPJ01 > JABMPJ01. The sequence continues at coordinate 10,345 of JAOZSS010000046.1, read as the reverse complement.
GGGGGCGTGTCAATCGGGAGAGTGATCGCTGATCACTCTCCCTCCAGCAGTTCTCATTATGGGACGACTTCAAGCCGTTTTGTCATCCCGAGGAACTTGCCGAGGGATCTCCAGATCATAGGAAAAACCGGAGATTCCTCGACTTCGCTCGGAATGACAGCTCAGACAAGGGACGAATAGTTCCAAAAGGAGAATTGCTGCTGTCCCTCCCCATGTGCTTGACCGTACGGCAGGGATTATGGATAATTAGCGCAACGTATTGGTGTAGCGGCGTGAGGTTTTGTAGCCACGAATTAAACGAAGAGGTGACGCGTGCCGGATAGAGAGAAGTTGGCCCAGACGATGCGGATCGACCTGATTCCTGATGTGCCCGAGAAGCCCCATGTGGGCAAAAAGCGGCGCATGGTTATCACCTCCCCGACCCGGATGCGGCGCACCAAGGCACAGACGGCCCAGTTGAGCTCCGACTCCCGCTACAATGAGCTGCTGCAAAGCATTTATGACGCCGCGCTGATCTGCGACCTCAAGGGCAACATCGTTGATGCCAATGCCCGGGCGATCGAATTCTTGCTCTACAAACGCGCGGAACTGACAGGGATGACGGTCTTCAGTATTATTTCCGGCGCGGATGAGTCGCTGATCAGGACGCTTTGCGACAACTTGGAAGATGAACGCTACACGTTGATCCAGGCCTTTTGCCGACGCAAGAACGAGACGCTGTTTCCCTCCGAAATTGCCGTGAATAGGCTGAACTTGGGCGAGCCCCACCTCGGTTTCTTCTTGCGCGATATCACGTGGCGTCGTCAGGCCGAGGCCATGCTGCGCACCGAGCACAACGCCATCCAGAACGCCTACAACGGGATTGCCGTGGCAGACATCGAGGCCAAGCTCGAGTATGTCAACCCGGCCGTGGCGCGTATGTGGGGTTTCGAGACCCCCGAGAAGCTGTTGGGGATGGATGTGCGCGATCTCCTGTGTGACGTGGACAAGTCCAGCGAGATGATCGGGACAGTCATGGGCGATGGCGAGGACTGGACCGGCGAGCTACTGGCCTCGGCGCGCGACGGGCGGGAGTTTGATGTGGCCGTGTCGGCGGTCTGTAACCGGAACAGCGACGGGGATATCGTCGGTGTGGTTTTCTCGATGGCTGACATCAGCGACCGGAAGGCCGCCGAAAGCGCCCAGCGTGAGAACGAGAAGCACCGCGTTATGCTTGAGAGTCTTGGGGCCGCCTGCCACCACCTGGGCCAGCCGGCTACCGTACTGCTCGCCAACCTCGGAATCATCCAGAAGAAACTCAGCAGCGGCGACGAGGTGGTGCCCAAACTGGTTGACAGCAGCATTGATGCGGTCAAGACACTGGGCAAGATCCTTCGCAAGCTGAATGCGGTCAACGAATACAAGACTACTCACTACCTCGGCGATGACGATGGCGGGGGCGAGCAGAGTCGTATCCTGGAGATATGACGCCCATGCGTTTACCTCGCCTGCCGTCCATCGTCCCATGGCTTGCTGTCGCAGCCGTGGTATGTTTTGCCGTCCAGGTATTCTCCGACAACAAGGCCGACGTGGACCTGTGGGGGAACGTCGGGTTTGTCCGCGCGCTGCCCGGGTCGGACGAGTTTCACACCACGAACACGTACTCCTATACTGAGCCGGACCGGCCGTGGGTCAACCACGAATGGCTGGCGCAGTACGTGTTCCGCCACACGTGGGCGCTGTGGGGCAACCCGGGGCTACTGGCGCTGAAAATGGTCATGGGCCTGACGGTGTTGGCGCTCATGCATGGGACCCTCCGCCGCGAGTGCCGTTCGGGGGCGCTGCGGATGCTTCTGATGCTGCTGATCATCTCAACGATGAGCTACGGGTTCGGGGTGCGGCCCCATCATTTCACCTACCTGCTGCTCGCCGTGTTTCTCTCGCTCTTGAAGCGGTTCCCCCGCCACGCCTGGCTGCACCTGCTGGTCCTTCCCCTGCTCGGCCTGCTGTGGGCCAATCTGCATGGCGCCTTTTTCATCGGCGGCATCGTGATGCTGGTGTATGCCGTCGCGGAAGTCGTGCGCAGCCGTCGTCACGTGATGCGAACGCCCCTGGTACCACTCGTGCTGTTTGGAGGGGTCGTTCTCTTCGTGATGGCCACGTTTGTGAACCCGTTTGGTGTGCGGCTGTGGGGCTTCATTCTTGAGTCAGGTGGCACGGCGCGTCCGTATCTCAGCGAGTGGGCTCCGTTCAGTCCGATTCGTCACTGGAGCGTTCATCCTGACTTTGTTGGGTTGGCCATCGTGGTCTGCTGCGCCTACCCGTTCTCTCGCACACACAAAGACGTGGTCTGGACGTCGCTGCTATACCTCTCGCTTGTGGCGGCGATCGTCCTGCGCCGGAACATTCCACTCTTCGCGATCGTGGTGGGCTTTACGGCCGGTCGGCATGTAGACAGCATGGCTGGTGAGGTGATCAATCGGCTGGCGGATCGACTGCCACGTATGATGTGGGTCGTCATATTGACGCTGTTCATTCCTTTCTCGCTCTACACGGCGGCAACGTTCAACAAGAGCAGACCGCTCCAGGTCGAGATCAAGCCGGACGATTACCCGTTACGTACTGTCGCATTCATGAAAGAACACGGTCTCAGGGGCAATGTCTTTGTCTTCTTTGACTGGGCCGAGTACTGCACCTGGCACCTCTATCCCGAGTGCCGTGTCTTTATGGATGGCCGCTTCCGTTCTGCCTATAGTGAAGAGGTCGTAGAAGATTACCTGGCCGGTTTGTATGCCGATAAGGGATGGGAGCGCATCTTGACGGCCTATCCCACCGACATGGTGCTTGTGCACTATGGGAACCCCATAGCAAGTCGCCTGACCCGGCATCCGGAATGGGAGATGCTTCATGCGGACGGCCCTGCGATTCTCTTTGTCAAACGGTCTGTGCATCAAGCCGCTCTCAAAGCGAAGCAGCAGGGGGAGATGCCAGATGTCGAGACGCCGGAGGCGGTGTTTCCATAGGCGGCCCGCGCTCCGCACGGGCCGAAAGAAGGGGTTGAGGATTGCACGGCAAACACATATTCATCTATAGCGAAGCTCTGAACGAGAACGGCTACCCGCCGCAGTGTCCTTTTGACACAAGCCGTGCTACGCGCGCGCTGGAGACCGCGGAGTCGATGGGGCTCCTGGCCGGCGACGACCGCGAAGTGGTGGCACCGGTGCGTCTCACACGCGAAGCCTTGGAGGGGTTTCACACGGCGGAGTATCTCAACGGCATAGAAGCGGCGGCAGCCGGGAATCTGGACCCCTACGAGGGGCTAATGATGGGGCTCGGGACGCCGGACTGTCCCGTCTGGCCCGGGATGATGTCCTATCTCACGCTGGCGACCGGCGCTTCGGTGACGGGCGCGCGCTGGTTGATCGATGGGAAAGCCAAGATCGCGTTCAACCCCTCGGGCGGTCTGCACCACGCCCACGCGGGACAGGCGTCGGGGTTCTGCTATATCAATGACCTCGTGTTGGCCGCCAATACGTTCCGCGCGGCCGGGAAACGCGTGCTCTTCTTCGATATAGATGTCCATCATGGCGATGGTGTGCAGAAGGCATTCTACGGGTGCAGGGACGTGATGACGGTTTCCATGCACGAGAGCGGGCACACGCTTTTTCCCGGTACCGGGTTTGTCCAGGAGCTGGGGGAGGGCGAAGGGATGGGCTACTCGGTAAACGTGCCGCTTCCCGTGGGAACCTATGACGCGGCCTATCGGCGCGCGTTCGAGCGGGCCGCGCTGCCGTTGATCAAGGCCTACGATCCGGATGTGATCATCATGGAGCTCGGCATGGATACGCTCTCGGGCGATCCACTGGCCCACCTGCACCTGACCAACAATACGCCGGCCGACATCGTCGATACGATCGTGGGCCTTGGCAAGCCGATATTGGCCACGGGCGGAGGCGGTTACCACCTCGAGCACACCGTGCGCGCCTGGGCGCTCTGCTGGGGTGTGCTCTGCGGTGATCACGCCGACCACGCGGACGCCATGCTCGGCATGGGCGGTGTGATGATGGAAAACACCGACTGGTTCGGCGGCCTGCGTGACCGCGTCCTCCTTTCAGATGCCGGCCGTCGCGACGAGGTCGACACCGCCGTTGACGCCATCATCACCGAAGTCAAGCGCACCCTCTTCCCGCTGCACGGAATCTAGGGGAATGGGAAATGGGGCATGGGGAGGCGGGTATTCAGCATTCGTCATTCCGCATTCCGCATTTCCCTACTCCCACTCAATCGTGGCAGGCGGCTTGGAGCTGATGTCGTAGACGACGCGGTTGATGCCGCGGACCTCGTTGATGATGCGGTTGGAGATACGGCCGAGGACTTCGTACGACACTTTGAACCAGTCGGCTGTCATCCCGTCCCTGCTGGAGACCGCACGTACGGCCAGCACGTTCTCGTAGGTGCGGCTGTCGCCCATTACGCCGACGCTCTGGATGGGGAGCAGCACGCCGAACGACTGCCAGATATCTTTGTGGTCGGGTAGGGTGGCCAGTTCCTCGAGAATGCGCACATCGGCCTGCTGCAGAAGCGCCACGCGCTCCGCGGTGACTTCGCCCACGATGCGTACGGCAAGGCCCGGGCCCGGGAAGGGCTGGCGGTCGACCACGGGGTCGGGCAGTCCCAGCTCGCGTCCCAGCTCGCGTACCTCGTCCTTGAACAGCTCGCGTACCGGCTCGATCAAATCGAAGTGCAGGTCGTCCGGCAGGCCGCCTACATTGTGGTGGCTCTTGATCGTGGCTGAGGGACCGCCAATCGGCGAGATGCTCTCAATCACGTCCGGATAGAGCGTGCCCTGGGCGAGATACTGAACGTTGCCCAGCTTGCGCGCCTCTTCGGCGAACACATCGATGAACGTGCTGCCGATGATTTTGCGTTTCTTTTCCGGATCCTCCACGCCGGCCAGCTTGCCGAGAAAGAGGTCGGCCGCGTCGACGACATGCAGGTCCATTCCGAACGTGTTGCCAAACATGTGCTCGACCTGCTCGGTTTCTTTGTAGCGCAGTACACCGTTGTTCACGAAAATGCAGTGCAGTTGGTCGCCGATGGCCTTGTGGAGCAGTGCCGCCACGACGGACGAGTCCACCCCGCCGCTGAGGCCGAGGACGACATGCTCGGATCCGACCTTCTCACGGATCGCGGCAACGCTGGTCTTGATAAAGTGGGCCATCTCCCACGCGCCGCCGCAGCCGCATGCATCGAAGATGAAGTGGCGCAACAGGTCGACTCCGCGCGGGGTGTGGACCACCTCGGGGTGAAACTGCAATCCGTAGATACGGCGCTCGGCACTACCCATGGCGGCATAGGGACATGTGCTCGTCTCCGCCAGGGAGGTGAAGCCATCGGGGATTGCGGCCACCTGGTCGCCATGGCTCATCCAGACCGAGATCTCCTCGGGTAGGTCGCGGAAGATGGAGGTGTGGTCCGTAACCTGGATCGTGCCATGGCCATACTCGCGGACCTCGCCGGGCCTGACGTCGCCACCCAGAGTGCGGGCCGTGAGCTGCATGCCGTAGCAGATACCCAGCACGGGAATGCCCATGTCGAAGAGCGCGGGATCGCACTGTGGGGCGTTGTCGTCGAAGACGCTCGAGGGGCCACCGGAGAGAATAATGCCGGCCGGCCTGCGGGAACGCAGGGCCTCTGCGGTGGTATCGAAGCGCAATAGTTCGGAGTAGACCTTCTGCTCGCGGATTCGGCGGGCGATGAGTTGGCTGTACTGCGACCCGAAATCGAGAATAGCGATCCAGTCGTCGTGTTCCATGTGTCGGTTTCCCTGTTAGATTTGGAAAACGGAGACCCTAGCACCTGTGTTTCGCTACGGACAAGGAAATTGGACATGGAAGGGCCAAAAAGCCTTCTGAACAACAAGTGACACCATGTGTTGACACGTGCAACAGGCTATGTTAGCTTCCCGCCCCTGTGAAATTAAGCCGGGAGATTCGAATGGCAGTAAAGAAGACGACAGCGAAGCTTTTAACCACTAAAAAGAAGCCAGCCACGGCGAAAAAGCCAGCCACGGCGAAAAAGCCAGCCAAGGCGAAGAAGCCCGCCACGGCAAAGCAGCCAGCCAAGGCGAAGAAACCAGCCAAGGCGAAGAAACCAGC
>JAOZSS010000046.1:2871-4108 GCA_029939545.1 Kiritimatiellia bacterium | reverse complement strand
CCACGGCAAAGCAGCCAGCCAAGGCGAAGAAACCAGCCAAGGCGAAGAAACCAGCTACGGCGAAAAAGCCAGCCACGGTGAAGAAACCAGCCGCGGTGAAGAAGCCTGCCGCGGTGAAGAAGCCCGCCACGGCGAAGAAGAAGCCTGTAGCGAAGAAGAAAGCGGTGGCGAAGAAATCTGCGGCCAAGAAGCCGGTTGCCCCCAAGAAGGTGCCCAAGAAGGTGGCGGAGAAAAAAGCCGCGGTAGAGAAAGCTGTAGCGAAGACGGCGGCTCCGGAAAAGGATGTGGCCCCGAAGAGACCTGCCGCTAGGAAGAGGGCCGCAGCCAGGAAGAAAGCGCTGCTCAACGACCCCTTGGCACCGAAGCCCAAGAAGCGTCCCAAGAAGCTGGAGGTGCTGCGTCCCGGACGCAAGAAGGCGAACAATCACACGGTGAAGCCGAAGAGCTTCCGCGCCATTCCCGCAAAGCAAAAGGCAGAATATCGCCTCCAGCTCCTACAGCATCGTGAACGTATCTCGGGACAGATTGCCACACTCAAGAACGACTCTCTTACGCGCGCCGACGAGGTGAACATAGAGGAAGATGGTACCGATGCTTTTGATCGCCAGTTTGCGCTGAACCTGGCCAGCTCGGAAAGCGAGGCCCTGACGGCAATAGATGCCGCCCTGAAGCGTGTCGACGAAGGGTCATTCGGCAAGTGCGGGGAGTGCGGAGGGGGAATCGAGTCGGCCCGACTGAAGGCCCTCCCTTACGTCGAGAACTGCATCTCCTGTCAGTCCGAGGTCGAGAAGCATCGTCCCGGCTACCGTCCCCCGATGCGCCTGGAGTAGGGCGGCGAAGGAGTGCGTGTGCTTATTCTCTGGTTGAGTTGCACGATTGCGATACTGGACCAGGTCACCAAGTACCTGGTCCAGCGGCATTTCTACGTGGGTGATTTCGTTGAGGTCATTCCGCGCCTGCTCGACTTCCACTACATACGTAACACGGGGGCGGCGTGGGGGATGTTCTCTGGATTCAGCCACTGGTTGGTGAGTGTGTCGCTGGTGATGCTAGTGTCGCTGGTGGTGTTTCGCCGGTCGATTATGACCGATTCCCTTGTACATCGCTGTGCCGCGGCCCTCATGATCGGCGGAATTGTCGGGAACCTGGTTGACCGCGTGCGCCTGGGCTACGTGGTGGACTTCATCGATTTCTTCTGGCTCGACCGCGCGGGGGCACACCACTTTCCTGCCTTTAA
>JAOZSS010000046.1:0-2861 GCA_029939545.1 Kiritimatiellia bacterium | reverse complement strand
AGTTAACGGATTATTTCCTGCTTTTTTCTTATTCTATATGCGATCTTAATGTTCTGTGCTTATCGCTTTTCTCCGCGCGGGGGCACACCACTTTCCTGCCTTTAACGTGGCCGATTCCGCCATCTGCATCGGCGTGGGCCTCTATATCCTGACCCAACTGTGGCCCGGGCGGTCCGGGGCGGGCGATGAGCCGGAAGGCGATGAGGCGACAGCCGCTGCTGCCACCGGGGACTGAGAGGGAATATGGAAGCATTTTTCCTGGCCGGACCCACCGCCTCAGGCAAGACGACCGTTGCCCAGCGGCTGGCCGAACAGACTGGCTGCGAGATCCTGTCGGCTGACTCCATGCTGATCTACCGCGGCATGGACATCGGCACGGCCAAGCCTACCATCGAAGAGCGGGGGACGGTACCGTACCATGGCATTGATCTCGTGTCGGCAAACGAGACCTTCAACAGCTGGCAATACCGCGAGCATGCCCTTGAAGTGCTCGCTGCCGTGCAGGAGCGCGGCTCGCGCGCCATCGTGGTGGGCGGCACCGGCCTCTATCTCAAGCTGCTGACGCACGGGTTTGCCGATGCACCCGGGTCGAACCCGGAGGTGCGGGAGCGCTGGGAGCGTGTACGTGAGGCAGAAGGTGTGGCCCCGCTTGCCACGGCGCTGCGGGAGCAGAGCCCGTCCCTGTACGCGGCGATTGACGATCCGGAAAACGGGCGCCGCTTGGTTCGATTCCTCGAATGGGCTGCCGCAGGTTTGGAGACCCCGCCCCGGAACTGGGGTGTACAGGGGGCGCCCGTGCCCATGGCGGCCCTGAACGTGGAGCGCGAACTCCTGAAGTCAAGGATTGAGCAGCGCGTACGGGCCATGTATGCTCAGGGACTTCTGGACGAGGTGCGCGACTGGCTACTCGGCAAGGCCGGTCTGTCCGACACTGCCCGGCAAGCGATTGGGTATGCCGAGGCGATCGATCTGCTACAGGGGCGCTGTTCACGTGAGGAGGCCCTCGCGCGGACCGCAGCGCGGACACGCCGACTGGCCAAGCGTCAGCGAACATGGCTGCGAACGCAGGCGACGGTCGAGTGGATCGATGTCACCGTCGACAGCAGCACCGAGGAGCTTGCCGAAGCCGTGCAGGCGCATTGGGATAAGCATGGCCCGACGATGGTTGTGGAGTGAGTACGGAAGTAACCATAGACTACGTGATTGAGCCGAGCCGATGGCAGGTGCGGGATATCCCTGCCCAGCTCAGGCCGCGCGAGGCGCTGGAGCGTCTTGGAGAAGAGAATGTCACGGATGACATGTTGTTGGCCATCATCCTGGGGAGCGGATCGCACGGGTTGAATGTCGTGGACTTGGCGCGTGGGATGCTGAAGCACTTCGGGTCGCTGACCGCCTTGGCCGCCGCATCGCTGGACGAGCTGATGGCGTTCCGTGGTATTGGTGAGGCCAAGGCCAAGTCGCTTAAGGCGGCGCTGGAGATCGGCAAGAGGCTTCATGACGAGGCCTTGCCCGACAATGCCGTCATCCGTACGCCTGAGGACGTGGCACTGTTGTTGGGTCCGAAAGTGCGGACATTGGAGTCAGAGGTGTTCTGGGTGCTGCACTTGAATGCCAAGAACGTCGCCAAGGGGCGACCCAAGGCAGTTACGCAGGGACTGCTGAATGCAAGCCTGGTGCATCCCCGCGAGATTTTTCGGGAGGCCGTGCGGTCGGCCGCGGCCGCCGTGGTGCTGGCGCACAATCATCCGTCAGGCAATCCAACGCCTTCGGTCGAGGACATCCGCATTACGCGGCAGCTCATTGATGCGGGCAAGATTGTGGATATCAAGGTGCTCGATCATGTGGTCCTGGGACGGCCGGGACGCGACGCGGGTCGGGCGTTCATTAGCATGCGGGATGAGGGTTTGGTGGCTTTTTAGGCGGCCCGCGCTCCGCGCGGGCCGGGGAACAGGCATAGCGATGGGGAGAGTGAAATGATTCATGAAACGGCGCTGATCGAAAAGGGGGCAGAACTCGGCAAGGACGTGGATGTCGGGCCATTCACCTGCATTATGGATGGTGCGCAGATTGGCGACGGCTGTAAGATTGGCCCGCACACGACCCTCTTCGGGTCGGTGACGATGGGCCGCGGCTGCGTCGTTCATGCCGGGGCCGTATTGGGCGATACGCCGCAGGATCTTTCGTTTAAGGGCGGAGCGTCGAGCGTGCAAATCGGCAACAACTGTGTAATCCGTGAAGGGGTCACGATCCATCGTGGCACGGAGGAAGACACTTCCACGGTCGTGGGCGATGAGTGCTTCCTGATGGCCTTCTCTCATCTCGCGCACAACGTGGTCCTGGCCAACAACGTGATCATGGCCAATGGGGCGGTTCTGGGTGGCTACGCGGAGGTTGGAGAGCGCACATTCATCAGCGGCTTGGTAGGCGTGCACCAGTTTGTCAAGGTCGGGCGGTTGGCCATGCTCGGAGGCGGAGCCATCGCGACCAAGGACGTGCCGCCGTTCTGCATGCTTAAGAATGCAGAGCACAACACGATCATCGGGCTGAACGTGGTCGGCATGCGTCGCTCCGGGATGTCCTACGAGGATCGCAAAGCCGTGCAGCGCGCGTTTAAGGTGCTCTTTCTCTCCGGTTTCAACGCATCGCAGGCGAAGGGGCGCTTGGAGGAGCTGTTCCTGGAGGGGCCAGCCAGCGAGTTCGCCCGCTTCATCGCCAGCTCAACGCGCGGCCTTTGTGGGTGCGCGATCCAGCGGAACAGCGCCCTCGATATATAGCGGGCTGCCGGCGGCCTCGAGCAGATTGCTGATCGTGGTACTGGCAGGCATCTGGCGCAGGCCGAGGGTGAATATCTTGGCTAGCGA
>JAOZSS010000045.1 GCA_029939545.1 Kiritimatiellia bacterium | reverse complement strand
GAGACTAAGCGTGGCGGCTGATGACGAAATGCGCCCTTCCACAATATATGGGGGGCGCTTAGTCGCATGAGTGAGAGCGGAAGACCGGTTACACCCGTCGGTCCCAGCCGTAAATAGCGTTGTACGAGGTCACGCTGCTCGCAAAAGAGTGTGCCCGCGCGAATGGCATCCAACACCGTTCCGGCCGACGTGTCGGCGTGCAGGTAAGGGTGCATCTCCGTTGACGATCCATAGCCGATGTAATCCGGCGAACATGCCACGTACCCCTCCGCGGCCAACATCAGCGCGTCCGCACCGTAGATGAGCGGCATGGTTGAAGCCACGTTGCTCCGCAGCGTCTGAGTCCCGTGCTGTGTACACGCGAACGGTGCCGCCGGGGCGCCGATGGGCACAAACATGGCACCCGACCAGCGGGAGCAATAACATAAGGTAGAGAAGCAGACTCAGCCTGCGTGTCATTCGTTATCCGGCGCAGCTTCGGTCGTCTCCGCTTCCGGAGCGGCTTCCGAGATCTGTTCGGGCTTCGGCTCTTTCTTAGAGTCCTCCTTGGGCTCCTCCTTGGGCTCCGGGATGGTTGGATACGGCATGTTATCCACAACGGTGATAGTGGTTTTCCACATCTCGGCCCAACGTGCCGGGGCAGTGGTGCGCCACTGGTCGGCGCTTGCACTGCCAAGCCCCTTGCCTGCGGCTTGGCCCACACCGCTGACGGCCGTAACGGCCGTGTTGGTCACTGTGCTGACCACGGTCTTGACGGAACCTACGGTCGTGTCCTTCAAGGCCGTGCCAACCGCCTTGATATCGCCCTTGGCCACGCCCTTCACCATATTGAAGAGCCCGCCGCCCACATTCCCCACAAGCTTCCCCGCCCCCTTGCCAACGGCTCCGGCCGATTTCACGGCTGTACCGGCTACTTCAACGCCGGCCGAACCGACATTGCCGACCATGCCGACGACTTGGCCGGCCAGGCGAGCAGCCAAGAGTTTGCCCAAGTCGGTCAGAATGCTGTCGATTCCTCCACCCGTCGGCAGCGGCAGTCGAATGCTCTTGTTCACGAGCACCACCTTGATATCGCGGACGTCTTCCACCATTGAGATGTCGGCCTCCACATCCAGACAGCCTCCGCCGAGCACTGCGGATAGACTCGTGCCGATTCCCGGCGGCAATACGGGATCAACGACGTCCAGATCGAGACCGGCCAACCGTACACCCGCGTTGACAGCGGGAACGTTCGTGCTCAACACACCCACTCTCGCAATGGCACCCAGGTACGCGTCAAGCGCCTTGCCCTGCGTCACCGTGGAGGTCAGCTCGACCCGGCCCGGCAGGACACGCTCCGGTTTGGCTGACGTATCGAAAAGAATGCCTGTCACCTTCAGCACGAGATTGCTGACCCCAACGTCCAGCGGATCGTCGTCCCCAAACGAGGCATCCACGTATCGTACTTTCAAGTTATCGATCAGCAGGTGGTCAAGCGCCACGGCGGGCGGTTCGCCAGTCGGCTTCTTCTCTTCGGGCTTCTCTTCTTTCGGCTCCGGAGGTGTCTTCGTCAGCTTCTCAACATTCATCACGCCGTCGGCGTTCTTGATGATGTTGGCCGACAGGCCCTCGACCACAATATCGCTGATCACGATGGGCCGCTTCATGAGTGAACCCACATCGAGCTTCACGTGTGCGTGTGCCAGCTCGAGCAGCAGAGCGCCTTCAAAACCTTCCGGCTGCCCCACCTTGAGCCCCTCGAGCTCGACGTAGCCGCGGAACAGGTTGAGATCGATATCCTCGAGCGAGACCTCGGCATTCACGAAGTCGCCCGCCTTGGCGTTGACCACTTTCACCGCCACGTTCGGCCCCACCATGAGAATGACCACCAGTAGCACCACAACCACCAGGACCACACGCACGAACACCTTGCCAACCATCTTCAGAATCTTTTTCATCGTCGTTTCTCCGCCTGTTGTTTCACTCGCAGTGTGACTGGAGCATACGCCTATCGCCGAAACGTCACAAGCTTCTCATTCGCCTTCGGATGGTCACCTGCGCTACTCTGCGTAATGGGAGCCGCCGCGCGATCTCGGAGGCAAACGGTAGTGGATCAGCAACCCCGTTCCGTCCAGGCCGATGCCTTTGCTGGAAAGATATCGCGTAGTGTTCCAAGCTGTCCCTCGTTCTCAAGCACCTGTAAGCCTTCGGGCGATATCTCGTCTCTCAGTGCTTTGCTCAAGAAGTCAGATTGCTCCTGCTCTGTGCGACTGCGGTAAACCGGTGGCACCGTGACAGCCTCACTGAGTCGAGCATGATCACCCACGGAAAGTGCTTGAATAAAATCTTCAGCAAATGCGATCGCGGTCCTCCTCGGGGCGTTCTTCTACAGCACCGACGAGACCCTCTAACTCGCTATTCCACCCACGACAATAGTGATACACAACAGAATCAGATACCGTCTCGACATGTTCCCTCACAGTTCCGATGACGCATTACTCCAGCAGCACTCATGTTCTTGCTGACTTTACGGCTTCATTTGGACTCCGTCAAGCCAGCCAGTAAATCGCCCATCGCGACTAACTGCTTCTCGCTCGGACCCGCTGTATGTCGAAGCACCAGGGCTGTGCGGGCCGGGAGGTAGAGGCGGAGGGTGTGACGCAGAAGGTCGCCGTCGATGAGCGGGATCGTTTCGTAGATGGGGTCGGACGGACGGCGATCGAAACCGCCAAAGCGCGGGCTATCACTGTCCAGCGCGGTTGCGTATTGGCCTGGCGGCACTTCGATTCCATAGTCCGGGTAGGATTCGGATGGGTGGAAGTTAAAGACGAAGAAATCGCCGTTGCGTTCGAAGAGGAGGATCTTCTGCTCGTCGTGGGTGTACAGCAGGCGCGGCGGACACGCCCCGACCACCCGGTCTTCCCTGATCACAGAGACCATGGCGGCATCGAAATCGCCGAGGCCGTGATACTTCAGCGCCGGATTATCGCGCAGGCTCCACTGGCGGCGGGCATAGTGGTAGGACCAGTCATTGCCTTGGCGCGGAAAGTCGATCCATTCCGGGTGCCCGAACTCGTTGCCCATGAAGTTGAGATAGCCTTCGCCGCAGGTGGCCAGCGTGATCAGCCGGATCATCTTGTGCAGCGCGATGCCACGGTCGACCTTTGGATTATGCTCATCCACACCCATGTGCGTATACATGCTGGCGTCCATCAGCTCGAAGCTGAGGGTCTTGCTGCCGACGAGGGCCTGATCGTGGCTTTCGGCATAGCCGATCGTCTTCTCCTCGGCGCGCCGGTTGGTCAGCTCGTGCCAGATTCTGTTCATGCTCCAGTCCTCGTCGTGGACCTCCTTGAGCAGCCGCACCCAGCAGTCGGAGACACCCATCGCGAGGCGGAAATCGAACCCGCAGCCCCCCTCCGCGAACGGGGCCGCCAGGCCGGGCATGCCGCTGACATCCTCGGCGATTGTCACGGCCTCGGGGTTGATCTCGTGGATCAGCCGGTTGGCCAGTACCATGTAGACCCAGGCATCCTCATCGACGGACCCGTCGAAATACTTCCCGTAGTCGGTGAATGCCGTCCCGAGGCCGTGGTGCAGATAGAGCATGCTGGTGACACCATCGAACCGGAATCCATCAAAGCCGTATTGCTCCATCCAGAAACGGCAGTTGGAGAGGAGAAAGTGCTGCACGTCGAGCTTACCGTAATCGAAGCAACGCGAATCCCACGCCTCATGATCGCCCCGTCCGCCGGCGTGGAAAAACTGGTACGAGGTGCCGTCGAACTCGGACAGCCCCTCCACCGTGTTCTTCACCGCGTGGGAGTGGACGATATCCATGATAACGAAAAGGCTCATCTCGTGCGCCGCATCCACCAGTTCCGCCAGCTCGTCGGGTGTTCCAAAGCGGGAGGAAGCCGCGAAGAAGTTGGAGACGTGGTAGCCGAACGAGCCGTAGTAGGGGTGCTCCATGATGGCCATGAGCTGAACGGCATTATACCCGGCCTCCCGGATGCGTGGCAGGATATGCTCACGGAACTCCGCGTAGGTGCCCACACGCCCCCACTCGAGCGCCATGCCGACGTGGGCTTCATAGATCAGCAGCGGGGTCGGTCGCGATGGCGAGGGATGGCGTCGCTGGTAGGGCGCGGAAGGTGCCCAGACCTGAGCGTTGAAGCTGTTTGTGGAGGCGTCTTGCACCACCCGGCGTGCGTGGGTGGGAATGCGATCGCCGCTCCCGCCGTCCCAGTGGATCCGCAACCGGTAGATAGCCTCGTGCTTCAGCACATCCGACGCCAGGTGTAGCTCCCAGTCGCCGCGGTCGTTGAGGCGGTGCATGGCAAAGTCACCGGACTCGTTCCAGCCATTGAACGCACCCAGCAGGTAGATCGCCGTGGCGTTGGGCGCCCATTCGCGGAAGACCCAGCCATCCGCGATGCGGTGAAGGCCGTAGTAGTCGTAGCTCAGGGAGTGATCGGATAGATCCCGGTCGGCCGCGAGGCGTGCCGCAGCCTCATTGGCCCGGTTCCAGCGGTGCTGAATGAACTCGCTATACGGTTCCAGCCACGAATCCCGGCTTATGATCAACAAGGGGGCGTTCGAGCATGCGTTCATAGATATCAATGTACTCCCGCGCGGTATTGGCATGAGTGAATCGTTCAGCACTTTCGCGCATAACCCGGCTAATCTGCGCCTCTTTCACATCAGTCGGCAGCCGGTAGAAATTCATGGCCCGCTCGATCGCCCACCAGAGTCCGTTGCCGTCGTATGTTTCGAAGAGGAACCCGTTCCCCGTGCCCTGAGCGGTGTCCAACATGTTCACGGTGTCATGCAGACCACCCGTATCGTGCGCGATCGGAAGTGAGCCGTAGATGGCACTCACCATCTGAGGCAAGCCGCACGGCTCAAACCGGGACGGCATCAACATGAAGTCGGAGGCGGCGTACGCCAGGTGCGAGGTCTCCTCGTCAAAGTTGTAGACCGCCACGCGATCATGGAAACCGTGCTCATTCACGATGCCGCGGAACCAGATCTGGTAGGGCCCGGTGGCGACAAAGACAACCTGCAGGTTCTCGTCCCCGTAGTGTGAAACGAGGCTGGCAAGAATCTCGGCGACGAGCTGGCAACCCTTCTGAACCGGGTCGAGTCGCGACGGCCAGAAGAACATCGGGGCATCGGGGTTCTGGGCAAGCCCAAGGCGCTCCTGCAAGCGCACCTTATTCTTCCGTTTGCCCTCCACATGCGTGTCCGGATCAAACGGGCAATGGATCAACTCATCGGTCGCGGGATCGAACGACGGGTCGGGCGCATTGAGAATGCCCGATGCGCAGCCGGACATCATTTTCTGCGCCATTTCGCTGCGCACGGAGGGCGGCACAAAGGCATGCTGCCCGTCGCACACCTCGTACAGGAACGTAGGGCTAACCGTGTTCACAAAGTGCGAGGCAAAGATTCCGCTGGCAAGCAGGTCGACCGGGTTGCTCCAGCGCGTCGTTTCGTAGTCGCCGGCATACCACTTATAGAAGAGATCCTGCCAGAACTCGGCCGCATCGATTCCCGTGTCCTCCACCTGGTCCAGGCCCACTTCCTGGGTGTGGATATTGTGAATGGTCATGAGGGAGGGAATGCCGTGGCGACGCGCCATGGCGGGAATGAGCCCGGTCATCCAGTCGTTACAGTGAATCAGGTCGGGGTTGACCTTCGGGATGATGTTGTTGATCACTTCGCGCTGGAATACAAGTGCCAGTTTGCGGCTGGTGTCCGAGGACGAACTGTAGACCTCGCTCTGGTAGTAGAAGATCCGATCCTCGGCCAGGTGAATGCGCGAATCCGGCAGCACACGCTTGTAGATGCGGAGCTCCTCGTTGATGAGTCGCCCGACATCGATGTTGAACATGCGGCGGTAGTGCGGAAGCGCCACATGGACATCCGCACCGAGCTCGAACAGGGCCGAAACCAGCGACGCCGAGACATCGGCCAGTCCGCCGGCCTTAGCACGCATGTGGTTGGTGGCATTGCCCATGCCATCGGGCAGGTAAGTGATCTCCGGTGTTACGATCAGGATGCGCGGCCTATTCGGCATCGTCTACCTTCCCTTCTGGCATGCGGGGGCTTACGTCCCGTTGGCCCAAGTGGTGTAGCCGGGCACCGTGCTCGACCAGTCGGACCCTTTGGGAACCACCCGTGCCGTCAATCCATGGCGTCCGGGTCTCTCGCACGGCAGTTCCTGGCGATAGACATAACGTCCGTTGCCTTGTTCCTCAGCCATGTTCATTTTCCGGAGCTCACTCTCTACAATCTCGTTATGTGAATCGGCGATCCCGTAGTAGACCTCTACGTCTACCTCATCGGGTGTCAACTCACCCAGTTCCACAACGCTGGTTACCACAACTGTGTCGCCCACGTGTAGACTGGCGAGATCGCGGTCAGGCACGGGCATCTCAATCCTGACGCCGCCCCAGCACGACTCAAGCCGTTTCCGCTGCGACACGAGGGCCTTCGCCTCCTTCGCTCCGTCGGCCGTCAGCCGGTCGTACACGCCGAGTGCAACAGTGTAATAAGTATCGCGATACTCCTCCAGCATACGGTGTGTGGTGAAGAATCCAAGCGTCATTTTCATGGATGCCTTCATCATCTCCACCCACCGCTCGGGCACATCGCCTGTGGTGCGCGTGTAGAAGGTCGGGATGATGTCGTTCTCGAGCAGATTGTAGAGCGCCTGCGACTCCACTTGGTCCTGGTAATCGGTGTTGACGTAGTCCTCGCGATCGCCGATGGCCCAACCGGTGTCAGGAGTATACCCTTCATCCCACCAGCCATCGAGGATGCTGCAGTGCAGCCCGCCGTTGGCGGCCGCTTTCATGCCCGAGGTGCCGCTGGCCTCTTGTGGCCGACGCGGCGTGTTCATCCATACGTCCACGCCCTGGACCATGTAGCGCGCAAGCTGGATGTCGTAGTTTTCCAGGAAGATAATTTTGTGCCGCACCGTTGGCTTGCGTGAAAAGGCGATGAGCTCCTTGATCAGGTTCTTGCCGGCCTGGTCGGCGGGATGCGCCTTGCCGGCAAAAACTAACTGGATGGGCTGCTCTTCATCGGTCAGTAGTTTCTCCAGGCGCTCCGGGTGCTTTAGCAGCAGCGTGGCGCGCTTGTAGGAAGCGAAGCGACGTGCAAACCCGATGGTCAGCGCATCGGTGTCGAAGACCCCCGCTATGGCATCGAGCTGCTTGCGCGTAGCATTGCGGGCCTTGTACTGCCGTTCGCCATACTCGCGCGTCGCACGCACCAGGCGGGCGCGACCGAGCTCATGTGTCCGCCAGAGCACATCGGAAGGAATCCGCTCGATCCGCTTGACCACCTTCTTGTCGCCGGGATGATCGCGCCAATCGCGACCGAGGTAGCGATCGTACAGCGCCGCGATATCCGTGGCCAGCCAGGACGAGATATGGACACCGTTGGTGACATGCCCGATGGGCACCTCTTCAACCGGAAGATCGGGCCAGAGATAGGACCACATCTTGCGAGCCACGACGCCATGCAGCTTACTGACGGCGTTGTAGAAATGTGCGCAACGCATGCCGAGGATGGTCATCGACACCTGTTCATCGGCCCCGGCCCCCGGTGCCTGTCCCATGCGGATGGCATCCGTGGCCTGGACACCCACCTCGGGCTCAAGCGCCTTGAAGTAGGGCTGCAACATCGCAACCGGAAAGGTCTCGTTACCCGCGGGTACCGGCGTGTGGGTCGTGAAGATGTTCGTTCGCGACATCACCTCGAACGCGGTCTTTGTGTCGAGCCCCTGCGACTGCACGAGATGGGCAATACGGCCGAGGCCGAGAAAGGCTGCGTGGCCCTCGTTGAGATGGTAGACGTGGGGGTCAAAATCCATCGCCAGCAGGGCGCGCACCCCGCCGACCCCCAAGAGCATCTCCTGGCGAATACGCATCACCTGGTCGCCCCCGTAGAGCTGCGCCGTAATGCCGCGAAACTCGGGCCGGTTGGCCGGAATGTTGGCATCCAGGAGAAACAGCGGGACACGTCCAACGTCAAGACGCCAGATTTCGGCACGCAGCTGTCCTTCCGGCAGAGGCACGCTGATCTGGATCGGGCTGTTGTCGCCATCGCACACCTTGACCAGCGGCATGTTATGCGTTTCGCTCTCGGGATAGAACTCGCGCTGCATACCATCCTCATCGAGGTACTGCTGGAAGTAGCCCTGGCGATACATCAAACCGACCGCGACAAGCGGCAGGTTGAGATCGGAAGCCGACTTCAGGTGATCGCCGGCCAGGCAGCCCAGGCCGCCAGAGTAGAGCCGTACGCTCTCATGGATCCCGAACTCAAGCGAGAAGTAGGCGACGCCGTCGCGCGCCGGGCAGGTCTCTCCGCCCTTACAGTCCTTAAGAACATGAGCCTCAAACAGCTCACGCACCTCTTCCATGTGCGCAATGAACCCATCATCCGCCGGAAGATCCGCCAACCGCTCAGGTTGCAGCTCGCTGAAAAACTTCAGGGGATTGTGTTTGCACGCGGTCCACAGCGTCGGATCGATGCGTCGGAACAGCTCTATGGCATCGGGACACCAGCACCACCACAGGTTGTTAGCCAGGGTTTCAAGAAAACGGACCTCTTTGGGCACCGACGGGGCTACGTTGAAAAGTTGAATATTCTTCATTGGACAGAACTCTCTTTCTGCTTCTTGGCCGAAGTCCATGGATGGAGGAGGATCCGGCACGCCCCGCTTTTCGGGGGGCAGGACTATTCCACAGTGACGACGCTGTTCAGCGAACCGTACTCGTTCGCCGTCCAGTCCGATCGTTCCGGATCGACACACCAGATTCCATTCACAACAAACTTATACTGATACTGGCCGGGCTCCAGGAGTATGTTCAGTGCGAACGTGCCGTCCTTCTGCTTGAGGACATGCTTGTCCGGATTCCACCCATTAAACGTGCCTGCCACCGACACCTTGCTACCCTCGTCCGCGCTGATGTGAAACCTGACGCGTCGCCGCTTCGCCTGTGTACCCATGACTGCACTATCTCCAAATAGTATTGATTGAGTCCCCGTGCCACGCCCTGCTCTCCCCATGGGAAATGCCGTCGCGCTCGGAGACACTTCAGGTCATCCAAAATTCGGAGCGACTCTAGGGATTTCGCTGCAGAAGTGCAAGCACGCGATAGAGCTCGGTCACGCCCCAGGCCTGGGCACCGCAGCCCCGGTCGGCGTGTGGAGCATTGCCATCGAGGATCTCGGGAATCTGCCCGATGCACCCCCGGTTGAGCAGCACCTCGCTGCTTCGCAGCAGCGCGAGCGCGGTGTCGCGGGCGGCGGGTCCGTGGACCTGGACCAGCGCTTCGCAGTAAGAGGGGAACGGCCACGTCCAGGCCGTGCCGTTGTGGTAGGCCGGTTTACGCCGCGTGTCTTCATCCCCCCGGTACTGGCCTTGATAGGGATGCAGCGGATCGTTGAGCAACGCGCCGTCGCGCCTGACCGGCAGGGCGTGCGTGACCGGACGATCCGCCAGGCTGCGAATGGCGCCCGGAACCAGGAGCTGTTCGCAGGCATTCAGAACGGCCATACAGGTGTCAGCGTCGGTGACAGCCCCAAGCGTTACGGCCAGGAGCTGGTTGGAGCGCACGTGATCGTCGGCCACGGCCTTCGCCGCCGGGGTGTCGGCCCCCCCGTGAAGACAGTCGGAGAGCCCCGCACCATCGTCTATAATATAGAAAGAGCAGATGGAGGCCTGCACCTTGGCGGCCAGCGCCGCCACGTCAGCATCGTCATCGACCTGGGCCAGGAACGAAAGGGCGCGATACCACAGTGCTTGAATCTCAACCGGATAGCCTTCGCGCGGGGTGCCCGCCGGATGATTCGTATCCATCCATGTGTAGTGGGAGGGACTGAACACCAACCCACTGTCGGCATCCATGGCAATCCCATTGGGCGTGCCTTTGCGGTAATGCGCGACGATGGATCGAATCACATCCCTGAGCGCCCGCCCGTCGCAATCCATATCGAGGAGGGTTGAATCACCCGCGTTCAGGAGGTCCTCGCATGAGACCACAAACCAGAGCGGCGCATCCGAGGTGTCGCGATCGGAGTCATCTCCGCCGCGGATCATGTTGGGCAGCGTGCCCTGTTTCTCGAACCGCGCAAACTGACGCAAGATATCACGGCACTCCGCATGCATCCCTGCCACAATCATGCCGCGCAGGCAGATCAGTGTGTCCCGCCCCCAATCCAGGAACCACGGGTAGCCGGCAATCACCGTCAGTGAATCGTCGCGCCGCACCACATAGGCGTCCATCGCCCGCCTCAATACCGCGAGCAGGCCTCCCGGGAGCATGCCGACATCCGCGCCCCCCAGCGACCTCGCGTCGCTGGAGGCAGAGATCTCCGTCTTCCCCGACACGAGGTCGGAGGACAGCGAAACATCACCCTCAATGGCCGCATGGAGCACAGTGGACCCCGCTCCGCCCAGCTCGCAGGCAAGATACCCGGGACTGAACAGGTCGGACGCATCCTCCAGACCGCGATCGGCTTCGTGTGGATGGTGTACCATATAGATCCACTCCGGTTCCGAGTGGAACTGGCCCTCCGTCACGGTCACACGCAGCGCGCGGCCGGGGTCGGGACGGAACAGGAAGCCCTCGCGCGCGGGTTCGACCGCGCGCGGCCAGTGTGCTTCCGGTCCGGCAAAGGCCTTCGTCTTGCCATGGTTGATACGGTCTTCCACGTCGGGACGAATCACCAGGCGCACCGATTCGGTCACCTGCAGGGCATCTTCATCCCCACCGTTCGCCCCCCGGGCAAACGTCAACTGCACAGCGTTCTCGCCGCGCAACATGCGCAGGGCCACATCCAGCGTCATGACCTTTCCGCGTCCTACCGGCACATCGAAACGCCACTGCACGTCGCCGTCGGGCTGCTGCCCGAAGGTGCGCAGACAGGTGCGACCTAACTCCTGGTAATACCCCTGGTAGACCACCCACACGCGACAACGTGTCAGCATCACCTGTCGATCAACCGGATAATCGGGATGGCAGTTCCCGGCCAGGATCGCATCGTACTGGCTTTCGATCTCTCCCCAGGCGCCGCGCACCTGGGCCATCGCACCGCGACCGTTCGTGCAGAGCGCGTAGCAGCCGCGCTCAACCGCGGCGACACCGGAGACCACAATGTCCGGCGTTTGGCTCGCGGGGGGAAGCAACAGAAGCGTATCTTCGCCGCGCTGCGTTCCTGCGGGGTCATACACACAGAGGCGCAGCACACCGTAACGAATGGCTATGGCGTCATCGGGCGCCGTGCGAGGCGGCACCAACACGACGTGCCCCCCGTCAGCTTCAAAACTGCGGGCCCGGTGGGTCACGGTCCCACTCTCTTCGAGGTCGATGCGGAACGGGTGGGCGCACTGCACGAGCAACGCATGACCGTCGGGCCACATCACATCGCGCGACAAATCCTGTGGCCACTGCCACGTGGTCAGGGCAAAAGAACCGCGCCCGGAGAGCGCCCGCCAATAGGCCGCCGGATCTGCCAGGTAGCGCTCGGCGTCGGCCTCCATGTCAAGGTCGCCCACATCACCACATCCGGTGACGGCGGTGTGCAGCTCAAGCACTGCCGCGCGGGCGCGCTGCCGGATGACAGCCGATGGTTCGCCGGAACGATCGTCGGCCTCCGACGTCTCACGCCCAAGACACAGCACGGCCGCTGGTTCGAGCGTAACGCGATAGGGGTCCGACTCCTCGGTCGGCACCACGGCGCTTCCGGACAACAGATCCACCACGCCATCGCCCACCTCGAAGGTCGAACGGGGCCAACGAACGGTCTGCGGATGGTCACAGTCGAGGTTCGCCAACACCAGGACGCGCTCGCCGACACGACCGCTCCGCATCAGCACGACAGTGTGCGAGTCGTGTTGGGCGATCCAATGGAACTCGGCCCCGGGGCCGAAGGCCGGGTGCGAAGCCAGCAGATGGTTGAGGCGGCTCACCGCAGCCACCTGGTTGTCCTCGCTGCCCCAGTTCAGTGACGGTGCGCCGTGTACATCAACGCGTTCGGTGGCGAACCACTCGACGCCGGCCGTGATGCCGAACGCCCCCTCGGCCGACGTCAACGCCGTCAGAGCCGTTCGCATACGGGCATAGGCGGGCGAGGAGGCCGCCATGCGCGTATTGTCGTGCGTTTCGGCGTAGTGCACCATCAGCCCGCGCGTGTCCGCCATGCGCACACCGCCCATGACCTCGGCCTCCACCTGGCGCACGGAGTGGCTCTGAAACAGCTCCGAGTAAGCCCAGTTCATATTGGCGCCGTCCAGGAGATCTTCGGTCAACGCACGCGGCCCGCCAAGGCCCTCCAGTAGAAAGATGGTATTCGGGAACTGTGTCCGCACTTTGGATATGATGTAGTTCCACACGTCATAGGGGACCATGTAACCGGCATCACAACGGAAGCCATCGACGCCGAACCTGCACCAGCGCAGGAAGACATCGGCCATGGCTTCCCATAGCGGCTGGCCAGCCCCATAGTCGAGCTCAGAGAGATCCTCCCATGTCACGCCCCATGCGCCGGGCGACCGGAAGCTGCTGTCGCGGTGGCGGGCGAACCATTCCGGATGCTCATTCTGGAGATGCGAGGCCCAACCGGTGTGGTTGGCGGGAATATCCATGAGCAAGCGTCCACCCCGCGCATGGATCGCGTCAATCAGCTCAATATACTGCTCCAGAGGCGTGGTCCGACGATCGAACTCGGCCAGGGCCGGATCGACATCCATGAAATCGAGCGGCGCAAACGGACTCCCAAACCGCCCCATGCGCGCATAGGTCGTGGGCACCGGGTGCACAGGCAGCAGGTGGAGGGTGCGGAATCCGAGTGTGCCGATGATGTGGTCGAGCTCCCCGATCAGGTCACGAAACGTCCCCGATCGCGGAATCACCGTAAAGCCGGCCTTGTCCAACGCCTCAGCCGCTGTGTTCTGCTCGCCGGAGACCGCCCCGGACAGACGATTGGGACCGAACTGGCGTACGAACGCGCTGTAGACCGAGTTGGCGCAGACCGTCTCGGCCGGCTCCACCTTGATCACCACGTTGTCGCCATCATCCCATACCGGTTCCTGGCCCGGCCCGTGCAGCAGGTAGGGCTTGGCCTCGAAGCGGCCCACCTCGCAGAGTCCCAGCGACAGCTCCCATTGCGCTGACCCTACCTGACGCATCGGTACATCATGCCAGTCGCGGTCCAGCACGGGGGTCTGGTCCTCGACGAACGACACGATCGCCTGCCGGCGAATCGCCGCCCATCCGATATTCGTGCGAAGAAAAGCCGTTCCCTCATACCCCGAATGACACGTCAAAGTAAACGTGATCGTATCGCCCCTGAAACAGCGAAACCGCGATCCAGGTTTTGGAGTCTGGGCTACTGGCATGGCGAAGTTATAGCGGAAGGGGAAGTCAGGGTCGAGCCTGCTCGGAAACAACGGAATCAGATTCTCGACAAGGCAAACAATTCCCCATACCGTTCAAGTCTACAGGCAAGGCCCATTCAAACTGGAGCGGCACTGTGACCAAGAAAACAAGAAAGCCTTCATCCACAGCACGAAGAGCGAAAGAAGCACTGCTGGCGGGCCAAGCCCGTAACAAGGCCGTTCTTGCCGCCATGCCGGATCTGATGTTTGGACTCTCACGAGAAGGAGAGATCCTGTACTACAATGCCCCGGACGCGAGCGACTTGTATCGAAAACCCGAAGCGTTTCTCGGCAAGAGGATTGACGAGATCCTTCCAAGCCACGTTAGACCAACTGCTTAGTGCTTGCTGGACAAACGGTTACAGACTGAGCCGTCTAAGCGTATCGGACAAAGTGTGGGAACTAAGAAAGGGATGAAGTGTAGGGTG
>JAOZSS010000216.1 GCA_029939545.1 Kiritimatiellia bacterium | reverse complement strand
TTGGCGCAGCAGTGGCTTTCTTGATTCTGGTCGCGAGCGGTATCGTGATGTGGCGGGGCATGGGGAAAGGCTAACGATTCCCATGTTTCAGAGCCCGTCAGATGCGACGACCTCAACTGGTTGCTTGGAGCATTTACTGGCCAATCGGCGACCGTTTTGTCCCTAACGCGCAGGCGCGCATTTCCTTTATAGATCAGCGCTTCGGCGACCTGGCGATCTCAGCAAGTTGCTTTCCGTTTTCAAATATCCGAGACCCCCTATCTACTGCTGCCGACGTGGATTCGAACGCCGCCATGGACGTCCCTGAGCGGCCCCAGGAGACGCTTGGACTTCGCGCCCGAATAATGACCTTGCCTTGACTCACACCGACCCTCAGATGCTTGCACCTTGAGACGGCCCGATCAAGAGAAAAAGGAACGAGACAGATAGGGATTTATCATCCCTGCTTGAACGAAACCATAACGAGAATATAGAACGAGATAGAAACGATCCGGCCGGATTGGCCGGTAAAGGAGCAGACCGACTGCTGAACGCTTCACCGCCTCCGCGAGAGCCGAGCACCCCCTATAGGCTCTCATGGTTCGCAACCGTCCGCTTGGGATGCTTTCAATACGGTTAGAGCGGTCGCAGCCAGTGAGCAAATCTTCCCAAGAATCTAGCCCGTCAGCAATAGAGCAGTATGCCCCGGCAATGCCTTGGTTTTTACATGCGCCCCGTGGGGCGCGCAGCAATTCACGATCACCATTCACCGACGATTCTTGCGCGAATTTTCTTGCGCGAACCATGCGGGAACAGAGACATTACGGTGTGAGGACGGAAACGACAATTGCCCAGGCACGGCATACATGCAGTGTGTCCTAGTGTGTGTCCTTTACATCGCCTCCGGTTTCACGCGGTTTCATTCGGTCGATGAAAGAGGATGAAATTTCCAGATGGCAGTAACGGTCAATGAATACAGGTATATTTCGCACTGAGAACATTGAGATAAATGGAGCGGGAGAGGAGGATCGAACTCCCGACGTTCAGCTTGGGAAGCTGACATTCTGCCACTGAATTACTCCCGCCCGTAACAGATGAGATCATGATACGGATTTGCTGTGAGAAGGCAAGTTCAGAGTCGACTTCTGATCGGTGGGGCCCATTTCCCCATCTCCGCGAATCTTCCCCAAGATTTAGTTGTTATAGGTAACCGCTTTTGTCATGATTGATGTTTCGCGGGCGCAGAGTCGGAGAGGGTCTTGTGATTGGAATTTCTAAGCTTTACCTAGGGCAGGTTGAACCGTCGGATGCATTGCGCTACGGACGGCATTCGGGGCGTTTGCCCAGTCACCTGTTGCAGTTTTCCAAAGACAAGAAGCCGGTTGTGGTCTGGAATGTGACCCAGCGCTGCAATTTGAAGTGTGTGCACTGCTATGCTCACGCCGTCACGGATCAGCCGACCGGAGAGTTGACGACCGAAGAAGGCATCGCACTACTCGATGACCTTGCCGATTTCGGTGTTCCGGTGATCCTCTTCTCGGGTGGCGAGCCGCTGGCACGACGTGACCTGCCCGAGCTGGCCGACCATGCCGTGAAGCGCGGCATGCGCGCTGTTGTCTCCACCAACGGCACGATGATCAACGACTCCATGGCCGCACGCCTGAAGGCGCTGGGCCTCTCCTATGTCGGTGTCAGCCTCGACGGGTTGCAGGCCATCAATGACAAGTTCCGCGGTGTCGATGGCGCATTCGAGCAGGCGCTGCAGGGGATTCGCAACTGCCAGAAGCACGGGGTCAAGGTGGGGCTGCGCTACACGATTACGAAGGCGAATGCACCGGACCTCGACGGCATCTTCGATCTGATTGAACGCGAGAATATTCCACGCGTCTGCTTCTATCACCTGGTCTACACCGGACGGGGCGAGGATATCGTGACGGACGATCTCGACCACCCCACGATGCGTGGGATTGTGGACAGGATCATTGACCGGACGGCCGACATGCACGCGCGCGGCTTGCCCAAGGAGGTCCTCACCGTCGACAACCACGCCGACGGTCCCTACCTCTACCTGCGGATGCTCAAGGAGCATCATCCACAGGCTGACAAGGTGATGGAGCTGCTGAAGATGAATGGCGGCAACAGCACGGGGCACGGGATCGGATGCGTGAGCTGGGATGGCGAGGTCTATCCCGACCAGTTCTGGCGCCATCATCCTGTCGGGAATGTGCGCGAAAAACCGTTCAGCGAGATTTGGGGTGACGATCCGGCACCGCTGCTCAAGGAGCTGCGCGAGAAGCCAAAGCATGTGACGGGCCGCTGTGCCTCCTGCCGGTTCCTGGATATCTGCGGCGGGAACCTGCGTACACGCGGCGAGGCCGTGACGGGCGACGTGTGGGGTGTGGACCCGGCCTGTTATCTGACGGACAAGGAAATTGGTGTTGAATAGCCCTGGTCCCAAGGTGATTGCGTGGGAGCTGACCCGGCGCTGTGCCCTGCGATGCAAGCATTGTCGCGGCTCGGCCCGTGATGAGGCCTATGAAGGTGAGTTGTCCACCGCAGAATGCAAGCAGGTGATTGACGGCATCGCCGACTACGTGAAGCCGGTCCTCATCCTCACCGGTGGTGAACCGATGACCCGTCCGGATGTCTACGAGCTGGCCCGCTATGCGGCCGACAAGGGCATGCGTGTGGTCATGGCCCCGTGCGGACATCTGCTTACACCGGAGACGGCCCGCAAGCTGAAGGAAGCCGGGGTGCAGTGCATCAGCATCAGTATCGATGGTTCCACGCCCGAGAAGCATGATGCGTTCCGTGGCGTGGCAGGTGCCTACGCGCGTACGATGGAAGGGCTGCAGCACGCGATCGACGCCGGCATCCAGTTCCAAGTGAATACAACGGTCACAAAGCTGAACGTGGATGACCTGCCGTCCATTCTCGAGCGCGCCATCGCGCTGGGGGCGATCACGTTCGACCTGTTCTTCCTCGTACCTACCGGCCGCGCCGGAGCGCTGCGCGATCTGGAGATTTCTCCCGGGCAAGCCGAGCAAGCGCTACAGTGGGCCGCGGAGATGGCGCAGAGCGCGCCCATTCGCGTTAAGACGACCTGCGCACCCCACTTCGCGCGCATGGTACGACAGGCGCCCAAGTCCGCGACCACGGCAGAGCGCCCCGCCGGCCATCCAGCGTTCCCCCATGGCGGAGGAACGGGTCACGGCCACGGTGGCGGCCGCCCGGTTTCGACCGGAGGGTGCATGGCCGGCCAGGGCTTTGTCTTCATCTCTCATCGCGGTATCCTCCAGCCGTGCGGTTTCCTCGACACACCGTCGGGTGACTTGCGCAATCAAGACTTCAATTTCCGGCAGGCTTACGAGGCGTCGCGTGTCTTTCAGGATCTCCGCGCCCACGACCGCTATGAAGGCAAGTGTGGTGTGTGCGAATTCCTGCATGTATGCGGCGGCTGCCGGGCGCGGGCCTATGAATTGACCGGCAACTATCTTGCCGAAGAGCCGCAGTGCACCTACGTGCCAAAACGGCTTGAATTGCAGGAGCGTGCGCTATGACGAATCGGGATGACCTTCTTGTGGCCCTCCAGCGAGGTGTTCCACTCCGGCGCCGTCCGTTTGCCGCCTTGGGTGAGTCGGTTGGGCTCTCCGAGATGGAGGTTCTTACGACGCTGCGAACCCTTTTTGAGGAGAAGCGCGCGCGCCGGTTCGGCGCTGTGTTTGACGTGCGCCGCCTGGGTTACCTCAGTGCGCGGTGCGCGGT
The DNA here is from genome assembly GCA_029939545.1 of Kiritimatiellia bacterium. Lineage (GTDB taxonomy): Bacteria > Verrucomicrobiota > Kiritimatiellia > UBA8416 > JABMPJ01 > JABMPJ01. The sequence continues at coordinate 26 of JAOZSS010000216.1, read as the reverse complement.
GGATCGTCCCGAGAAGAAGATCGAGG
>JAOZSS010000215.1 GCA_029939545.1 Kiritimatiellia bacterium | reverse complement strand
CCACTCCAAGCTGATCGTCGTCGAGTCGATCCTCGACGCGCTCAGTGTCGAAGTCGCCGGGTTCCCCAACGTCGTCGCCGCCCAAGGCACCAACGGTCTCGGAAGCACCGACATCGAGGACATGAAGCTGCACGGCGTTACCGCCGTTACGCTTCTGCTCGATGGCGACGAGGCCGGAGCCAAGGCATGCGGGAAACTGTGCCCGAAGCTCGAAGCGGCAGGCTTGGCCGTGAGCGTGAAGGCGCTCCCGTCCGAGCATGACCCCAACAGCTATCTGCAAGAGCACGGAGCCGAAGCGCTCGCGAGCTTCCTCGTGTCTGATGCTTGGACACCATCCGAACTTGCCACGCCGGAGCCTGTCCCGGATGCCGTCAGCACGCGGGCCGCTGACGCATCCGGCCAGGCCCCCGGCACTTCTTCAGCAGGGGCCACCGCAGCCCCGTTCGGCTTGTTGCCGGAGGGGGCTACACTCCGCGTCACCTACGGCCTGCGGACGTACCTTGTACTCGGCCTCGACAAGGGTGCGCGCAAGCTGCGCGCCACGGTTCGCGTCGAACATGCCGGCAAGCTGCACGTCGATACGCTCGACTTCTACAGTGCCCGTGCCCGGCGCAGCCTGGCACAAGACCTCTGCCGCCTGTTCGACGAAGTGCCCGAGACGATCGAGGCGGACATCACGCGCCTGCTACAGGCCTGCGAAGCGGCTGAAACGAAAGGGGCGGCCGAGTCGAAGAGTCAGCAGGACCAGGCAGTGATCGTCAGCCCGAAGGACCGCCGCGAAGCCGAGGCCTTCGGCCGCCGCCCGGACCTTATCGACGCTATCCAGGCCGACTTCGAGAAATGCGGACTGGTGGGGGAGGCATCCAACAAGCTGCTTGCCTATTTAGCCGCCGTCTCCCGCAAGATGGACGCGCCGCTATCGCTGCTTGTCCTATCCAGCTCAGGCGCGGGCAAGACCGCTCTCCAGGACTGCGCGCTCTCCTTCGTGCCACCTGAAGACCTCGTGAAGCTCACGAGTCTTTCCGGCAAAGCGCTCTTCTACAAAGAACGCCTGTCGCTCAAGCACAAGGTGCTCGCGCTCGAAGAAGGCGACGGTGCCGAGGAAGCAACGTATGCCATTCGCAACTTGATCAGCGCCGGTGAGCTCGTCATCGAGAGCACTATCAAGGATCTTGGCACCGGTCGCCTCACGACGATGGAGAACCGCGTTGAAGGCCCTACAAGCGTCTTCATCACCACGACCAACCCCGAGACCGACCCGGAAACCAAGTCCCGCTTCTTCGTGACCTCCATCGACGAGGGACGTGAACAGACCCGGCGTATCCTGGTCTTTCAACGGCAACGCCAAACCCTTGACGGTCTGGTCGGCAACATGGCCGCCGATGCCATCCTGAAGCGGCATCACAACTTCCAGCGACTCCTACAGCCGCTGGCCGTCGTCAATCCCTTCGCCGATCGTCTCGCCTACGGCGATGATCGGCTGCAGGGCCGCCGCGATCAGCCCAAGTATCTGAACCTTATCCGGGCCGTGACCTTCCTGCGGCAGATGCAGAAGGAAGTCAGCCACACCAAGCGCAACGGCGAAACCGTCCCGTACGTGCTGGTCGACGTGGAAGACGTGCGCGTCGCCAACAAGCTTGCGCATGAGATCCTCGGGCGCAGCCTCGACGAGCTCAGCTGCCCGGGCCGCTCGCTGCTGCTCCTGCTTGACGAGATGGTTGAGCAGATCGTCAAGCGGCTAAAGAAGAAAGACACTTCGGCTTCGCTCAGCGCAGGCGAGGAGCACCGACCGAGCCGTACGGCCGTCACGTTTACCCGCCGCGAGATCCGCGAGGCCACCGGCTGGGCACACACCCGCGTACACCGCTACCTCAAGGAGCTGGTCGACCTCGAGTATGTGTTGATCAACACCGGGCGCAACGGCACGCTCTGCCGTTACCGTCTGGCCTACGAAGGCCAGGGCAAGAACGGCGAGCGGTTCATGCTCGGGCTGACCGATCCGGAGGACCTGGCATGAGCGCCGCCACCGACAACCCCACCGATCGAGGGCCCCGGCCGGAACGTCGGAACGATGCCCCGGACACCCGCCAGGCGGAGCGCTTCCGCGCCACCGCCCGGCAGATCGCAACGCAGCTCGATATCGAGGCGGCCATGTGGCAACTGCTCGGAAAGGAGCCGAAACGATGAGAAAGCGGCCAAGCTTTCCACTACCTTTTCAGTACCTTTTCACCTGCTTTCCACCACCTTTTCAGTGGTCGAAATCGCTGGAAACCATTGCGGGACGGGGCTTTTCGCCCAAACCGGTTCATCTGACGGGGGAAGGAGGAATATATGCGTGTGCGAGCCGTTGAACGTGTACTAAAGAAAATCCCCGAGTCCCTACCGGGCGCTGACGAAATCCGTGCCCACCTTCTGGCCCTGCATGCGCGCAAGTACAGCCTCAGCACCATAGACGACAACGCGCGCGTACTCCGCGACCTGTTCTCTTCTTTAGCCGCATCCGGTATCGAACGGCTCCAGGATGTGCAACCGGCCGACCTCGACGCCTACCGTCTGGCGTTGGTCGATCGCGGGCTGAAGGTGAACACACTCAATACGTACCTGCTCAGGGTCCGCAAGTTCTTCCGCTTCCTGGAAGAGACACAGCGCCTCTTCGACAACCCGGCCGCCGAACTCCTGATCCCGAGGGTACAGCGACGGATCGTCTACCAGATCCCGACCGTTGCGGATATGAAGCGGCTGCTCCAACAGCCCGATCTATCGAAGCCCCGGGGCATCCGCGACCGGGCGCTGCTGGAAGTCTCCTACAGCACCGGTTGCCGTCTGAACGAGCTCATGCAAATGCAAATCTTCGACCCCGATCTGCAAAACGGATGCATCCGCGTCAAAGGCAAAGGCAACAAAGAGCGCGTGGTACCTCTCGGTCGGCAAGCTGTCTTCTGGCTCAAGCAGTACTTCCCGGCCGCCCGTGGCAAGCTGTTGCGTCGCAATCCCGATCTGCACGCCCTCTGGATCGGTTCATGGGGAAGACCGTTCTCCGATCAGATCTGGCGGCACAGGGTTCGCGACTACGCGGCCCAGGCCGGTATCGCCACGCCGGTCACGCCGCATATGTTGCGGCGGGCCTGCGCCACGCACATGCTTCAGCGCGGTGCGCACCCGGTTCAACTGCAAATGCTGTTGGGCCACGCGACCCTTCAACACCTCAGTCACTATCTGCGTATCTCGATCAAGGACATCAAGGAGCAACATGAACGATCCAAGCCAGGCAAATAGAACCCTACAGGAATCGTATCGCGGCTATCTCATCCGCTTGCGGTCCCTCAACTACAGCGAGAAGACACTCGCTGAATACAGCTACACCCTGCGCCGTCTCGTGGCCTGGCTGGAACGGACCTTCAAGCTGACCGGTCCGGGGCAACTACGCAAAACACACTTTGATGCCTGGCACCGATATGTCCGCGACTTCAAGACCGCCAAGGGCTATCCCATCAGGTCGACGACCATCAACAAACACATCGGTGTCACGCGTAGTTACGTATCCTACCTCGTGGCAAACGACATCGTACCCAAGACCCTGCTCGACGCGCTACCTCTGCTCAAACAACCCATCCTGCTGCCCCGCAGTACGCTGCAGCACGCCCAGGTGCGCCGTGTGCTTCGCAAGCAGGAGACCCGCACGCCGGAAGGCTACCGCATGCGCACCATCTTCGAGCTGCTCTATACCTCCGGCATCCGGGCTCGCGAGCTGCTCGGGCTGGACGTGACCGACATCGATCTCGA
>JAOZSS010000214.1 GCA_029939545.1 Kiritimatiellia bacterium | reverse complement strand
CTGGCTATTGTGCCATCCTCTCAGGCTGTCTGGACGACTTCCAGCTATACCAACTACATAGTCGAGTCCTTTTCTCTCACCAACGGCGCGACGCAGGGCGCAGAAGAGACTCTCTCGGTGGCAGAAACCCCTCTTGCGCTTATGGGGATGCCTGCGTCTGGTTCCAGTCCCTCTAGTGCCACGAATGCGGCACAAGTTACAGATGAGATAGCCGCATTGGCCCGTGCCTTGGAGTACAGCCCCCAGAAGTGCTATGAATACGTCCGTAACCATATCGATTGGGTACCTACCTACGGCGGAGTCAACGGGGCAACAGGCTGTCTCCTCGCAGGGCGGGGCAACGATTCTGACCAAGGCCTGCTCTTGGGTGCATTGCTGCGTGCCTCAGGCTATGACGTTCGATTCAAGAGGGCACCTGTTGCCTACGAAAAGTCAGATCTCAGCGATTGGTTCGGTGCAAACACAAACAATCTTCAGTATCTGGTTATGGAAGGAGGCGGGTATGGTGCCCCAGTTACTGAGGAGCCCTCGTGGTTTGTCATGTATCGCGTCTGGGTGGAAGCGAGCATCAGTAACACATGGTACACGTTTGATCCTGCATACAAGGACTATGAAACGGTGCAGGGCTGTGATCTTTCCGCCGCCATGGGGTTTAGTGAAGCTACCTTTCTTTCAGATGCCATGCAGGGCGCAGTCACCAATGCAAACTACGTCGAAGATGCCAACAAAGACGAGCTCCAGACCAACCTTGCGGACTTCTCGGCAACGCTGCTCTCCTATATTGAGACGAATGCCCCTAACGCATCTCTCGCAGATATAATCGGGGGACGGGAGATCGTGCCCGAGCTGCTTACGAACTACTCGACGCTCTTGCCTGACGCCCAACACATATGGACTGTCACGACGGTTACAGATGTGCCTGACAGTTGGAATGTGCAACTCACAGTTCAGCATGCCGGCATTAGCGAGACCTTTACCGGATACGAACTCTCTGGATGCCGAGTCACGATTCTGTATGACTCGACAGACAGCTACAAATCAAAGCTCTATGTGGGCGGTGAACTTATCGCGACCGGAAATGCGACCACTCCTGGGACGGAGTACGAATTGACCGTCTCTGTAAACCATCCGTTCTTGTATGAACCAACGGTGGACTACGATAGCTCCTATACCTTTGATTTAATCAGCGGCTCGGCCTACCTGATTGCCCATGACTTCGGTGGGGCTTCACCTGAGAGCGTCGCTCAACAGAACCTGATCCTGAGCAAGTACATTTCGCAGGGACTTTCAGGAAGTAGCGAGGCGATGCTGGGGCAGGGTATGCACACCACCATCGAAGCAGGCTTCCTGCAATGGCAAGGTTGCATGGGGATGGTAAGCGATTTGGCCGATGCAGTCGGCTATGCTCACCATTTCATTGGCGTCATGGGTATTGGAAGTTCCGGGGGGTACTATGTTGATCTCCCTGGCTTGTCTACCGTTGTCTGTGATCGTGGCACCGATGTCCAGGGCACGGAGTGGATCCATTCCTATTCACTTGCAGCCAGCGGCCTTGAACACGGTCTGCTTCAACAGGCTCAGGGCAAAGAGAAGGTGGCCGCTTCCACCGTCAAGCTTGCCGACATAAACAATGAAGGAAGCACCAAGATGTTTCTCGTCACCAGCAACAACTGGGATACGGGTTACAACGTAAAGAACGACCTGGACAACTACACTTCCGCCGAGAAAGATGCTCTCGAAGATCTTGTTGAAGCCGGTGCCACACTCGTACTCCCGGAAAACGGCAATCTCTCCCTTGTGGACTGGATTGGTTTGGGGTACGTCCACTACGGGAACAATTCCGTAGGCATGATCATCGCTGGCGGCTACGACGGCGGTTATGCCGCTGGAGATGACTGGAACTTCTCGTCACCCGAGGCCTGGTCTTTGATGGACCCCCTGTACAACCCTCTTCCGGCAGCGAACACACCCATCATTCCTGCTGCCGATCCCGTTGACCTCTTTACGGGGAATTTCACTTTCTTGAATGCCGATCTGGAGTTGGGCGGCGGCGCTCCGCGTGGCTTGGCATTTGATCGCCACTACCATAGTGGCCAACGCTTCTCGAAGCGCACGATGGGGTACGGCTGGACACACAGCTACGACGCAGCTGTTGCCACGACTAGCGATGGCACGGCACCTTTCGGGTATCGCAACGTGCGAGACGCCGTTCCGATGATCGTCCAGAGTTTTGTTAACCTTGAACTACTCGACGGAACCCCCGGCATCCAGGAGTGGGTGAGCGCAGAACTTGTGGCAGGCTGGGGCATCGATCAGCTAATCGAGAACACCGCAGTGGTCCGCACACAGGGCCGCTCCCTGAAATACGTGGCCATGCCTGACGGCAGCTACAACCCACCAGCGGGCGTGACCACCGAGCTGATCAAGACCAACGGTCTCTATCGCATGATCGAGCGGATGGGTAATGAGTACCGCTTCGATGCGAACGGGAACCTAAACCAGATCCTCGATGCGGACAGCAACACGCTGAGCCTGGCCTACAACGCGAGCACGAATCTGTACACGGTAACCGACGCCTGCGGACGCACGTTGACCTTCACATATACAGACGACGATGTTACCGGCATTTCCGACGGCACAGGGCGGAGTATCAGCTTTGAGTATACAGATGGCGACCTGACAACCTATACCGATCCCGAAGGGTACGATTGGACGTTCCCATACGACACCAATCATCAGATTGTTGCCGTTGTCGATCCACTCGATCAAGTCACCGTCAGCAACATCTACAACGAGGTAGGACAGGTTGTGACTCAGTTCAATGGACACGGCGAGACCTGGGCGATTTACAGTTCCGGTTTTGAGGGAGTCGAAGTCGACCCGGAAGGCGGCAGAACCACTCAGTACTTCGATGAAGAAGGCCGTCACTTGGGCACTGAAGATGCCCTTGGAAACCGTACCTACAATTTCTATGATGCTCAAGGCCACCTTGTGAGCAACATTGACGCGAGGGGTGCGGTCATCATCCTGCAGTACGATGACAGCCACAACATGACCAATCGACTTGACGCCCTCGGCAACGAGTGGACGTTTGAGTACGACAGCGTGCACCATCTTGTCGCACAGATCGATCCACTCGGGAACACGACCCGCTTCGGGTACGATGCAAGCCACCATCTCACGAACACAGTTGATGCGCTCTCGAACAGCACAGCTCGGACCTATTACACCAGCGGGGACGACAAGGGGCTGTTGCACACCATGACAGATCCGAACGGAAGCCTCTCCACGTACACGTACAGTGCAAGCAGTTATGGCATGCCATACACTGTGACACGGACCGACGGCGGGACCGCGACAAACACCTGGAACGAGCGTGGCGATCTACTTATCAGCCGGGATGCCAACGACCATCCGACCACACGCACATACGACAAACGGCGGCTGTTGATCTCTGTGACGGATGCCCTCAGTAACAGCGTGAGCAACCAGTACAACGCGGCAGGACTCAGAACCAAGGTCGCTGACAGGCTCGACCGCGAGACCGTGACAACTTGGACGCCGACCTACAAGGTCTCCACCGTGACCTACCCGGATTCTAGCGTCGTTTCCAACACGTACGATGCACGAGACCAGCTGGTTGCCGTGAAAGACGGGCGGGATTATGTTACGAGCAACCTTTACGATGCGGCTCACCGCCGAATCGGCATTGTTGATCCGCTCACAAACAGTGTGACCTTTGCGCTGGATGAGAACGGCAACATCACAGCCCGGACCAACGCAACCGGTCAA
>JAOZSS010000213.1:2047-3792 GCA_029939545.1 Kiritimatiellia bacterium | reverse complement strand
TGTCGGTCCTTCAGGCAGACGGGAATGAGCTTGGCCAGTTGGGCGCGCAGGTAGACGACAGCCTCGCCGACAGATGCCAGCATCATGCGCATGAGCGTGAATGCACGTTCCTGAATGCGCTTGTAGAGCTTATCCATGCTGACTTCCCTGCGTTGACGGTTCCAAAGCCTATTGGTTGCAGCGGCATGGACGCGGTGAATGATTACCGCGCCAATGAGCTTGCCGTACAACTCGCATCGCAACCGATGTTCGTTGCCGGTGTTGGAGTGATGAATGCACAGGATGGATTTGAGTTGCTTGAACAACAGTTCGATTTGCCAGCGCACCGTGTATAGTGCCCGGACCATCTCCAGCGGTAGCCAGCGTTGCGGAATATTGGTTGTCATAACTGTCCAGGCGCACATCTTCAGATGATGCTTACTGGGCGTGCGCCCTTTCTTCTTGGCTTCTTTCCTGAGCCGTCTGCGCCGTTCATTGGCGACCGCTTCGCTGACGCGAAGCGCAACGAGCCGAACCGGGACTTTGGGCATCTTGTCGCCGCCGATCAGAACATCCATCTCGCAAGCGTCGCCATCCATGTTGCTGAGGTATTTGTGCAGATCAATGCGCTTGCGGGTAAGCGGGTCGAGCACGACGGTCCGCACCAGGAAGCGTGTCAGAAAGAACACGCCTTTGGCGATGAGTGCTTCGAGCATACTGAGTTTGAAGTAGCCTTGGTCAAAGAGGAGCAAGTCCCCTTTGTTGAGCATGCCCGGGAGGTTGTTGGTGTAGCGATTATCCGGATGGGTTCCCTCCGTTACGTCTAAGAACTGAAGCTCGCCGCGTTTGTAATCGTAAACGGTTTGCAGTTTACAGTTGGCTGAGGAGGCACCGCCGCCGGAACCGGGAAGCACTGTGGCAAGCTTCTCATTCACATCCCAGCTCGAACTGTCGACGATGAGCACGCGTCCCAAAGGCCGCAACAGATTCGTGTCGATCTGGCCAAGGCGGCTGAACTTCTGTTGAAGCACGAAGCATAAACACTTGGACATGAAAGCTGTCGCCTCTGCGGTGAAACGATAGTGCAACGCCACACGGGTGATGCACGCTTCAATAGCCGCGACCATGCCAGCCAGCGAGGGATGCTTCATTCCCAACTGGCCAATGGCCATCAGCACCAGGAAGTCAAACGGCGAGACTTTGCCCTTGCGCTTGCGGAAACCGGTCTGTCTGGCCCACCGGTTCAGTCGCCCTTTTTTTTGAACAGCGCCATGAACTCATCTACGTGCTTCATGACGAACTCCTTTCGAAGCCGGTTTTGCGAGCCAACGCCACGTAGGCATGCACAAGTTCGCTGCACAGTGCCTTGAACTGTTGGTAGTGTTTGAGGCGTCGCCGCGCCTCGGGCAAATCCTTTTTCTTGATAAACATGGTCGAACTCTTCCCGCCAACCGTGAAACTGAGCTGGTAGTACGGCCCATGTTTCTCGGGGTGCTTCGGGTCCTTGCAGCGGCACCCCGGCGTCCCGCACACGTTCCATTGTTCCGAAATGCTGCCCGGCAGCATCGGCCCCAGCTTCGCCAGCTTCTCGTTCAACTGTTGAACTTCTCGATCTTCTCGCGTCATGACTGCCTCCCGTTATAGCCGATAGCTCTTCTGCGGCTATCGGTACTATGCCGCAAAAAAGCGCCGATGGCAAGCCCATCGACGCAAAAAGGGTGGCTCTATCCGTATCTCCAAGATGTGTGCTCCTACAGGGAGATGGA
>JAOZSS010000213.1:0-1947 GCA_029939545.1 Kiritimatiellia bacterium | reverse complement strand
GCAGAACAAGGGAAAACGCCGCGGAACAATCCGGATTGAGGCAGAAAATCACCTGCTTAGCTTAACACCTATGCCCCGAGCCCCCGCCCACCCAAGGCCTTTTCGCCCCGAGCGTCAGCCGCTAAAGCGGCTCGCTCGCGGCTCCCAGGCCCCCGCCGGAATGGGCAAGGCTGGTCATGCTCGCGGCTTCGCCGTCTCGCATGCCATCCAGACAACGGCCGCCAGACGGCCGTACGCCTGTGGCGCAACAAACGCCGCGCCAATGGATCGACCTACCTGGAACGTTGGCTTGCCACGCCGTAGTCTCACGAAGGCGGGAGGTAGAAACGAGGCTCATGCCCCGGCAATCAGGACAGAACGGCGGCGAGTTCCTCGGCGAGCGGCAGCTCGCCGAGAATCGTGCGTGCGGTCTTCTGCCATGTCTTCGGCATCTTGTCGAAGACCTTGCGCAGAACCTTCTCGTTGCCGGAGTCCCGCAATGCGCGCAGCACTTCGAGCGCCTGCCGCTGATCGTTCTCGCGCTTCACGGACTTCGTCCGTCGCGCGGACACAATCAGCTTCAGCAGCGCAAAGTTCGCCGGGTGCGGCACGGTCACGCCGACATCCCCGAACCGCAAGCGGATCGTGTTGTCGGCCAGGAAGTCCATGAACCGCAACGGCTGAGCGTTCACGCCCAGCGCCGGGATGGGGAAGGGCTTGTCAGAATCCCGACCGCGTTCGGGCACGATGAACTCAAGCATGAGATCCTCGTGCACAAACTGCATGTAGCCATCCCGCCCCTTGTGACTGATCACGAAGTCGAGGTCTTGAAGCACGGCTTCAAGATCGACATCGTGATCGAACTGGGGCGGCAGCGGAATCAGAAAATCAATGTCACGCGTGCGGATGCCCGGCCGGTAACGCACATCGGTGAAGAAGTCTTCGTAGGCCAGCAAGCACCATGAGCCGATCAAGACGACGTGCTTCAGCACGCCCTCGCGATCCAATCGCCGTAGCACCTCGCAGCACAGTTCAAACTGCTTGCTTCTCACGCAGCACCTTCCGCAGAAACTGAATCTGCTTCTTCACTTCGCGCAGCCGTTCCCGGTACCGGGAACGGCTCTGCTTCGCGTCCTCATACTTGCCGACATCCTCATCCGGGATCTTGCCCAGGTAATCAAACGCCACCTTGTCGCCCTCGCGGTGCGCCAGGTAGAAATACGGACGCCCGCCAATCATCTTGCGGACAAGCGACCCTCGCGGCAGCTCTGCGAGCGCCCGCTCGTAGTCCTGCTTGATCTGCAAGGAGTTCTGCAACTCCTCGTTGAGCATGTCTTTGATGAACATAGTTCCGTCCTCGCGACTTACCAAACATAGTACGCTGAAACAGTATCCTGTTTGGTAATCCGAGTCAACAGCCGAAACGGCAAAGGTATCTCCCCCCAGACCCCCTCTGCCATGTGGGAGCACCTACGTTCCTACGGTGCTCCACTCCCCCCGATGCGCTTCGCGATCGGGGAACCCCAACCCACACCCTTGAGCGTCCACGTTCCACGGCGTCGACCTGCCCGCAATGCTTCGCATAGCGATGCAGGCGGGTCCATCTTCGCTTCCTACTTCGCCCTTCGGGCTACGAAGGACGAGCCGCTCGATGGGAAAGAAAAACGGCAGCCCCTTGCGGGACTGCCGTTCGAAAAATGGTGGGCGATACAGGACTTGAACCTGTGACATCTGCCGTGTGAAGGCAGCGCTCTAGCCACTGAGCTAATCGCCCGAAATGCCCTTCTCAATGCAAAACCGTTACGAAAGTGGCCCCCAAGTGGCCCGGCCAGCTTCCCGGCCCTCTCTACTCTCACCGATGCTGTTGTCGTAACTCAAACACCATCAGCGCCTTATCGTCTACGCCAACCCGCGCCGCCCGCTTCGCGAGCGCGCCCGTGTGAAGGTGGCACTCTAACCAAATGAGTT
>JAOZSS010000044.1 GCA_029939545.1 Kiritimatiellia bacterium | reverse complement strand
CTGACGTCGAAGAGATTGTGGAGCACGACCGCGTGCTGAGCGAGGAAGAGCGCGACGTGATCGATAAGAAGAAAGAAGCGGAAGAGGCCGCGAAAGCACCTCCGGTTTCCAAGGATAAGCCTGATCCAGCCGAGGAGCCCGCACCCGCCGAAGAGCCGACGGCTGAATCGTCCGGCGATCAGGCGAACTCGCCCGCCCCGGAAGCTCCGGCCGCCGATTCCGAGCCGCCCGCCCGTGAGGATGGCGCATGAGTCCGGCCGCCTGGTCCTGTCGGGGGCGGCAACTTGTGGCGGGAGATCGCCCCCTCGTCATGGGGATTGTCAATGTCACGCCTGACTCCTTCTCAGACGGGGGGTCGTTCCTCGATCCGTCACAGGCGGCTGTCCATGCGCTGCGGCTCGCGGAGGAGGGTGCCGACATCGTCGATATTGGCGGCGAGTCCACGCGCCCCGGCGCCGATGCCGTTGATGCCGACGAGGAACTCCGTCGCGTTCTGCCGGTGATCGAACAGGTCAGCGTCCGCTCCGATGTCGCGATCTCAATTGATACCACCAAGGCGCGCGTCGCGCTCGCCGCGCTCGCCGCCGGGGCCCACATTATAAACGACGTGTCGGCATTGACGCACGACCCCGAGATGGCTACAGTGGCGTCAGACAGACGTGCTGGGGTAGTGCTGATGCATAGGCGCGGCACGCCGCGAACAATGCAGGACGCCCCATGCTATGATAACGTGGTGGCCACGGTACACGACTATTTGGTCGAACGCGTGGAAGCGGCCCGGGCTGCGGGCATTGCAGCCGAGGCGCTGGCGGTTGATCCGGGCATTGGTTTCGGGAAAACCGTCACGCATAACGTGCAGCTGCTGGCCAACGTGAAAGCGTGGCGAGTGGAAGGAATCAACGCCCTGGTGGGGCTATCGCGCAAGCGGTTCATCGGGGACGTTACCGGTGCATCTGTGGAAGATCGCCTGGCCGGTAGCCTGGCGGCGTTGGTGAGCTGTGTGTCGGCGGGGGTGGAGATCATGCGCGTGCATGACGTCGCCGCCTCGGTGCAGGCCGCCCGCATGGCGCGGGCCATTGAGGCAGAGAGGCAGCAGGAACTATGATGGCTTGGATTAGTGTCATCGTACAGGTGATTGTGCTGTCCTGTGCGTTCTACTATATCTTCCTCTTTTTCCGCGGCACGCGCGGTGCGCAGGTGCTGGTGGGGCTCGCCCTCCTGATCATTGTTATGATCGGGATCACACGGCTTTTCAACCTTGATGAGCTCAACTGGCTGTTGAGTCGCTTCTCGGTCTACCTCGCCGTGGCATTGCTGATCATCTTTCAGCCGGAGATCCGGCGCGCCCTGGCGGAGCTGGGCAAACAGCCGGCCTTCGTGGTGCCGGTCGACCGCAAGACTGTGGTCGACAACATTGTACAGGCGGTCGAACTGCTCGCCGATCATCGCGTGGGCGCGCTGATTGCGATCGAGCGCGAAATAGGTACGCGCTCCATCCAGGAGACCGGTATCCGTCTCGACACGCAGGTGATTTCGGATCTGCTTGCTACGATCTTCTTTCCGCATACGCCGCTGCATGACGGGGGCGTCATCATCAGCGAGGGCCGCATCATGGCGGCGCGCTGCATCTTTCCGTTGTCGCAGCGTACCGAACTGCACAAGCAGCTTGGCACACGCCATCGCGCCGCCGTCGGGCTGAGCGAAGAGACCGATGCCGTGATAGTCGTGGTCTCCGAGGAAACCGGCACCATCTCGGTCAGCTACCGCGGCCGCCTGAGTCGTGGCCTGGATGGCGCGCGGTTGAAACGTTTTCTCGGTGCCCTGCTTGTTCGCGGGCGCGGACCGGAAAGCGCGTGGCGGCGGGCGCAGGAGCAGCTCGACCTGACGCCGGAAGGCATCGCGAAGTCCGAGGAAAAGCGGACCAAGGAGGAGTAGGCCGGTGGCTAACACTTTCGAAGTTATCAAATCAGTCTTTGTGAAAAACTGGACGCTCAAGATCCTGGCCATCTTGCTGGGTGCCCTCAGTTTCTACGCCATTCGCGGTGCCATCAGCTTCGAGGTGCCCTACACGGTTCCGATCGAGGTACAGATGGGTCCCGGAATGGCCGTGCTCGACAAGAGCGTCACATCGGTCGAAGTATCGTTCGGGGGATCACAGGACGATCTGCGCCGAATCGACCAGAGCCAGCTCAAGGCTGTCGTCAAGCCGCGCGAGACGAACCCGGGCGGTTCCGAGGTCGTCATGATTCGCGCGGAGCACATTGTGGGGCAGGGCAAGGTACGGGTGCTTTCGATTCGGCCGAGTACGCTGACGCTTTCATACGACCGCGAAGCGGAGCGCGACGTGATCGTACTCAAGCCTAAGACGGTCGGTGTTCCCTTGATGGGCCGTGCCGAGATCGATTACGAGCCCAAGGCGGTCAAACTGCGCGGCCCCAAGCGGCGATTGGCGCATATCAGTGCGGTGAGTTGCGAGCCGGTCGATGTGGATGGGCGCGTGGAATCGTTCACACGCAAAGTGGTTGTCCTCTCGCCCGGTGATGCGTGGGTCTACCAGATCGAGCCACCCGAGATCACGGCCAACGTAACCATTGTAACCGAACGGATCAGCCGCACCGTCACCAATGTGGCCGTGCTGGCCGTGACCCAGCCCGGAGCGCCCGCATGCGTGGATGTCGAGCCACGTGTGGTGGACGTGGTGCTCATGGGGCGGTCGGAGGTTCTCGAGGGGATCGCGCGCGATGCCGTGCGGGTCTATGTGAATTGTGTCGATCTCGAGACCGACGCGAGCTACGAGTTGCCGATCGGCGTCTATCTGCCGCCGGAAGTGGATGTGGCCACGCTCGTGCAGCCCGAGACGGTGAAGGTACAGCTTAGGGAGCAGTGAGCTTATGACGGCGTGGACAGGAGAGGACGCCGGTTGGCGTCGATTGTGGGGGATTATCCTGGTGCCATTGTGCCTATTCCTGGCGCTGGGACTCTTCTCGTATGATTGGAAGGATATCAGCCTGCTCCAGGCACCGCCCAACAGCCCGCCGACCAACCTGATCGGGCCGGTCGGTGCGTGGCTGTCGTTCGGGCTCTTCATGTTTCTCGGCCTGGGCGCTTACCTGGCTCCGTTGTGGTGTCTCGTGTTCGGCATCGTACTCTTCTTCGATCGCGAGGAGCGTGTGTGGCCGCGCGGGATCTGGCTGTTCGTCTGGATGCTCTCCGTGGTGGCGCTGATGGAGCTCTCCGCGGGGGGCGCGAAGTCCGATCCCGAGAACTCGTGGCTGCTGACACGATGTGCGGCGTTGAATATTACAGAGGCGGGCGGCCTGTTTGGCCGACTCCTGATCCGCGGCCTGCTGGTCCATGCACTCAGCCCGGTGGGAACCGGTATCGTCATCTGGTCCATGTTCTCGGTTGCCCTGGTGCTGTTGGTCGAGGTCCGTAATCTCGTTCGCGCCGGTCAGTTCATCGGCAAGGAGGCGATGCAGCTCATCATGCAGGGGCGTGCGGTACTGGAAGAACGCAACGACCGGCGCGCCCAGCTTGATCGCGAGCAGCGCCAGCTCGAGAAGCGCCGCCGCCGTTTGGAGCGTGTCGTGAATCGCCAGGCGCGTGAGGAGGTGCCGGACGCGGAGCTCGCCGAAGGCGCAGATGAGGCGCCCGGGAAGAAGCCGAAGCGCAAACGTAAGCGTCCGCCGAAGAAGGCGGCACAGGAAGAGGCGGCGGTCGAGACGTCGGCCCCTGCATCGGCTGCCGCGCCCGTGGATGCCGCGCCAGAGAAGCCGCCGTACGAGCTGCCGCCCATGAGCTTGCTTGAAGCTGTTCCGGCGCCGTCGGGCATCCAGGTCGATACGGCGACCACGGCGCAGGTGCTGGTCGATACGCTGCGCGAGTTTGGGGTCGATACCGAGCTGACCAACGTCGACGTCGGTCCCGTGGTGACGCGGTATGAGCTGCTGCCGGCTGCCGGCATACGCGTGGAGCGGATCAGCGGCCTGAGCAACAACCTCGCGTTGGCGCTCAAGGCCACCAGCGTACGCGTGCAGGCACCCGTTCCCGGCAAGGGCGTCGTGGGTGTCGAGGTGCCGAATGCCGTGGCCAACTTGGTGGTATTGCGTGAGATTCTGGAGGGACAGACCTGGCGCTCCGGGAAAGCCAACGTGCCGCTCTGCATCGGTAAGGATGTCGCCGGCGTCGATATTGTGGGCGACCTCTCCGCCATGCCGCACCTCCTGATCGCCGGCGCGACCGGTGCCGGCAAGACCGTTTGCATGAACTCCATCCTGGCCGGACTGCTGATGTCCAAGACGCCGGAGGATTTGCGGCTGCTGCTGGTCGACCCCAAGATCGTGGAGTTCTCTGTCTACAACGACATCCCGCACCTCGTCGTACCGGTCATTACCGACCCGCACAAGGTCTGTCTGGGCCTGCGCTGGGCAATCAACGAGATGGAGAAACGCTACAAGATGTTCGCCAAGGTGGGCGTGCGCAATATCACCTCGTTCAACCATCGTGAAATTGCCAAGCAGGAAGAGCTGTTTGGCGGGTTGGAAGATGGCGGGAGCTCCAAGGCCTCCGTGCCCGACCGCCTGCCCTACATTGTGATTATCATCGACGAGCTGGCCGATCTCATGCTTGCCGCTCAAGCCGATATTGAAAACTCGATTGCGCGCCTCGCGCAGCTCTCGCGTGCCGTGGGTATCCATATGATCATCGCCACGCAGCGTCCCTCGGTTAATGTTATTACCGGTACCATCAAGGCCAACTTCCCCGGCCGTGTGGCGTTCCAGACCGCGCAGAAGAACGATAGCCGCATCATTCTCGACGCGCCGGGAGCGGACAAGCTGCTGGGACGTGGCGACATGCTCTACTTGCCGCCGGGCAGCAGCAAACTCATGCGTGCCCAGGGCTCCATGACGACCGACGAGGAGATCGGGCGTATCGTAGACTTCATCAAGAAGCAGAGGCCGCCCGAGTTTGTGGAGGAAATCCAGGAGAAGATCGAGAAGAGCAGTACGCCTGGCGTGATGGATACGGGCGATGAAGACGATGCCTTGCTCTCGCAGGCCGTGGAGATTATCCGCGAAACACGGCGTGCCTCAACATCATCGTTGCAGCGTCGACTGCGAATTGGCTACACACGCGCCGCACGCGTCATGGATATTCTCGAAGAACGCGGCCTCATCGGGCCACCGCGCGGATCCGAGCCGCGCGAGATTCTGATTGATCTGGATGGTGAGATTCCCGAGAATCCCACCGATGATGAGCCGACCGTGATTTCAGAAGAGAACGTGGAAGAAGAACAGTGGTAGAAGAATGGACGTCACCACCGGGCTTGCCTGCCCGCCATAGCCTTGGCGAAGGCGGGTCCCGGTGGAACGTATGATTGACTATGACAGCGTAGCGTTTCTCTTTTCTCGCTTTGCCGCGCCTGCGCGGCAAAGCGAAGAAGAGAAGCCCCGAACCGGCGACCGGCGGGCGCGACTCGCAAGGGGGGTAACATGGCTCTAGGTGCAGCACTGAAAGAGGCCCGGATGCGGAAGAAGCTGACGGCATCCGAGGTCGCCGGCGGAACCCGGATGAAGGTCCAGGTGGTTACAGCCATCGAAGAAGAGAATTTCGACATAATTGCCGCCCCGATCTATGCCAAGGGGTTCATCAGGCTCTACGCCGAGTTCGTCGGGCTCGACGCCACGCAACTGGTCGCGGAATACGTTGAACGCTTCATCGAAGCAAAGTCGGTGTCCGAACCCGAGCCGGACGTGTCGCATCGTCCTGTCCCCCAAAGCCCGCAGGGCGACGGGGAAAGCGAAGCGCAGGCGGAGCCCGATCCACCCCCGCCAGCGCCTGTCGTCGAGGAGCCGCCCCCGCCTGCTCCCGCCGCCCCCGTGCCTGCCCCCGTGGCGGACGTTGTGTCACCTCCCGACGATAGGGAACTGGATCTTTTCTCCGAGGTGGAGCCTGCATCCAATGATCGGCGCGGCATCCTGATGGATGACGGCTATCGCGAAGAGGCTCCTTCGGTGCATGATCGTGTGACCCATGCGCTCGCCGGGGCGGTGGATGCGCTCCAGCATTGTGGTGACACGGTCAACGCGGCATGTAGTCGTGCCTGTAAGGGCGGTGCTGGTTTCTTTGTGAGCGTGTGGAAGCGTCTTATGGATACCGTGGTGGCGCGGAGGCGGGAGCTATCCCATATCGATTTCAAGGACCTCTCGGCCCGCCACATGATGGCGCTGCTTGGCGTGCTGGTCCTGGTCTTGCTTGTCATCTCCAGCCTTAGCCGTTGCGTGCGCGGCAAAGGCGAGGTGGAAGTGTCTGGCGACACGCCTGCGCTGTCTGTCGCGGCCGAGCCATCCGATGTCTACCTCGACTGAGAGCGCTGCATGACCCAAGACCCATCACCGCTGACGGTCGGCATCATCAGTCTTGGCTGTGCCAAGAATCTGGTCGACTCACAGATTATGGCCGGTGTGATGCTGACCGAGAACATCACGATCGCCGCCGTTCCGGAGGACGCAGACGTCCTACTCGTCAATACGTGCTCCTTCATCAATGACGCGCGCGAGGAATCGATTGAGGCTATTCTGGATGCCTGCGCGCTGCGCGACGAGGGGCGGCCGCGTGCTGTGGTCGTGACCGGCTGCCTGCCGCAGCGCTATCGTCAGGAACTGGCCGACAGTATGCCCGAGGTCGATGCTTTCGTGGGTCTCGACGGGCTGGAAACGATCGGCTCTGTGATTCGGAAGGCCGTTGAGGGAGATGAGGCCCCCCTCGACATCGCACCGACATCGCATCGGGTCTATGAACCCCGGTTGCCTGCGCTCTCCCTGACCGGCGGCCCGTTTGCTTATCTCAAGATAGGCGAAGGGTGTAACCATCCGTGTGCCTTCTGTGCCATTCCCTCCATCCGGGGCCGACACCGCTCGCGTCCCGTCGAGGCGCTGGTGGCGGAAGCGGAACAGCTGCTCGCCTCAGGCATACGCGAGATCAACCTGATCTCACAGGACACCACGAGCTACGGACGTGATCTCGAGGGAGTGGACCTGTCACGTTTGCTGCGCGCACTCGGAGGGATTGGTGGCGAGTTCTGGATTCGTATTCTCTACGGCTACCCGTCCCTGGTTACCGATGCGGTGCTCGATGCGATGGGCGAGGTGGAGCAGGTGGTGCCCTATCTCGACATTCCAATCCAGCACAGCCATCCCGACATCCTGAAGGCCATGCGGCGGGCCTGCACCCATCGCGCTGTTCAGCATCTGCCTGCACGGGTGCGCGAACGGCTGCCCGGGGCTACGTTGCGCACAACGTGCCTGGTCGGTTTTTCGGGTGAAACGCGCGAGCATTTCGTACACCTTCTCGATCACGTTCGCGAAGCGAAGTATGATCATCTCGGGGCGTTCGCCTTCTCACCCGAAGAGGGGACTGCAGCAGAGAATTTGCCGGGACGTCCGCGTTCCGAGACCGCCGAACGGCGTCGTGAGAAACTGATGCTCGCACAGCAGGAAGTCGTGGCCACGCACGTGGACCGGCTCGTAGGAAGCGAAGATATGGCCCTGTTGGAGGCCCCCGGAGAGGAACGGGAGTGCTGGCTGGCCCGCACCCGGCGCCAGGCACCCGATGTCGATGGCATCACACTCGTCACCGGTGTGGCGGACGATAGTGAGGCCGGCGAGCTGATTCCCGTACGCTATACAGGTGGCGCGGACTACGACCTCTTTGCCGAATCGATGTAGAGGCGCAGTCACTGCCCCGCCGCCGTGAAGCTGCCCCCACCGCCCTTGAAACAGAGCGATGCCTACTCACTGCCACCACCGACCTTGTGTCGGTGGAGCACTGATGGGACACCATTAGCCATGGCAGTGTTCCCTGCCACTGTGACAGACCCGGCCTCACTCCTCTTCTATTTGCTCTCGGCCACCTGTCCTACAGCCTCTCCCTGGATCTCCGGGGGCGGTGTGTCGGCCAACGTGGCCGTCCGCTTTCCCAGTTGCACCAGTCCGGCCGCTGCGAACAGCCCCAGAATTGCAAACAACAGTACTCTCTCGCCTGACGTCAACCCATCCATTTCTCTCATATCCTTTCTCATAGCTGCCGCATGCCAGCTTGGAAATGCAGGCTACCAAGAGTATGCGCGTTATGCAATACAAAAATATAGACATATAGCACTACGGGAAATTCCCGTAGGGAAATTCCCTATGCCGGGTGGGGTGACCACATCATGTGGCTCCATTGTGCCACAGCCTGCCACTATATCTTGACAGTGAAGGAAAGAGGGCCAACACTACAGCTCCATGGCTACAGATTGGGATATTCGACCGCGCGCCTCCGTTTGTGCCCAGTGCGAAGCGGAGTTTGAGGACAGACAGGACTGTTTCACGGTTCTGCGTTTCACGGATGAGGAGGGCTATGTTCGTGCCGACCATTGTGCCGAATGCTGGACCTCCAAGCCGCCGGACGACCGAGGTGTCAGCCTGTGGAAGGGGCTCTTCCTTCTTCCGCCGCCTCCCGAAGCTGAGGCTCTCGAGGAAAATACAGCCGAGTCGTTGCTGCGCCGCCTGATGGATGAAGACCCCGAATCGCATGCCAACGTCATCTATATCCTGGCCGTTATGCTCGAGCGCAAACGCCAGTTCATCGAACGCGCCACCCAGAACCGGGAAGATGCGCTCATCCGCATCTACGAGTATCGCAAAACAGGTGAAACCTTTCTGATTCGCGATCCCATGCTCAGCCTCGACGAACTCGAACCCGTCCAGGAACAAGTCATCGCCCTCCTCGGCAGTGGCGAGAAGCAATCGAAAGAGCCGACACCGCCCACAGAAGAAGAGCCGCCACTCGCCGGTTCACCCGGCGGGAGCGAAAGATCTCCCGAGGGAGATGAGCGTTAGCTCGTAAACCACCTGCGGCTGGTGTGCGCGAGGTCGGCCGCAGTGCGATCTCTCGCTCCTCGCCAGCCGCAAGAGATCAGTATGTTCGACCTGATCATAAGACAAGCGAGCATCCTTGACGGAACCGGTGCCGAAGCCTTCACCGCCGACGTCGGCATACAAGGCGACACCATCACCGCCATCGGCGACCTCTCCGCCGCCACCTCCCGCGACATTCTTGACCTTGCCTCTTCGAGTTCCGATCCGGGACGTCGGCATTCCGCATTCCGATTTCCGCATTCCGATTTCCTCCTGGCCCCCGGCTTCATCGACACCCATACCCACTCCGACACCTACCTCCTCATAGAGCCCTCGGCGCCCTCCAAAGTCTTCCAGGGCATCACCACTGAGGTGTGCGGCAACTGCGGAGCATCCGGTGCGCCGATATCGGACATCTCGCAACTTCCGTCCGACTGGGCCGACAAGAAGTATCCCGGCACCTGGCATAGCGTGGCCGAGTATCGAGCGCTATTCGAGCAGGCGCAGCCTGCGGTCAATGCCGCCCTGCTGATCGGTCACAACACGCTTCGCCGCAATATCGTGGGCTACGAAAACCGTCCCGCCACGCCTGACGAAATGAGACGCATGCTTCAGCTTGCCGAGGAGAGCATGGAAGCCGGTGGACGCGGCCTCACCACCGGGCTGGTCTATGCCCCCGGTATGTATGCCCCCCGCGAAGAGATCGTAGCCCTGGCTTCCGTGGCCGGTCGGCACGGCGGAATCTACGCCAGCCACATGCGTAGCGAGGGTGCCCAGTTACTCGAGGCTATCGATGAAACCATTGAAATCGGCGAAGCGGCGGGTGCCCGCATCCAGGTGTCCCACCTCAAGACCGCCGGCCGCGCGAACTGGGATAAGATTGAGGCGGCGCTTGAGCGAATCCAGTTAGCACGCGATCGCGGCCTTCCCGTGATGGCCGATCGCTATCCCTACACCGCCGGCGCCACCGATCTCGATGTGGTCTTTCCTGCCTGGTTTGCCGAGGGCGGTCGCGACGTCATTCTCAAACGGCTGGCCGATCCCGCTCAACGCAGCCGCCTGCGCACAGAGCTCCTGGATAGCCGTCCCGCGGAGGAGTGGGGTGGGGTGACGGTTGGCTCCACCACCCATCCGGACAATCTCCGCTTCCGGGGCATGAGCCTGCTGGAGGTCGCCGAGGCGTTGGACGGCGACCCGGTCGACGCCATCCTTCATCTGTGCGAGACCGACCAACTCACCACCGGTGCCTTCTTCAGCGGAATGAGCGAAGCCAACATGTTCCGAATTCTGGCCCAGCCCTATGTCATGCTCGGCTCCGATGCCTCCCTGCGCGCCACCGCCGGACCGCTCAGCCACGACTATCCCCATCCGCGCGCCTACGGCAGCTTTCCGCGCTTCCTGCGCTGGGCCCTCGACGGCAAGACCGTCCCCCTCCCCGAAGCCATTCGCAAGATGACCTCCCTCCCTGCATCCCAGTTTGGTCTCAACGACCGCGGCATGGTCGCCGAGGGCAAGAAAGCCGACCTGGTAGTCTTAGATCCCGCCCAAGTCCAAGACCTCGCCGCCTACGGCAATCCCCATCAACTCTCCAAAGGCATCATCCACCTCATCGTCAACGGCATCCCCACCATCCGCGACGGCCACCTCACCAACCACCACGCCGGCCGTATCGTGTAGCCCTCCTCTCCGTCCCCTGCGACCTTGCGTCGCAAGAACGCAAGATCCCCCGTTTCTCTTTCTGCCACGCCATTTCTATTTCCATTTCCCCCCGCAATCCCGCATACTCCACCGCCATGACAACACCCCTTCGCATCCTGTCGGTTGTCGGCGCACGGCCGAACTTCATGAAGATTGCCCCTCTCGCCCGGGCAATCGATACGCACAACGCATCGGATCCCGAACGCCCGATCGAGCACGTCCTGCTCCACACCGGCCAGCACTACGACGCCGCCATGTCCGCCTCCTTCTTCGACGCACTCGGTATTCCCGAACCCGACATCGATCTCGGCATCGGATCGGGATCCCATGCCGAGCAGGTGGGCCGCACCATGATGGCGTTCGAGTCTGTTGTGCGCGACCACAAGCCCGACTGGATCATCGTCGTCGGCGATGTGAATGCCACCTGCGCCTGTTCGATCACCGCCAAGAAAGAGCATGTCCAGCTAGCCCACATCGAAGCCGGACTCCGCTCGTTCGATCTCGATATGCCCGAGGAGATCAATCGCATGGTCTGCGACCGGCTCTCCGATCGCCTCTTCGTCACCGACGAACTCGCCGCCGCCAATCTCCGTGCCGAGGGCGTACCGGAGGACAAGATCCGCCTCGTCGGCAACGTCATGATCGACACCTTGGATGCCAATCTGGCCAAGGCCAAAACTTTGGACATCTCCGAGATCATTCACAGGAACGCAATCCATGAGTCTTCCGCCTTCTGCCTTCCAGGTTCCGCATTAGACAGCTACGCATTGATGACGCTTCACCGTCCCTCCAACGTAGACAAACCCGACGTACTCGGCTCACTCGTGGCGTTTTTCACCCAGACCGTCTGCCGCGACATGCCGCTCATCTGGACCCTCCATCCGCGTACCCGCGAGCGGCTTGTTTCATTCGGGCTGTGGGACAAGGTCGCCAACTGTGACGGCCTCTGGCTGGTCAACCCGCTCGGCTACCACGACCTGCTTCGCCTCAACATGGATGCCCGCGTCTTCTTCACCGACAGCGGCGGCCTGCAGGAAGAGTGCTGCGTACTCGGCACTCCCTGCGTCACCCTCCGCTTCAACACCGAGCGCCCCGTCACCCTCGTCGAACACGACGGCGTCAGCACCCTCGTCGGCAACGACCTCACCAGGATCTCCGAAACCTACCACTCCTCCCTCGCCCTCCAACGCCGCCCCCACCGCCCCCCCCTCTGGGACGGTCACACCGCCGAACGCATCGTGGCAGATTTAGACGGCAGGGTCAGACCTAGAAACTAGAAAATAGGGGGTTGACGGGTGGCTGGAGAGGTGTCAGGTTGCGGGTATGCCGAGGCCGTGGCGAATACGATATCCGGGAGCGAAGTACCATGTCACCAGCAGGGGAAATGGGCGGGCGCGGATCTTTTTGTGCAACGCGGATTACTTGCGCTTTCTTGATCAACTTTCGGCGGCGTTGGAAGCGGATGGCGTCATTCTCTATTCCTACGTTCTGCTCTCGAATCACATCCACCTCCAGCTCGAAACACCACGCGGAAACCTGCCGCGATTTATGCAGCGATTGACGACGGCCTACAGCATGTACTTTCGCTACAAGAAGAGTCGGCCGGGGCACTGTTTCCAGGGCCGCTACGGCGCGAAGCTCGTGGAGGGCGATGACTACCTGCTCCGTCTGACGCGCTATATCCATCTGAATCCGGTCAAGACAAGTGCAACGGTCCGCATGTCCCCTGAACAACGCATGGTGCATCTTGAGGCGTACCCGTGGAGCAGTTATCGATCCTATGTTGGTTTGGCACCACCGCAAGACATACTGGATTATCGATGGCTGAAACTGATGGGCCGTGCCACGAAGAAAGGCAATCAGCAGGCATATCGTCGCTATATCGCCGGTTTCATAGGCGAAGAGGACGAGATGCTGGTGGGGGCCATGAAGGAAAGCCGTTATGCCATTGGTGATGAGCATTTTCGTGAGCGAACCGAAGATGGGGTGCTGGGCGTCCGACTTCATAAAGCCGATGATGGCGACATCGTCTGGCCCGAGGTGGAGAAGGTTGCGTTCGATACGATTACGGCGGCCGTGGCCGATCGGTTCGGAATAGCGCAAACGGATCTGCGATTACGCGGTAAGCGAGTGGGCATGGCCAAAGCCGTGGCGATTGAACTGTGCTGCCGCCTGAGTGGGTGTACTCAGCGGGAGGTCGCCAGGTATTTCGGTTACGGCAGCGAAAGCGCTGTCGGCAAACAACGCCAAAGGCTCACGGCCTGGATGGATAAGGATCCATCTCTACCGCGTCATCTGGGACGTCTGACGAGAAAGGTTCACCCATAATTTCTAGTTTCTAGGTCTGACCCTGACGCCCCTGACGCCCAGACCCTGACGCCCACTGACGCCCCAATTATTTCAAATATTCTATTGCAAAACAGATAAGTATAGTATATGGTTATTGTCACCATATAGACGACTTATCTGAATTAAGGATATTTAGAGTGATGAAAAAAGAACGTGCACCGGCGTTGACTGAAGGACTGCGGATCATTGAGAAGGCAGTGGCTTCTGATGAGCCGATTACATTTGAGCAGATATTGGCTGGTGTCGAGATGTCGCGTAGCTCCGTCAGCCGTTTGATCAAGGTGCTTGTCGATAGCCGATATCTCACTGCACTTGATGGGTATCGGGGTGGCTATGTTCCCGGGATGAGACTGTTCTCAATGGTGCGCCACTTGAATCATGGGCGGGGAAAGCAATTTGAAAATCTTCGAATGCAGATGGCATCTCTTTCAGAGCAAACCGGAACCTCAATACAGTATGCTGTTTTGGATCGAGCCGTGAATCGGATTACTATTCTTCATAAGGCTCAGTGCGAAAATTCCCTGCATGTGGCTGGCTATGGAGTGGACGTTACACGATATGCCAACCGGCATGCGCTGGGCAAGCTGATTCTGGCCAACTGTAGTGCCGACGAAAAAGCGGCACTGCTCGAACACGGCAATCCAGTCAGAAGAACCAAGCACACCGTTATGCCAGGGCCGGAATTGGACAAGCTTCTCGATGAGATTCGCGAACTCGGCTACGCCGAGGATCACGAGGAAAGTGGTGAGCATATCTTCCGTACCGGTCTGCCAGTCTTCTCTAAAGATGGTGTCATTGCCGGTGCGATCTGTTGCCACTGGTTTGCCGCGGCCTTTGATGAAGATGTAGCCGCTGACCTACGTAAAGGACTGAAAGAGATTGTGGACGCCATGGATGCGGATGTTATTGGAGGAGCGTAAGTATGAAAGTAGGGCCAGTTGCGTGCCACGGCGTAGCGCAGCGAAGAAGGGTGCCAACTGGCCCCTCCGGCAGATCGGTGCAGCAGCCACTTCCGGGAGAAGTGGCCGTACCAAGAAGGGGACTCTCAGAATAGGGGTCATTTGATGAGCGAAAACAACGGGGCGGGTCGCCGTGCGACCCCGGTACCTGATGAGCAGAAGGAATGACGTTTCCGTCGAATGGTTCGACGGAACAGGAAAAAACA
>JAOZSS010000212.1 GCA_029939545.1 Kiritimatiellia bacterium | reverse complement strand
CTGTTTTCTATGTTTTTCCTCTCTCAGGCAGGAGCGGAAGACCGGTTACACCCAGCCGCAAGCAGGAAAAGTGACAGGGGCTGCTACTGACCTACGCTCACACACTCACCCTTGACCGTTTGGCCGTTTCCAGCAATCATCACCACCATGCAATTGAAGGTGATGAACATGGGGGCGGCAGGCGTGCTGGGCGGCGCGCTCCTCTTCATTGCCGCATGCACGAATAACCCCTATCGGCCGGACGAGACGGCGGAGTCGACCTTCTTCTCCACGTTCGCGACTCCTCCGACCAAGCTGGATCCCACCAGCGCCTACTATTCGCACGAGGGTGCGATTATCGATCAGATCTATGAGCCACCGTTTACCTATCACTATCTCAAGCGTCCCTATGAATTGGTTCCGCTGACGGCTGCGGCCGTACCTCAACCCGTCTACCTCGACGCCGAGGGCGGCGTCATGGCAGAAGCCGATGCCACGGCCGAACGCGTCAAGCGAGTTCAGTACACCATCACCCTCCGTCCCGGCATCAAGTTCCAGGACCACCCCTGCTTTGCCCGCACGACTGATGGCCGCTCGGTCTACGCCGACGCCACGGCGACTGAGCTGGAACCGTACGACTATCCTTCGCATTTCCCGGAGCAGTCCACCCGCACGCTGGCAGCGCGTGACTATGCCCTCCAGATCCGGCGCCTGGCCGATCCGCGCCTGGCCTCTCCCATCTTCAGCACCGTCGCCCGCTACATCGAGGGTATGACCGAACTGCAGCAGACCTACACGACGATGATCGAGGAGGCGCGGGCCGCCCGACGGGAAGCCGCAGGCCCCGGATACAACCAGGAGCAGGATGAGAAGGCGAACCCGTTGCTGATCGACTACATGGCACCCGATTTCCCGGGCTGCGTTGTCGTAGACGACCTGACCTACCGCATCACGCTGACGACCAAGTACCCACAGATCCTCTACTGGATGTCTATGCACTTCTTCGGACCGGTGCCACAGGAGGCAATCGACTTTTATGCGCTGCCCGCCGTCACCGCGGCCCAGTTCTCTCTGAATCGCTGTCCGGTCGGCACCG
Source organism: Kiritimatiellia bacterium (assembly GCA_029939545.1). Classification (GTDB taxonomy): domain Bacteria; phylum Verrucomicrobiota; class Kiritimatiellia; order UBA8416; family JABMPJ01; genus JABMPJ01. The sequence goes on along the minus strand of JAOZSS010000212.1, from coordinate 2,771 downwards.
GCCCCTACACCCTGCACACCTTCCGCCCGAACGAGCTGATTGTGCTTGAGCAGAACCCCAACTACCACGACGACACCTACCCGACCGAAGGCGAACCGGGCGACCGCGAGGCCGGGCTGCTGGCTGATGCAGGAAAACGCATTCCCTTTATAGAACGGCAGGTCTACCGCATGGAGAAGGAGGCCATTCCGGCCTGGAACAAGTTCCTGCAGGGCTACGTCGATGCCTCCGGGATTGCGAGCGACGTCTTTGACCAGGCCATCGAGATGGCTGCCGACAACGATCCCTCGCTCTCGCCGGACATGGCCGAAAAGGGCATGCGGCTGTTGACTGACATCCGCACCATGCTTTGGTGGACGGCTTTCAACTTCAAAGACGATGTGGTCGGCGGCCTCGCACCCGAGCGATGCAAGCTGCGGCAGGCGATCACGATTGCACTCGACTACAACGAGTACCTCGATGTCTTTGCCAACGGCCGCGGCCGCCCTGCCCAAGGCCCCATTCCGCCCGGCATCTATGGCTATCGAGCAGGCGAAGTCGGCACCAATCCGTTTACGGACACGTGGGACCCCATGCGCGGCAAGCATGTGCGTCTTCCGATTGAGAAGGCCAAACAGCTTATGATTGAAGCCGGCTACCCGGATGGACGCACGCCTGACGGACAGCCCCTGACGCTTCACCTCGACCACGCCGCCGGACTCGACCCGCAGTTCCGCTCTCGCTTCCAGTGGATGCAGCGTGGGCTCGAGCGCATTGGAATCAGACTCAAGGAGCGCGGCACGGATCTCAGCCGCTTCCGATCCAAGCGCAACTCCGGCGAGTGGCAGATCAGTTCCAGCGGGTGGCTGGCTGACTATCCTGATCCGGAGAACTTTCTGTTCCTCTTCTATGGCCCCAACGGCAAGGTGGATCATGGTGGCCCCAACACCTGCAACTATGCCAGCGAGGAGTTCGACACGCTCTTCCGTCAACTCGAAACCATGACGAATGGACCCGAGCGCATGGCCCTGATTGACCAGACCCTACGCGTCATTCAGCGTGACGCCCCTGCCGTCTGGCAGTTCTACCCCGTCTCGTTCAGTCTCGTGCATCAGTGGTACCACAACGTGAAGCCGCACCAGATGTCCTATAACACCATGAAGTTCCGTCGCATTGACGCTGCGGCCAGGGTCCGCTGTCAGGAAGCATGGAACCAGCCCCGCTGGGGAGTTGTGGTTGGAGCGCTTGTGGTTCTGGCTCTTCTCTGTCTGCCGGGAATCATCCGTGTGTGGCGGCGCGAAAGGAGGGGCGCCTGATGTTTGCCTACCTCATTCGCCGCGTCGCCTACGCCTTTCCCATCCTGCTCGGGGTCAATGTTCTACTCTTTGTCCTCTTCTTCTTCGTCAACACCCCCGACGACATGGCCGAGACCATTCTGGGCGAAAAGCGCGTCACACAGGAGCAGATTGAGAACTGGAAACGCGAGCACAACTACCACCTGCCCCGGTTCGTCAACCTACAGGAGGGATTCCCTGCCGCGTTGACGCAGACCATTTTTTGGCAGAAGAGCATGCACCTGTTCGCCCTGGAGTTCGGCCACTCCGACGTGGACAACTCCAAGATCAGCGATGAGATCAAGCGACGCTTCCCCTACTCTCTCTGTCTGACCCTCCCCATTTTCATGGCCAGCCTCCTGATCAATATCTTTGTCGCCATGATCGTGGCGTTCTACCGCGCGACCTACATCGACTACACGGCGCTTGTGATCTGTGTGCTCATGATGTCGATCTCAGCGCTCTTCTATATCATTGGAGGACAGTACATCTTTGCTATTGCCCTCCGACTGGCCCCTGTATCGGGGTTCGACGCCGAGTTTCCCCACACCCTGAAGTTTCTTGTCCTCCCGGTTGTGATTGGACTCGTGAGCAGCATTGGCAGCGGCGTGCGGTACTACCGCACCATCTTTCTCGAAGAAATCAACAAAGATTACATCAGAACCGCGCGCGCCAAGGGACTCGGGGAAGGCACGGTCCTTTTCAAGCACGCCCTGCGCAACGCCCTACTGCCCATCCTGACGAATGTCATCGTCAGTATTCCCTTCCTCATTATGGGGAGCCTGCTGCTGGAAAACTTCTTCGGAATTCCGGGGCTTGGAAACTACATGATTGAAGCCATCAGCAAACAGGACTTTGCGGTGCTTCGCTCCATGGTCTTCCTGCTCTCCGGCCTCTATGTGCTCGCCCTGACGCTCGTCGAGATCAGCTACTCCATCGCCGACCCAAGGATTCGCCTGCAATGACCGAGCTATTGCACAACTGGTATGTGAAGGACGCGATCGTTACCGTGGTGGTCGGGCTGATGGTCTGGATCGGGCTCATCCTGGCACGGCGCGAGGTGTGGCGCGCCGCTATGCGCCAGGTCTTCCGCCGTCGCATCGTGCGGGTCAGCGCGGCTGTGCTGGCACTCTACACGTTGATTGCCATTCTCGACAGCGTGGGCTATCACCCGCCCCTGCGCGACGACGACGGCAGCCTGCGTCGTCATACCGAAACCCACCGGGTGCTCTTTGACAGCGATGGCCAAAGCGTCCTGGACCTGCTGCTAACTCCGCTTCGCACTATGGTGGAGAAGACCTACAGCGCGCCGTTCGCGGCCCTACAGTTCACCAAGGAGACGCTTTACGACAGCGAGGGTAACACCACACGGGGACAGCACCCGCTCACGTACCCGCGCCGCCACCTCCTGGGTACCGACCGCGAGGGTAATGATGAGCTCTACCTGTCCATAAAGGG
>JAOZSS010000211.1 GCA_029939545.1 Kiritimatiellia bacterium | reverse complement strand
GAAAATGGGGGGCGCTTAGTCGCATGAGTGAGAGCGGAAGACCGGTTACACCCAACCCGGACCCCGTAGACTTCCGGGTCAACAAGACGGATGCACGGAGCCCCGTGGGGCGCGCGGCGCGGCGATCGGCATGCAGGAGATCGTTCGCAAAATGCGCAGCAAGGCCGGAGCCCGACTTGCACGAGTCCCAGATTCACGCGGCAGCAAGCGCGTCGAGGTCAACCACGGGAGAGAAGTCTATGGCGGGTGAGTATGTCTATAGCATCGAGAACGTAACCAGGCAGCAGGGCGTCAAAACGATCCTGGATGACGTAACCCTTACGTTCTTCTTCGGCGCCAAGATTGGCGTGATCGGTCCCAATGGGTCCGGCAAGACCACCTTGCTGCGGATCATGGCCGGACTGGACAAGGAGTACATCGGAGAAGTCCTGCGCGCCAAATCGGCCACGATCGGGTACCTGGCCCAGGAGCCGCAGCTTGACCCCGATAGGACCGTACAGCAGATCGTGGCTGAGGGGGGTGCCGCTCAACAAGCCAAGCTCGACCGCCCCCTGGCCCGCTAGCCTGCCCAGTTCACGAGTGGTCTTTGCCGCGTTTGCATCGCGCCCTTACGTAAGAACCGTCATCCTTTAATCGACTAAACGGCGGCAGGGACTGACCCGGCGGGGAGGGGTATGGGCTTTGCTTGTTCTGTGTGTCCCCAGATGCACTGCCTCACTGATCCATAAGCTGGTCCAGGTTCTCAAAGGGATTTGAGACGGGTGGGGCGGCTTCGCCAAACGTGACGGGCTTGGAGCTGCGTGCGTCGCCGGCGTGCGACTCATGTTCGTGGTCATGGCAGTAGAGACACAACAGGATCCAGTTGCTGCCGTCGTTCGGATTGTTGTGGTAGTCGTGGTCTTTGTGATGAACGGTCAGCTCGCGCAGGCGCTTACCGGAAAACTCGCGGCCGCAGCTCGCACAAACGTGCGGGAACAGCTTGAGCGCCCGGACACGATAGCTGGTTTGGCGGATGTGCACATCGCGGCGCAGCTCCCTGAGGAGTCGCGCTTTGCGCTCAACATCCGACTCTGACGTGGTCTTCTTCATGCACCCATTATGCCGTATCGACGGGTGTCTGTGCAATGTGTTGTGGCGGAAAATCAGGCAGTTAGGCTGTAGGCTATAGGAGAAAAGGTGCGAATAGTGGCCCGAACACACCGCGCCCTGTGATAGGCTTCCCGCACTATGTCCAAATCTTTTCACATGATTGATACCCAGAAGGCCCTGCGTGAGGTCGTTGCACGTCTTGGCGACGAGCCCTGCATCGCCCTCGATACGGAGTTTGTATGGGACCGTACCTACTACGCACGTCTCGGTTTAATACAGGTGGGTCTCGCAAGCGGCGTCAGCTACCTGATCGATCCCGTTTCGATCGCGGATCTCACGCCACTGGGAGACATTCTGAGCGCGTCCCGGATCACCAAGATTCTTCACGATGCGCCCCAGGATCTGATGCTCTTGAAGCGGGCGACGGGAGCATCGGCCACCGGTGTATTCGACACACGCTTAGCGGCAGGCTTCGCCGGTCTCAGCTCGGTTCTTTCTCTCGCAAACCTGGTCGCGGAGCTTCTCGATGTGCATCTGCCAAAGGAGCATACGCGTGTGAACTGGATGGTACGCCCATTTCGCCAGGAATACCTCGACTACGCAGTCGACGACGTACTTCACCTCCCTGAAGTCGCTGAGATTATCCGCCAACGGGCCCGCGCCGCCGGCAGCGAAGCGTGGCTGAGCGAAGAGTTAGCCACGTTGAACGACCCTGACCGCTATGACGAGAAGCCGGCGAACGAAGCCTATCTGCGCCTCCGCGCGTCGGCCTCGTTGCCGCCACGCAACCTTGCGGTCCTCCGCGAACTTGCCGCCTGGCGCGAAGAGCGGGCCCGCACCGCGGACAAGCCTCGCCGATGGCTCATGGAGGATGGTGAATTGGTGTCGGTAGCCGCTAAGCTTCCTCAAAGTGGTGACGCCCTGTGCCGCTGCAAGAAGCTGCAACGGCAATCTGCCCAGCGTTACGGAAAGGATTTACTGGCTGCCGTCGAGCGTGGTTTGGCCCTGCCCGAAGAGGCGCTGCCGCCCCCCGTGTTCCGTCCCAGCCGAGACGCGAAGCACCGACGCCCCGTTGACGCTGCGCTTGAGCAGATCGTTACACGCGCGCAGAGCCGCCAGATTGATCCTCAGATTGTCTGCAGCAAAGGCGATCTGGCGATGGTGCTACAGGGAGGCATCCCCACAGGACGCACCGATCACCCCCTACTTTGCGGTTGGCGCGCGGAACTGCTCGGCGATACGCTGACGGGGAGAGAGCCAGAGTTGAACCTGGGGGTATAGGCCCTCCATCCCGGGGTTTCACCCCGGGCTATGACGTTGGACCCCGTTGGGGTCCCGAGGAACGACCCCAACGGGGTCGTACACTTGTCTGATCATAGCCCAGCGAGCATCGCTGGAGGCGAGAGTTTGAACGTGGCGCTGATCATAGGGAACCACGTGGTGTCGGGCGCGAATCAGCCGCGTAGCAATGAGGTGTTGGTGTGTTGGATATATTTATAGATGCGGATGCCTGCCCCGTGAAGCAGGAGGTATATCGCGTGGCGCGTCGATGCGTCCGCTCAAGGAGGCGATGGTGACGGTGGGCGGCGTGGATCTGCGCGATGTCTCGCCTGCCACGATGGCCTCAACCGAGACGCCAGGGCTCTACTTTGCGGGGGAAGTGATTGATGTGGATGGTCCCACCGGGGGCTACAATCTTACCGCCGCTTTTGCCACGGCCTGTCTCGCTGTCGATGCGATTGCCCGAGAGGGCCACTACGCAGCGCCTGCCACAAAGGCCAGGCCCCAAGGCCGTCGGAGCCACAAGCCCGATCGACGCCGTGGTGCCGCGCCTCGATCTCCCCGTCGCCGTCGCCGCTGACCCGCAGCAGTCATCCTTAAACCCCTTGCCGTGTCGTCGCTCCTCGCCTAGGCTCTCGGAAGCCGCAAATGAGAAGGCCTGCATGACCAAGAGCCAAGCCAGCTTCAAAGCCCCTCCCCGCAAGTACCAGCCCAAGGGCCTCACCATACTCTACGAGGATCGCGATATCCTGGTGGTGGACAAGGCGGGCGGTCTATTGACCATCAGCAGTGAGACGGTCAGGGAGAACACGGCCTACTATCTCTTGAACAGCTACGTTCGAAAAGGGAATCAGAAATCACGCAAACGGGTTTTCATCGTACATCGGCTCGACCGTGACACGTCCGGTGTTCTTGTGTTTGCCAAGAGCGAACCGGTCAAACGGTTTCTCCAGGCGGAGTGGGCCGGCTTTCAGAAGCAGTACTATGCCGTTGTCCATGGCACACCCCCAAAACAGGCGGGCGTCATCACCTCCACCCTGGCGGAGAACAGCGCGCACAAAGTCTATTCCGTCCGCGATCCCAAGAAGGGCAAACTGGCCAGGACCCGCTACCGCGTGCTGAAATCCACCGCGACATGTAGCCTACTCGAGATAGAGCTGCTGACCGGCCGGAAGAATCAGATTAGAGTGCACCTGTCGGAAGGCGGTTGCCCGGTGGTGGGAGACAAGAAGTATGGCGCCACGAAAAAGGGTCCCCAGCGACTCGCCCTGCACGCCGCCTCGCTCACACTTCTCCATCCCCATTCAAAGGAATCCATGACTTTCACCGCGCCACTACCGCCCTTCTTCAACTCCCTCATCTAGCCTCTCGCTAGCGGGAACGCAGGATATACGACTGGTCTTTGGTGGACGCCATGGCGTAGGGGTGTAACCGGTCTTCCGCTCTCACTCATGCGACTAAGCGCCCCCCATTTTC
>JAOZSS010000210.1 GCA_029939545.1 Kiritimatiellia bacterium | reverse complement strand
GTTTTCTATGTTTTTCCTCTCTCAGGCAGGAGCGGAAGACCGGTTACACCCTCCTTTGACCACGGATGGGCGCGGATGGGTGCAGATAGGGGGGGATTTACCTGAAGGCGCCCCCTTATCCGCCGCGTAATCCGCGCAATCTGCGGTTATCTTTCTCTTGTTCCTACCCGAGCATGGCCTTCAGGTCATCCTCGACCGTTCCGATCGGCTTAATACCGAACGTGTCCACGAGCACCTGCAGCACGGTCGGCGTTATGAAGGCCGGCAGGCTCGGGCCCAGGCGGATATCCTTGATTCCGAGGTGGAGCAGGGTTAACAGGATACAGACCGCTTTCTGTTCATACCACGACAGTACCATCGATAGCGGCAGGCTGTTGACATCCGTATTGAACGCGTCCGCCAGGGCGACGGCGATCTGGATGGCGGAGTAGGCGTCGTTGCACTGCCCGCAGTCCAGCAGGCGGGGAATGCCGCCGATATCACCGAACTCCAGCTTGTTGAAACGGAACTTTCCGCAGGCCAGCGTGAGGATAACGCAGTCGTCCGGCACCGCTTCGGCCAGGTCGGTGTAGTAGTTACGGCCGCTCTTGGCACCATCGCAACCGCCGATCAGGAAGAAGTGGCGAATGTCGCCGCTCTTGACCGCCTCAATCACCGTGTCGGCCACGCTCATCACGGCGTTGTGGGCAAACCCGACCGTGATGGTCTTGTCCGCGCCGTCTTCCGTGAAACCGTCTGCCGCGAGGGCGGCGTCGATCACAGGAGCGAAGTCGTTGCTGCCGACATGCGTCACGCCGGGCCAGGCCACCAGCCCGCTCGTGAAGATGCGCGCCTTGTAGGTGTCGTGTGGGTTCTGGATGCAGTTGGTCGTCATCAGGATCGAGCCGGGGAAGGCATCGAACTCTTTCCGCTGGTCCTGCCAGGCACCGCCATAGTTTCCAACCAGGTGCTTGTACTTCTTCAGCTCGGGATATCCATGGGCCGGTAGCATCTCGCCGTGCGTGTAGACATTGATGTCCTTGCCTTCGGTTTGCTTGAGCAGAGCCTCGAGATCCTTCAGGTCGTGCCCCGAAACCAGGATCGCCTTGCCCTTAACCGGCTCGATACGGACGGCGGTTGGCTCGGGATTGCCATAGGCGCCCGTGTTGGCGTGGTCGAGGAGCTCCATGACTTTCAGGTTGACCTCACCACAGCGCAGGTTCATGCCGAGCAGACCATCCACTGTCGGCGCATCCTGTGTCAGGAAGTCGAGCGCTTCGTGGAAGAACATGTAGACGGCTTGGTCTTCCTTGCCCAGTATGGAAGCATGATCAGCATAGGCGGCCATGCCCTTGAGTCCATAAGTGAGCAGCTCGATCAGTGCCGCGATGTCTTCGCCCAGCTTCTTGCGCCGCACCGGGATGCCGACCTCGAGACCTTCGGCCAGAAGCCCCTCGTGGTCGCACGCGGGGTGCCATACGGCCGGTCCAGACAGCTCTTCCTCAATGTTGCCGGCCTTGATTGCGGCGTCGTGGTACAAAGCACGCGCCTTGTCCTTGATTTCCGCAGCCTTGCACAGCAGTCCTTCGAGTCGTTCTGCATCGAAGTTCACATTGGTTACGGTTGTGAAGAGGGCCTCCACCACGAACAGGTCAACGTCGTGATCGTGGACGCCTAGCTTCCCGGCGCGATGCGCATACATCGAGATTCCCTTTGCGGCGTGGACCAGGAGATCCTGAAGCGCGGCGACTTCGGGATCTTTTCCGCACACCCCGAATTTCGTGCAACCCTCACCCTTGGCCGTCTGTTCACACTGGTAGCAAAACATACTCATCTGGTCTCTCCTATTTGGGTTGGTTCCCGTTTAACGATGGGCGTATGATTCCACGCATCGGATTTAGGTTCCTTGATATGGATCAAGAAACAGGACAAGTTGCGAAATTAACCGCGGTTAACCCGCACAGCAAGAGCATTCATGAACGCACACCAGTTACAGGTTGAAACGCTCTTGCGGCGCGCGGAGTTTTTTGAGGGGTTGCCGGAGTCCGGGTATCGGGCTTTGTCTCAGGTGGCGCGGGTTGAGGATCATGCGCGACGGGGGGTGGTGTTCCATGAGGGGCAGCGGGGAACCTCCATGTATTTTGTCGCCGCGGGAAAGGTTCAACTTTCCCGTACCACGCCCGACGGGCGCGAGGTGACCATTCGGGTAATCGGGGCCAACGAAGTGTTTGCCGAAGTGATTCTCTTTGAGAGTGACATCTATCCCGTCACGGCGGAATGCATTGCGGGTACCCGCCTGGTCGCGCTGCCACGCACCGAGATCCACCGCCTGCTGGGCGACCCCGATTTCCGTGCCGGCTTCATCGGGCATCTCATGACCAAGATGCGCTATCTCACCGGACGCATCCGCGAACTGACGTTGCATGATGTCGAGACCCGCTTCTTCGCTTTCCTGGATGAGCACTACGGGGACAGCGCCGAGATCGAACTGGATATCTCAAAGAAAGACTTCGCCGCTGCCATCAGCACCACGCCCGAGTCGCTCTCCCGCCTGATCACCCGGCTCAGCGGAGACGGTGCCATCGAGTGGAAAGGGCGCACACTGCGCCGACTATGTTAGGTGTGAACGCTGCGAACACTGCTGCGGAAAGAGCGCCTTACTTGGAGCGCGGCTTGCCCCTATACAGACATGACTACGGGAAATTCCCTTAGGGATATTCCTGTAGGGTTTACCATGGGATTTCCCGTCAGACCAAGGCCCTCTTTCTCTTCTTCAGTGCCTGATAGATCGCGCGCGCTGAAAGATGGGTCAGGGGAAACTTACCATAAGAGCTAAAGGAGGGATGCACCATGATCGACGAAGACTGGAAATTGCTGACCTCATTCTTTCCCGAGAACTGGAAAGATCTCGCCGCTACGACCAACGCATTGAAGGGCCTGCGCAAGGATAAGTCAGAGGATGCGCTGCTACGAACGCTGTTGATTCATTTGGCAGGAGGGTTTTCGTTGCGCGAAACTGTTGTCCGAGCGCGACAGGCTCAGAGTGCTGACCTTTCGGATGTCGCCTTGCTGAAGCGGCTACGAAAATCCGGAGAATGGCTGCATCAGCTGTGCTTGGCTATGTTTGCCGAACGCGGACTGGATCTCGACAAGAGCGACGACTTTCGGTGTCGACTGCTGGACGCCACCAATGTTCGGGAACCGGGCAAGACGGGAAGCTTGTGGCGCATTCATTATAGCGTTCAGGTTCCTTCTTTGAACTGCGACTTCTTCAAGCTGACGGCAACAGAAGGCAAGGGCAGCGGGGAGTCGTTCAAGCAGTTTCCTGTTCGGGCAGGTGACTACTTAATCGCAGATCGGGGCTACTCCCTGATGTCGGGAATTCGGTATGTGGATTCACAGAAGGCCTATCTCACGGTCAGGCTCCATACTCAGACTGTCTTGCTGTTCGATAAGCAGGGAAAGGACTTCCCGCTATTGAAATCCGTTCGGGGAGTGAAAACGGCCGGAGCGATCAAATGATGGCCAGCATATATTCCCGGCGAAGATAAGCGCAGCCGCATTCAGGGACGAATATGCGTGATCCGCAAAACACAAGAGGCGATTCGCGCCGCACACAAGAGACGGAAATACATCGCAAGCAGGAAACAGACAACGCTCAAGAAGGAGACGCTGGTTTACGCGAAGTACGTAATCCTGTTTACGACATTTCCTGAGAACGAGTTCTCGGCAGCGGACGTCTTGGAGTGGTATCGGATCAGGTGGCAAATCGAACTAGTCTTCAAGCGTTTCAAACAGATCGCACAGCTTGGCCACGGGTGTAACCGGTCTTCCGCTCTCACTCATGCGACTAAGCGCCCCCCATTTT
>JAOZSS010000043.1 GCA_029939545.1 Kiritimatiellia bacterium | reverse complement strand
CGGCGCGAGTGTCACCTACATTGGTGATATCGACGACGAGATTCTGGGTGATTCGTATGACGTGGATGTTGTTGGCATGCTGAGTGTGGGCCACGATTTCTAGCGTGAGTACCTGCAATAGCCCCCCGCGGGGCGGTGGGTGCTGTCGCAACGATGGCCCCATCGCCCCTTTTCCATTCCGCATCGCCAAGCCCCACTGTCTCACCTGGCCACCACCCCGCTTGTCGGGGTGGCGCCAATGATCTCTCGCTCTGAAATATGCCTAGCTGCTCTGGCTAAGGCGTTTCTTGTCTTCGGCATTGAACAGGGCGTGGGCCTCGCGCAGGATGGCCGGGAGGCGATCAACAAAGTGGTAGTTCTGCAATTTCCGGGCCAGCATATCCCAGTCCACGTCCATCACTTTCCCGCCGGGGAACCAATGGTCGCCGCTGCCGAGCAGGTTGTACCGCATCTTGCCGTATTCGATCATGTCGAAGGCCTTGGCCATGTTGTACATGCGAAGCACGTGATAGAGGGGAATCTCGTGTGGGGCATTGACCGTTGTGGGTAGCCCATGTTTCCAGGTGGCAGCCCAGTCAGCACCAAGGGCCTCCACGGTGGCCTCCTCCAGTCGTCGCATCACGGGACTGAGACCGATCATGGCTTCCTTGATGAGCTGCAGAATCTCGACGTGGGCATCGAAGTCACTCGGACGGGCCGCTCCAATGCTGAGCGTATGGACTTCGGCGTGTCCGAGACAGAATAGGTCGTTGAAGCCAATGGGTGTCAGCGGATCACAGAGACGCACCAGTTTCTCCGGCGGGTCGAAGAGTTTCCCCCCTTTCTCGGAAGGGCTGATGATGAAGACACCCATGTCTCGTTCACTGGCGGACACCACGGCCGGCCAGTTGATCTGGTCGAAGTAGTACCAGTGCAGGTTGATGTAGCTGAATTCGTCAGTTTGTACGGCCGCGATGATGGCATCCGTGGGGCCGTGCGTGGAGAATCCAACATGCCGCACGAGCCCCCGATCCTGCAGCTTGCGGCAGGCTGAGAGTGTTCCGCCGCGCAATGTCTTGTCCAGGATCTCGCGGCTGTTGATGCCGTGGATGCCCAGGAGATCAACGTGGTCGACCTGAAGGTTCTTGAGGGACACCTCAAACGTCTTGAGAAACGCCTCTTCACTATCCTTGGGGCCGATCTTGGTTTGGACGATGATCTCATCCCGGGGGAGCGAGGGGAGGATGAGTCCGAGCTGGTGCTCGCTCGTACCGTAGCCGCGGGCGGTCTCGAAATGGTTGATCCCGAGTTCAAACGCACGGTGGATGGTGGCCTCCAGGTTGGCCTGTCCCTTCGGGTCGATCTTCTGACCCTTGCCCAAGTCATTCCACGCCTGTTGATACCGCATGCCGCCACAGGTCAGCACGGGCATTCGCAGGTCTGTACGTCCGAATCGTCTATGTTGCATAGAATGCACACGTCTCCCAAGCCCCCTTAAGAAGGGATCAGGAAGCATAGCGAGCTAGGGGGAAGAGTCAAGCGCGAGGGAAGCCCATGAATAGCCGCGAGTATCTGAATTATGAGCATGGAGAACGCGCACTTGTGCTTGGATGCCGGTTGTGCCATAAACGCGAGAACACTGGGGGGAGACATGCACGGCCACGAGATTAAAGTGACGTTTCAGCCATCCGGACGCAGCGTATATGTTCTGCCCGGGACTGTTCTTCTTGAGGCTGCCGGCCGCGCTGGTGTTATCCTGCAGACGCCATGTGGGGGCAAGGGTACGTGTGGAAAGTGTCGGGTACGTCTGGTGGACACACCTCCGGTCCCGTCCGCCGCTTCGGTAGGCATTCTTTCTCCCAAGCAGGTTGAAGAGGGGTATCGCCTGGCCTGCTGTACGCCGGTCGACGCGCCCCTTGTGGTGGACGTGCCTGCCGAGTCCACGTTTGAGAGTCAGCAGCAGATTCTGACGGACGACAGCGGGGCGGATGTCGAGGTCTCGCCGCTGGTTCACAAGCGCCGCTTTGAGCTTCCTCTGCCATCCAGCGAAGACCCGCGTGCCGACCTGGTGAGGCTGCGTGCCATTCTGGGCGACATCGACGTATCGCCCGAACTGATGCGGCTGATGTCGGCGTTCCTGCGCGCGAACGAATGGAAGGGCACTGCGGTCCTCTCAAACAACCATCTCGTGGCGCTTGAGGCTGGTGATACGACCGACGACGGCTATGGTGTGGCCGTCGACCTGGGCTCCACAACCGTGGTCGGAAAGCTGTTTGACCTGGTGTCGGGCCGGGAGTGCGGCGTGGCTTCTGCTATAAATCCGCAGGTGACGTTTGGTGACGACGTGATATCGCGCATTATGCATGTGCGCGAGAACGACGATGGCCTTGCCGCGCTACAGGCATCTGCCGTGGAGTGCCTCAACACCATTGTGGATGATCTCGTATCACAAGCCGGCATTCGCGCCGACGAGGTCTACGAGATCGTGCTCGCAGGCAACTCGACGATGCAGCAGATCCTCTGTGGATACGATCCATCCGCCCTCGGTGAGGTGCCGTTCGTGCAGGCGTTTGAGCAGGCCCAGATTCTCTCTGCCTCAGACCTTGGCCTGAAGGTGAACGATGCCGCAGAAGTGTACGTGTTTCCGCAGATCGGTAGTTTCGTGGGCGGCGACACGGTGGCCGGCATTGTGGCGGCGCGCCTCGATCGCTGGGACAAGCCGGTCCTGTTTGTCGATATCGGTACCAACGGTGAGATCGTCCTGGCGAACGGAGACCAACTGCTGGCGACATCAACCGCCGCCGGGCCGGCGTTCGAAGGCGCACGCATCCGTCAGGGCATGCGCGCGACGGCCGGAGCGATTGAGAAGGTGATCATACGCGAGGATGTCGACATCAACGTGATCGGCGATGCGCCGCCGGCGGGCTTGTGCGGAACGGCGCTGATCGACGCGGCGGCCGACCTGCTGCGCACGGGCATCATCGACGAGACCGGTCGCATTCTTCCCGCTGATGAACTGCCGGCCGGTATACCGGAAGCCCTGCAATCGAGACTCATCACGGAAGGTAATGAAACCCGCTTCGTTTTGGCACCTGCTGAAGACGCGGCCGGAGACGAGGCGATTTGCCTGTGGCAGAAAGATGTGCGCGAGCTTCAGCTCGCGTCGGGCGCCGTGCGCGCCGGCATCCAGATTATGCTGCAACGGGCAGGCGTGGAGCCGGATGCGATCCACCGTGTTCTGCTGGCCGGTGCGTTCGGCAACTTTATTCGCCGCAGCAATGCGCGCCGGATCGGGTTGCTTCCGCAGATTCCGGGCGACCGCATCCGTTTCATCGGCAATGCCGCGTCACTGGGCGCGAAGCTCGTCCTGCTCTCCGATCGCGAACGCGCCTACGCCGCGCAGCTTCAGGAGCAGACCGAGCACATCGATCTCTCGCTGGACCCCGAATTCCAGATGGCGTTCGGCATGGCCATGATCTTCCCGACCTCCGACATCGACGCTTGCGAAGATTGACGGACCTCGGTCAGCCCGCAAACACGTCACTCTTCAACGGCCCCGAAGGGAGAAATCCGCATTTCAGGCTCATTAGTATGGCGCAGGGGACGGCAATGGCTGTGCCCGTGAAGATCGCGATCATGATGGCTATCTGATATCTGATGGCCGTCACGGGTGGCTGACCACCCAGGATGACGCCGGTCATCATGCCGGGCAGCGAGACGAGGCCGATCGTCATCATCGTGGCGATCGTGGGGGAGACGGCGTTGTGGAAGGCTTCGCGCAAGTAGGGTCGAATCGCCTCTCGTAGCTCCGCGCCCTGGGCCAGCGACTGTTCGAACGTACGGCTATCCCGCTTGATGGTGTCGTAGAAGTGGCGGATGCCGATGATGTCGGCGCGCAGGCAGTTGCCCAGGATCATCCCCCCGATCGGGATCAGGTAGCGGGCCTCCATGCTATGGGGCCGCCGCAGGATGAGCGTGGTGAAGTAGAGCACCGGCACGGCTGTACCCACTAACAGCGCCACAAAGAGCGATGGCCCAAACCAGCGCACGCGCAACCGACAGTGGCGTAGGATAGAAACATCGGCCACCAAGATCATGATCAACAGCCACGCGCAGTTGAGCCAGGCGTTGTTCAGGTTGAACACAAACTGGAGATAGAGCCCTACGAAGAGAAGCTGAACCGTCATGCGCACGGCCGCGATGGTGACGCGGCCGAGAATGGAGACGCCTTGCCACAGGAGCATGGCCAATGGAATCAGCAGCAGGCAGTAGGCCGCGATCATGCCGGGTCCGGAGATGTCGATCGTCTCTGTCACTGGATCTCTCCCTGTTGCCCGCTGCCGTAGGGCAGCATCTCAATGCGATCGGCCTTCGGCAGTGCGTCGGCGTGGTGCCCGACGGCGAGGACGGTCTGCTCTTGCAGGCCGGCGAGCGTGGTGAACACGGCTTCGGCGCTGTCCCGGTCCAGGCTGGCCGATATCTCATCCAGCAGCAACAGGGGACGATCCAGCAGGAGTGCGGCGATCAGCGCGATCCGCTGTTTCTCGCCGCCGGAGAGGGACTCCATCTGCTGCTCGGCGATCTCTTGCGGCAGCCGCAGCTGCCTGAGCAGGTCGGGCACACGGTCCAGATTGTGTCGGAGGTCCCGGTTGGCGTGGTAATCGAAAGGCCGGGCCAGGATGTCGCGGACGGTGCCGTTCCCGAGAACAGGCTCCTGGGCCACGTAGCTCATCTGGCGGCGCAGCGCCCAGATGGACTGGTCGTTCACCGGTTCGCCCTGTAGCGCAATCGATCCGCCCTGCGGGGTGAGAAAACCCAGCACGCACCGCAGCAGAGTGGACTTACCCATTCCGGATGGTGCCGTTACCAGGACCTGTTCGCCCTCTCCGACTTCGAGAGAGAAGTTCTGGAGGATGGGCTTTCCACCCGCATGTACCGTGAGAGCTGAGATCTGGAGCATTACGTCCTTCATGCGCCGCTACGCTCGTCGTCAGGTTCTGTACCATCGCTGTTGTCGCCGTAAGGCGCACCGTCCTCGGCTGCTTTTCGCAACTCGGATGGGGGGGCGATATCGTATGTTACCCCTCCGCGGGACCGACGGCAGACACGTTGGCGAAAATCCGACTCCATTTCAAGGTAATCCCACCGCAGGTCAAGCGGATGGCGCAGGGGTGGCCCAACACGGTCGGCGGGCCGTGTGGACTGGCACCAGGCCGCCTCCCTGTCTGTCAGCCGGTCAACCAGCCAGCAGCGCTGAAGCATGAGGGTCGACATGCTGAACTGGTTCCATGGACACAACACGCGCAGGGCCGGGGTGCTCCTTCCTGTGACCACTTCATCGGGCGTCGCCGGCTCAGACAGAAGACCGAAGGGCACGACGAGCCAGGTGTCCACGTCTCTGGCCGCCGCCACGGCGACGTAACGGGGGGCATCGGGTTCGAATCGGGGGTGCAGTAGACGGATGTCACCTGCTTGGACGGGCATCTCATTGGCGAGCGGCAATGGAGCCCCGGACCTGCCCGTCGGCTGTTGGGGTTCGCCGTCCGTTTCCGAAGTGAGTGCGTTCAACAGTTTCCACTCGGCGAGCCAGCGTCTCAGGCGTTCGCGGCTCGGGTCCGGTGGTGCGGGGATGCTGTCGGGTGGGCGTGTCATAGCGTCGTCCCCAAAGTCTGGTGTGCCGGGCGTGGCACGAACAAGGCGGCCCGACAGTGGTGGTCGGTCTCGGCCCAGTCGGTACAGAGGTGCGAGATGCGCTCGAAGAGAGCAAGGGCGAGGTCACGTTGGGTGTCGCGATCATCACGGGGAAAGTGGTCGCGCACGTAGTCGAGAACCTGTTCTGCAAACTCGCGAAAGGCGCCGTGCAGAGCGCTGCGCAAGCAGCCCGCCACAACCAGGAGACGTGCATTCGATAGCGGGATGTGGAGAGTGCGAGCCGCCAGCGCTATACGTTGGCGGCGTGGGAGATCCTTGAACAGTGTCGCTGCGTGTTTCGCGGCGAGTGAGGCCAGTTCCTCGGTTTCCACCGCTTCAGCCGTATCCAGCGTGCCAGGAAGCCATTCCTCCGTCGCGTCTCTCGTTGGGCCCGGCCCCGGCGAGCCCTGGTGGGTCGAGATGTGGGCGGCGGATAGATACTCGTGGCGTAGGTGTTCGCGCACTACCGAGCGCATCAGAAGCGTAGCGCCTCCCTGTACGATATCGAAAGGTACATCGCTGGAACCTTCAATACGGGCGAAGAGCCACTCTTTGTAGGCCTTGCCATTGATCGCATCCGGCAAGGTCATGTGGAGCTCGAGCAGGTGCCACGCATCAGCGTCAGAGAGAGTGACCAGCGCCACATCCGAGACATTGATCGTGCCCAGACAGCGCTGGGCCAGCGTGCGGTAGCGTTGCCCTCCGAACGTGTGCAGGGCTAGCCGCGTTTCGGGTTCACAGCGGAGCACGGCACACCGTTCCTTCCATTCGTTCCACGGGTGCATGCGACGATCCATCATGGGGGACAGTTGAAAGCATACGTGGCTGTGATGCAATCTCTTTTCTGCTAGTTCGTGTCCGAAAAGGGACGGTAGGGCCCGCGCTCCGCGCGGGCCGGGTGCCAGGCGGAGACCTTCCGCAGGCCTCCGCCCTCACTCATCCACCCCTCAGGCGGCTTCCGCAGTCACGTGACCAAAGGCCATATGGAACAGCGCGGCCGAGAAGATGGCCTCAAGACCAATGGCCTCGGTCGGGGAGACAAGGAAGTGGCCCTTGAAGAGTTGCTGGCCCTGCTTGTCTTTGCGCGAGATCCCGACCGTGTAGCCCTTGCGTTCCGTGTTGGTATGCATCCCAATGATGGTATCCTTGTCGCCGTTTACGTGGTACAGCCCTTTGCCATTGTTGCCCAGGCTTGGCTGTTTGAGTTGGAGAACCGAAAGGAATTCGCAGGCATCCATGAAGCTTAGTTTCACGATGGCCTTGGATTCCCAGTCGAACGTAGCATGCGCTCGTTCGCTGCCGCTTCCGGCCGCCTTGCTCTTCTGCTTGGCCATCTCCATGAAGAAGCAGCCGTTGCGTCGTCCTGAGGGCGGCTTGAACTCGAAGCGCAGTGCCGCGCCGGTGCCTTTGCTGTTGGCGTGGTAGAACGCGACGCGCCCTTGGTTGCTGTATGTGGTTTTCTCTGTGTCTGTGGTGGGTGTGGTCTCTGTATTCTCGTTCATAATTGATCTCCTGCTTTCTGTATGTTTGTTGGATGTTGGATGTTGTATCTGCCCTAGAACGGCATGTCCTCTTCCTGGGTATCGTCGGCCTTGCCCGCCGTCACGGTTTCGCGAGTTACATCGGTCGGTGCCGCGCCGTTACTGTTGCCGCGGCCGATGAACTGGACCCGGTTGGCACAGACGCGCATCTTTGAGCGCGGCTGGCCGTCGGCATTCTCCCATCGGTCGAGTTGGAGGCGTCCCTCGACCAGGACCGGCGCGCCCTTCGTTAGGTACTGCGTACAGGTTTCGGCTTGGCGGCCCCATACGACCACGTCCGTGAAGCAGACCCGCTCCACCTGCTCGCCGTTGCGGTTTTTGTAGCGGTCATTGACCGCCACGCCGAGATCAGCCACGGCCATCCCGCTGCTGGTCTGTTTCAGTTCGGGATCCCTCGTTAGGTTCCCCGCCAGGAATACACGATTCATAGAGCTCATCACGTCCCCCTTCTGTTTGGTTGTTAACTATGCCCTTCACCCCCTTGAAGTAATCCACCCCGCATATTTCCGGAAAATAGACAAAAATAGTTGATGGATTGCGTAGGATTGTCGATAATGAGAACTGTGTAACTGCATTATATAAAAACTCTTACCCATATTGCCTGTCATATACATTCACGATCGTGAATGTATATGACAGGTAATATGGGGATGACAGTTGTTTTTGGGTGTGAAAAGAGGGGGGGGACGATGGAGATGGAGCTGCCTCGGGAGGGTGTCTCCTGGAAGCTTGTGCGGCGACGGGTTGTGGACGAGATGGTGGAACTCTTACTGTTCTACACGGAGATGGTGAACACGCGCGGATACGCGATGAGTTGGGGCCGCTGCTTCTCCAGTCGGAACGCCTACCACTGTGCTACGGCACGGCTCAGGAAACAGGGCATGATCGCACGGCGGGCGGACCGGCATGGCCCCGCCCAATTGATTGTTCTCGAGACAGCGCGCGAACGGCTGTCGGACTTCTACCGGGCGGAACGGTTCTGGGGCCGGAAGTGGAACGGGGTCTGGCAGGTGTTGATGTATGATGTTCCGGAAACTGAGCGGCGCTATCGCGATGCCCTGCGTACCTTTCTGAAACGCCATCGCATGGGGGGGCTGCAACGCAGCGTATGGGTGACGACAGAAGATCTTCGCCCAGAATACCATGACCTGTGCGAAGCCTCGCAGGTGGATGCCTACTCGTTCCTGATGCAGGCGCGCACGCTGATGGGGGCATCGAACCGTGAGCTGGCAGCCAACGCCTGGCACCTCGCGCGGCTGCGTGAAGGCCACCGCTGGTACCTTGACACCTATCGTTCCCGGATGCTGGCGGTGCAGCGTGGCGAACTGCCGCCCGAAAGCATCATGCACATCGCACGCGAGGAGTTGGCGGCCTTTGAGACCGTTACCAGAGACGATCCGCTGCTGCCTCGTGACCTCTACCCGGAAGACTACCTGGGGCCGGACGTGCTTGCCTTCCACGGCGACTTCATGCGCAACGTGGGTGCGGCAGCGGTGCGGCAGTGGTCAACGCTGAAAGCCTCGCATGCGCGGCACAAGCCACGCCGCAAGCGTAAGCGCCAACAGGAGGACTGACGATAGTACGATGTGTAGCCGGCTGGGTTGGCTTGCGGTCTTGCCCCACAGAGCATAGATAACGGTTATGGGGAATGTCCCCAGGACGGTGGCCAGGAGGTAGGGGCGGAAGGGTAGACGAAGGAGACCCGCGATCATGTTGATCACTGAGGCGTTGGACAGGGGGAAAAGTCGCAACAGGAGCAGGGCTCGGAACGGATGTGTTTTCAGAATGGTCAGCGGTCGCTGCCATCGTTTTGGCGTGAGCCGTTCCGCCGAATGGGCGAGTAGCCCCATAGACAGGTAGTAGTGCACGATCGACCCGGCTGTTCCTGCCGCGACTCCCAGCAGACTGCCGACCGTAACTCCGTATAGCAGGCCGGCCACGAGGCAGATAGGTGCGCGTGGAACAAAGAAGATCGGGCCCACGATTCCGGCAAGGATCAGCGCGGCGGGGCCAAGGGCTCCCATGGCCCTGGTTAACTCGCAGATGTGTTCGCGGCTGAGCCAGGAGCGAGCGGCAGGAATGCCACAGAGGATACCGATTACCATCACGGTTGCCAGGGAGCGCAGCAGGACACGTC
The DNA here is from genome assembly GCA_029939545.1 of Kiritimatiellia bacterium. Classification (GTDB taxonomy): domain Bacteria; phylum Verrucomicrobiota; class Kiritimatiellia; order UBA8416; family JABMPJ01; genus JABMPJ01. The sequence goes on along the minus strand of JAOZSS010000043.1, from coordinate 4,943 downwards.
GCACGTCGCCGGGTTTGGCAGCGTGCGGCGCGTGGTGGTGTTTGTGGTGTTGCTGGAACATGTTTGAATACGATATCGCCAATACTGGATTTCGCCGAGTTCTGCGGCTACCATATCGCACTTCACCTTGAGGAGGAAGAAGTAGTTTTCGCGTCCGTATGCCAGGCGCTACGGAATGGGGTGCCCACTTCTGACCTCCAACTCCTGATTTCTGGATTCGGCGGGACAGCGGAGACTCCATGGCCGTGCTTAGTCATTGATGTGTGTGTAGGAAATGGCAATAGTGTGGGACGAACTGTTAAACAAAGAGGATGAGTGATGAAGATTGATCCAGACCGTGTGGTGTTACCTCCGAGCGAGATGTTGGCCGGCTATGACAGTGATGACCTGCTTGAGCTGAGTGGATACGGTCGTTTTATCGTCTTTAATGGACAGGATGTGATCATCAAGGAGGGGCATGAGCAGAACCGCCTCGGCTTTCTGATCGCCGGGGCGCTGGATGTTGTGCATGAGACCGCGACGGGACCGGTCCCGGTCGGCACCATCTCAGAAGGCGAGTGGTTCGGCGAGATCAATATTTTCGACGCAGACGTGGCAAGCGCCACAGTTGTGGCGAGGACGGAGAGCCAGGTGTGGTATATCTCCCGGGCCAAACTCGAGGAGTTTCTCAACGCCAGTCCCGCTTTGGGGTGTCAGCTCATCCTGGGAGCCGCCGAAGTGCTGGCGCGTCGTATTCGCGGTGTGTTGGCCAAGCTTAACGCAACATGGGAACTCAGTTCTTAGACAAGGGGCGGTGATGGCTGGTTTTTAGATCAGGATTCGGGTTAGGATGCGTATATGAAATTATCGATTGTTATCCCTATCTACAATGAGGTCGAAACGCTGCGGGAGTTGCTGCAGCATGTTCTGGATGCAGAATTGGGCGTGGAGAAAGAGCTGATTCTCGTGGATGACTGCTCCGCGGACGGCACGGTTGATCTGCTCAAGCTACTGGAGCAGGAACATCCAGAATGGACGATCGTATTTCACGAAGTGAACCAGGGCAAGGGCGCTGCACTGCGTACCGGCTTTGCGAAGGCTACCGGTGATGTGGTGGCCATTCAGGATGCCGACCTCGAATATGATCCGAAGGATCTGGCACTCCTCCTGGGGCCAATACGTGACGGACATGCCGATGTCGTATACGGATCCCGGTTCTTGGGCGGCGGGCCGCATCGTGTGGTCTATTTCTGGCACTCGATCGGCAATCGTTTCCTGACCTTGTTCTCGAACATGATGACCGATGTAAACCTGACGGACATGGAAGTCTGCTACAAGATGTTCAAACGCGAGGTGCTGGAAGGCATTGAAATTCATGAGGACCGTTTCGGATTTGAGCCGGAGATTACGGCCAAGGTGACGCGCGGCAAGCAGTGGCGCCTGTATGAGGTGCCGATCTCCTACTATGGGCGGAGTTACTCCGACGGCAAGAAGATCACCTGGCGTGATGGTTTTCGGGCGCTGTGGTGCATCATGAAATACCGGTTTGTGAGCTAATGGGGTCATACGAATGAAACGATTGTGGACACGCTTGATGGTCTTGCTTGCGATGGGATTCGGGCTGGGTCTGAGTCCGGTTGCCTCCGGTACGGTCGGGAGTCTGATCGGGGTTGTTCTGGCATGGAGCATCGCGCCGTTATCGTGGGGCGGACAGGCTCTGGTCGTTGCCCTTATGATCCTGGCAGGAATTCCCGTATGCCATATTGCCGAGCGCGAACTAGGGAAGAAGGACGATGGCCGGGTCGTGATCGACGAATATGTGACAGTCCCGCTCTGCCTGATCGGTATCCCTTGGATGTCGCACTTGTGGTTGCTCTGTATCGCGTTCCTGGTGCATCGCGCACTGGATATCTGGAAGCCAACCCCGGCGCGGCAAATGCAGAACATTCCCGGGGGACTTGGCATCATGCTCGATGACGTGGTGTCGAGTCTGTACGGGCTCGGCGTGATGCATCTACTGTGGTGGGCCGCGCAGCGCTACGGACTAGCCTGAGACCAGCCCTTTCTCTTCCAGGTAGGCGATGATGTCGGCTGTGCTCTTCTCTACCGGTGATTCGGAGGTCTTCAGCGTCAACTCGGGTGTCTCGGGTGCCTCGTAGGGTGCATCGATTCCCGTGAACTGCGCAATCTCCCCGGCACGGGCCTTCTTGTAGAGCCCCTTCGGGTCACGCGCTTCGCACACCTCGATCGGCGTATCGACGTGAATCTCCACAAAACGGTCGCCACCGATGATCTCCCTGGCTTTGGCGCGATCCTCGCGGTAAGGCGAGATGAAGGAGGTGATCACAATCAGACCGGCATCGTTGAGAAGGGCGGCCACTTCACTGACACGCCGGATGTTCTCCGTACGCTCCGATGCACTGAATCCCAGATCGCGGTTGAGTCCGTGGCGGATGTTGTCCCCATCGAGAATGAAGCAGGCCTGGTTGCGGTCAAAGAGCGCGCGTTCGAGGTCGCGCGCAATCGTCGATTTTCCTGAGCCGCTGAGGCCGGTAAGCCACAGGGTGACCGACTTCTGCTTGAGGAGAGTCTCGCGTTCAACGACGGATACGCCGCTGGCCTCACGCGTGATGTGTGTGCTTTTTGGCTCCGCAGTGGAGTTCACGGGTTGTGCAGGCTGCTCTCGGTCGAGAATCATGCCGGCGCCGACCGTTGCGTTGGTGTTGCGGTCGACGATGATGAAGCAGCCGGTTGAACGGTTGCGACTGTAGGCGTCGAAGCAGATTTGGCGGTGGGTAGAGATTTGGAGGCGTCCGATCTCGTTGGCGTGCAGTGTGTCGGCTTCGACCCGATGAAGCGAGTTGACGTCGAAGCGATACTGTAGGCCGGTGACGGTGGCCGGAACGAGGTTGGTGGTCGATTTGACCAGGTAGGATCCGTTCAGTGTGAGTGGCTCGTCGTTCATCCAGACAACGACGGCCTCGAAATCCTGGGCCACGTGTGGCCGGTTATTGGGGTGCACGATCATGTCGCCCCGGCTGATGTCCACCTCGTCTTCAAGCGTGAGGGTGACCGCCATTGGAGGGAAGGCCTCCTCGATCTCGCCGTCGAACGTCGTGATGGAGGCGATACGGGAGCGTCGGCCGGAAGGCAGTGCCACTACGTCATTGCCTTTGCGCAGGACTCCTGAAGCGACGGTGCCGCTGTAGCCGCGGTAGTTCAAATCGGGACGCAGAACGACCTGAACGGGGAAGCGCATATCGATCAGATTGCGATCGGTCGAAACAGGGACCGTCTCGAGGTAGTAAAGAAGGGATCCGCCCTGGTACCAGGGCATGTGCTCGCTCGAATCGACCACGTTGTCGCCGCGCAGGGCGGAGATCGGGATGAAGTGCAGATCGATGTCTTCCAGCTTGGCGGCAAATCCTTCGTACGCCTCGCGGATACGCTCAAATGCTTCCTGCGAGTAGTCCACTAGGTCCATCTTGTTGATGCAGACAGCCAGGTGGCGGATGCCGAGCAGGCTGGCGATGAAGCTGTGACGGCGCGTCTGTTCCAGCACCCCGTGACGGGCGTCCATGAGGATGACCGCGAGGTCGCAGGTGGAGGCGCCGGTGGCCATGTTGCGGGTGTACTGTTCATGGCCGGGGGTGTCGGCGATGATGAAGTTGCGCTTGTCGGTCGAGAAGTAGCGATAGGCGACATCAATCGTGATGCCCTGTTCGCGCTCGGCCTTGAGCCCGTCGGTCAGCAGCGCGGGGTCGAAGTCGGTGTCCGTGGTGCCATGGATGGCTGAATCCTCGATTACGGTGGCGAGCTGATCCTCGTAAATCATCTTGGAGTCGTAGAGCAGGCGACCGATGAGCGTGGACTTACCATCGTCGACGCTGCCGGCGGTAAGGAAGCGGAGCATGTCCTTCTGTCCGTGTCGTTCCAGGTAGGCGGCGACTTCGGCTTCGTTGGCCGGGAATCCGGTGTGTGGGGTTGTGTGCATCAGAAGTACCCCTCGCGCTTCTTGTCCTCCATGGAGGCGGACTTGTCGGAGTCGATCACGCGTCCCTGCCGCTCGGAGGTCTTGGTCAACAGCATCTCCTGGACGATCTTCGGAACCGTGTCGGCATCTGACTCGATGGCGCCTGTGAGCGGGTAACAGCCGAGGGTGCGGAAGCGGACCCGCTTGCGCTGCGGCGTCTCGCCCGGCTCGAGCGGAAGGCGCTTGTCGTCCACCATGATCAGGTTGCCGTCGCGTTCGACCACCTCGCGCTCATCGGCGAAATAGAGCGGTACGATGGGGATCTTATCCTGCATGATGTAGAGCCAGATATCCAGCTCGGTCCAGTTAGAGAGCGGGAAGACGCGGATCGACTCGCCCTTGTGCACGCGGTTGTTGTAGAGGTTCCACAACTCGGGACGCTGGTTCTTGGGATCCCACTGGTGGAAGCGGTCGCGGAAGCTGTAGATGCGTTCCTTGGCGCGTGACTTTTCTTCGTCGCGCCGTGCACCGCCATAGGCCGCGTCAAAGCCGTAGTGGTCAAGTGCCTGCTTGAGCCCATCGGTCTTCATGACGCGCGTGTGTTCTTCAGATCCGAAGTCGAACGGATTCATTCCGCGCTCTACGCCGTCCGCATTGATCCAGACGAGCAACTCGAAGCCGATCTCTTGCGCCATCCGCTCACGGAAGGCGATCATCTCTTTGAACTTGAAGGTTGTATCGACATGCAACAGGGGAAAGGGAATCGGGGCAGGATGGAACGCTTTCTGTGCGAGGCGCAGCATGACGGATGAATCTTTTCCGATGGAATAGAGCATCACCGGCTTGTCAAATGAGGCGGCCACCTCGCGTATAATGAAGATCGATTCGGCCTCGAGCTGTCTCAGATGTGAGAAATTATACGCAATCATGTTTATCATCTTAAGGGGGTGGGCGGTTAGCTCCTCCTGCCCCCATATATCCCTTCGAACGC
>JAOZSS010000209.1 GCA_029939545.1 Kiritimatiellia bacterium | reverse complement strand
AGAACCATCATAACCGGTTCGCGCCAGCCGGAGAACAACGCATCCATCGTTGCGTCCGCCGTGCGTTGGGCGTCCTTCTCGTCAAGCCCCTCGCATTTCCCGAGCTGCTCGACGTACCAGTCCCGGCGGGATCGGACACGTTCACGGAGTTCATCAATGCCCATGCGGAGGGGCAGTTGACACAGCACCTTGCCCACCCAGCGGCAGCGCTCCTCGCTGAGGCAGCCACGCGCAAGCAGGTCGCCCTCAATTTCGGCAAAGAAGTCCCTGTCGAGAGGCAGCTTAACCAGCAGGGCCGCGCACTCGGCAGCCTTCCCGGTCATCCGGCGCGTCTCCGTGGCCGTCAGTGGGCCGTCGCCGGGCACTTCCGCGTAAAAGCCCCACGACCAGCGCCAGGCTTCCCGGTCGCGGTCCACCGTGAACGGGAAGATAACCTGGATGCGGTCAACCGGCATGGGGTGGGTGCCCAGCGAGCGATAGCTGTCGCGCGGGTTCGAGGAGATCAGCGTTCCCGCATCGGCCCGCCCCATCTGCTCGGTGGCCTGATCGAGGGAGCCCGCCCTGACGCCGGTGCCGTATTCCGACTGACAGGCCAGCCGGACCAACTCGCTGTCGTCGATCTTCAAGGCGTACAGGGCTCTCAGGGCGTTTAGCGTGGCGACGGTAACGGAGGACGAACTGGAGAAGCCCCCGCACGGGATTCGGCCGGTGATCAGGACACTCAGTCCCTCGAACGCCTCTTGCCCGAGCGAGGCCCGTACGGCCCGGGAGGTGCCGCCCTCCGCCCCGGCGAGCGTACGCAGCGAGGCAAGCGCATTTGCCACCAACGGAAAAGGACGACGCATACTGGTCTCGATCCATCGGGTCGATGGCGGCAGGGGCACACCGGCGTCACGGCGCCGCCCCAGTTCGATAGCATCGAAATAGCCGAGCGCCAGGAGGACAGACTGGCTGAGTTGCGTGCCAAACGCCTCATAGCTGTGCAAGTCGGTTACAGATTCGTCCGGATACAAGCAAGGCATGTGCGCAGAAATACGGTTCACATTTTCCCGGTATGCCGGATCATAGGGGTAGAGGCCGATCTCGCCGTCCGTCGCCGGCTGGACCAACACGACCAACTGCTCGTCACCATCACCATCGAGGGCCCCCACCGGCATCTGCCATGCCGGGCCGTAGAAACGAACCATGTCTGGGTGCATGAATGCCAGGCGCAGTCTTCCCCCGGAGATCCCGATGGCCACGGGCTTGTCGGGTGCGAGAGGCAGCCGCTGATGCTGAACCATGTGTGCCAGCTGCTCCAACTGGCCGGCAATGGATGCCACCTGCCCGGCCGGGCGGTCCGCAACGATGCTCCCGGCTACGGCCTCGGCCTCCTGCTCCTCAGACGCATTCAATCCCGCCGTCGAGGCAAGGATTTGCTCCAGGCGCGCCACGTCCCTGGGCTGTGTGACATCTGAGCACAGCAGTTCGTACTCAGGATCGGACGAGCGCGTGGTGATCGTGCGGATCTCCCCCCCGTCCCGGACGATGGCTTCGACGACATCGGTCAGGTAGTACTGCCCCTGGGCGTTTGCGTTACTCAGCTCCTTCAGATAACGCATCAGGGTCTGCGCCCGGATCATGTAAAGCGGGCAGTTGCCTTCCGTCGTGTTCAACAGTGCATCCTGGTGAGGCCCCGGCGGATGGTTGAAGATGTCGCGCTCTTCAACGATGCGCTGCACCTTTCCGTTTTCGTCGCGCAGGATGCGTCCCTTTCCGCGGTGGGCGGGCGGCACATACTCGGCCGTCAGCAGCGTAAGGGATGCCTCAGCATCACCAGCTTGGTGTGCGTCGCATAGCCGCTGAAACGTAGAGGCCGGCACGACACGGTCACCCATGCATATGACCAGGGGCGGGTTCCTGTCGGCCAGGCCGGGAACGCTGAACGCTTCAAACACCGCGAAGGCGGTTCCGCCTGCCGGGTTGGCGGAACGCACGTAGACGTTGTCCGCACCCAGGGCACCAGACACCTCGGCATAGCGGTACCCCACCACACACACCACGTGCGCCGCGCCCGTTGCCCGGAACGCGTCGATCGAATAGCGGGACAACGGTTTGCCGTGTAGCAGTTGAATGCACTTCGGATCACGACCGAAGCGCGTTCCCTTTCCGGCGGACAGAAGCACGAGGACGGGATCATCGCCGCCACCGTCATCGCTCCAACTCGGCAAACGCTCCGGGTTCAGCACCTTGCCCCGCGTCAGAGCTACGCCGTCGATAAGGCGCGCGCCTTCTCCTGTCTTTGCATGGCTTCGCATCGGTTCGCTTTGCTTTCGCTAGCCCACAGGCTGCTTCCCTACGGCAACGCCCCTCTCGCGACAACCGCCTCGCACACGCGCTTCACCCCCATGTACATCGCCGCATCCCGCATCGAGAGTCCCTTCGCTTGCGTTGTGGCGTAGACCTCTTGGAAACGATCTTTCATCCGCTGCTCCAGCCGCACCCGGACCGTCTCCTCGCTCATCTGCTCCTGTTGTGTCTCCTGAGTATACTCGAGATAGGAGACAAACACGCCCCCGGCGTTGCAGAGAATGTCGGGAACGATGAACACGCCACGCGACGCGAGGATCTCGTCCGCCTCGGGCGTTGTCGGACCGTTGGCGCCTTCCGCAATAACCCTGGCGTGGATACGTTCTGCATTGGCCGCCGTGATCTGGCCGCCTGCGGCGGCAGGCACAAGAATATCACACGGCAGCTCAAGGAGCGCATCATGGGCAATGGCTTCGCCGCCCATGAAACCTCCAAGGGACCCCGTCGCACTCAGGTGATCAACAAGCGATACGACATCCAAGCCGTCCGTATTTTGAACGGACGCATGAACATCCCCTATCCCGATAATCACAGCCCCCATCTCAGCAAGACAGAGCGCAGCTACGGATCCGACATTGCCGAATCCCTGTACCACAACACGAGCCCCCTCCATCTTCTGGCCAAGGGCGCTCATCGCCTCGGCCGTCGCAATCGCCACGCCGCGGCCAGTGGCTTCACGCCGACCCGCCACGCCGCCGAGCACAACCGGCTTTCCGGTCACGTAGCAGCCCTGCGTTGTCGCCTGCCCGGCAGAGTAGACGATGGTGTCCTTCATATAGCCCATGTCATTCTCGTTCGTGCCCATGTCCGGTGCGGGAACGTAGATCACCGGATGGATCAGGTGGTGTGCCCCGCGCGTAAAACTGCGCACCAGCCTCTCCTTGTCGTCGGAAGCAAGCGACTCAGGCTCCTGCACGATGCCACTCTTGCCGCCACCGAACGGGACACCGATCAGTGCGCACTTCCACGTCATCTCCATCGCCAGGGCGGTCACGTCATCCAGTGTCACGCCGCCAGTCATGCGTATCCCGCCCTTGCATGGACCCAGCGCATTGCTGTGCTGCACGACAAACGCATGGACAACATGCCGTCTCCCGTCCTCAAATCGCGGTGCCAGGCGCAGTTCCGTCCGACTGCGCGGATGCCGCAGAGTATCCAGTGTGTCCTGACCAAACGCTTCGACCAACAACGGCACCACCGCCTCGAAGTTCGCCCGCGCATTCTCCAGCAAAGTTCCATGTTTCACAGCTCTTACTCCGAACTATACGTATTGAATTATCCCAGCAGGATCAACCTAATGTCGCGCAACATCTCGCAAAGTACGACACTGACACACACCTGTCAACACGCAATGATTGCTCAGCGGGGACACAGGGGACACAGGGTCAGACCGGGAATTAGGATTTGGGGTTGACGATGTTCCTGTGTTGTGAGAGCGTGTGGATATGCCGAGGCCGTGGCGTATACGATAGGGTGTAACCGGTCTTCCGCTCTCACTCATGCGACTAAGCGCCCCCCATTTT
>JAOZSS010000042.1 GCA_029939545.1 Kiritimatiellia bacterium | reverse complement strand
TTCCATGACTCTCCAAGTTTTGGCAGCGGGAGGAGCTAACCGCCCACCCCGTTTCGCCAAAAACCCAGACAAAAAGGCTGGCCAGCGCTCTCAGGTTTCCCTGAATACCCACAGATTATTCAGAAGAGCCTCCTTTTTCATCCGTGACAGTGCATAGAACATCGTGAGATACTTGATTTTTATGCCGGTATAGGGGTATGCGAAGAGTCCTCAACAGATCGATAACAGTGCTGATGCTGCCGCTCTTGCTGCAGACAGGCCGAGCCTTGGCCGTTCCCGACGTCAGAGCTGACACGGACGAACTCGCGGCACGTATAGCTGAACGCTTCTCGGTTCGTATGCCCTCGTATCACCTGATGCGCCTCCCGATGGGCAACGAGATCAGCGCCCGAGCCTGGACGAATTTCTTAACCTCGCTTGACTTCGACCACATGTATTTCCTGCAATCCGATATCGAGCGTTTTGCGGACTCTCGGACCGAGTTAGACGATGCCATAAGAAACGGCGATATCACATTTGCCTGCGACGTTTTCGAACTGTTCAAACAGCGCATCCAAGAGCGCTATGACTACACGGACAAACTACTTGCGGCCGGGTTTGACCTAACGAGGAAGGAGACCTACCGATGGAACCGGCGCGAGGCGAACTGGCCAGCCACAATTGAGGAGTACAACGAACTGTGGCGCCTCAAGATCAAGAATGAGTACCTGCGCCAGATTGTCGTCAGGCAGATTGCGGAGGAAACCAGTGCCTCAGACGACGAGACAGATGCCGCGCCTGCCCAAACCAACGGGATAGACGCCGCTACAAAGCGCTCTTCTACCGTGACCCATGATGCCGAAGACACCTCGCAACAGGTAGACCTTTCACCCGAAGCATTCATCCGCAAGCGATACAAGCAGATGCTGACCACGCTCGGTGACAGCGACGGCAAATGGCTGATCGAGAAATACCTGACCGCTTTCGCACACGCCTACGACCCACATTCCGGCTACATGGCCGCCAGCAGTGTCGAGGACTTCGACATCGAGATGAAGCTGTCGCTGACCGGCATTGGAGCCCTTCTTCGCCCCGAGGACGGGGCCGCAAGGATCGTCCGCCTGATTCCCGGCGGCCCGGCCGACATGGACGATCGCGATATCCGGCTGCGTGCCGGCGACAAGATTATCGCCGTAGGACAGGACACAGAGCCGATTGTCGATGTTCTGCACTGGCCCCTTCATCGCATCGTCGCCCTGATCCGTGGCCCCAAGGGCAGCCGCGTGGTCCTGACCGTCATCCCCGCCTCCGACCCCAGTGGATCCACAACGAAGCAAGTCGACATCATCCGTGACGAGGTGAAGTTGGAGGAACAGGCCGCCGACTCGAGTATACGCACCACCACCGACAGCAACGGCGACGTGCGCACGTTTGGCGTGATCCGGCTACCCGCTTTCTACGCCAGCATGGGCATTGACAATCCGCGTCACCCCGAGTACCGCAGCGCAGCCAAGGATGTTCAGGCCATTCTGCACGATCTTCAGACCAACGGTGTCGAAGGCGTCATTCTCGACCTGCGCAACAACGGCGGCGGTTCCCTAATGGAGGCTATCCGTATGACGGGCCTCTTTATCCGCACCGGCCCCACGGTCCAAGTGCGGGAGCGTCACTGCATACGGGTTCTACCCGACCGCAACCCCAGCCTGGCCTATGCCGGGCCCCTGGTTGTGCTCGTCAACCGGCTCAGCGCTTCGGCATCCGAGATTGTCGCCGGGGCATTGCAGGACTACGGACGTGCCCTTGTCGTAGGAGGCGAGAAAACCCACGGTAAGGGAACCGTGCAGACCATTGTCAGGCTGGGACGAGACACGACACTCGGCTCACTTCGCGTGACGACAGCCAGCTACTATCGCATCTCGGGGGCATCCACCCAGCTTCGCGGTGTAACACCTGACATCGTGATCCCCAGCCCCTTCGACTACATGAAACTGGGCGAAGACGCACTGCCCAACCCTATCCCGTGGTCAGCCGTGATGCCGACGCGCTTCCTCCCTGTGGCTGATCTCGATGGAATAAAGCCCATGCTTCGCGCCGCCTCCGAGGCCCGCCGCAGCGATAGCGAGCGCTTTGATGCCTACCAGCAGCTCCTCGACCGCATCAAAGCCATCAACGATGCAGAAGAGCTGCCGCTCGACCTGGAAGGGCGAATCGGCCTGGCACGGTCCGAGCGCGATCTGGCTGAGCTACAGGAATCGCTCATCCCCGAATCCCGCGAGGATAATGGCGACAACGAGAAGCACGCCGACCTCGTTCTTGAGGAGGCCCTCCAGATCCTCGCCGACTTCACCGGCACCCAGCACGCAACCGCAGCGTTGAGGAAGCAGGAGAGCCTACAGGAGCGCAATCCCCTGATCCGTATGTTCGATCAGCTGCTGCAGACGCCATGAAAGAGACTTTCTGGAAGATGCACGGAGCCGGAAACGACTTCATCCTCTTCGACGACCGTTCCGGACGGGTCCCTGCCTGCAACCCACCATGGCTCCGCGCTATCGCCGCCCGTCGTACGGGCATCGGCTGTGAAGGAATCATCCTGCTCCAGACAACCGGCGATGCTGACTTCCGTATGCGCTTTTTTAATCCCGACGGCCGCCCCGCCGAGATGTGCGGGAACGGGGCGCGTTGTGCAGCCCGGCTCGCCGTCGATCTGGGCATTGCCAGTGCGTCACTGACGATGGCCACCGATGCAGGCAGGGTCCATGCAAACGTTTACGATGACACCGTCGAACTGGCCCTGCCCAATCCCACCGGCATTGAGCCCTACTTCGATCTCGTGGTGGATGGGCACCCGATCGCACTGGGGATGGCGAACACCGGGGTACCCCACGTTATGCTGGAGGTACAAGAGCTGAAAGAGGCGCCTGTAGAGACAGTGGGTGCATCGATACGTCACCACACTCGGTTTTCCCCAGCGGGTACGAATGTGAATTTCGTGCGGCGTGTGGACGAATCGAACCTGGAGATCCGGACCTTCGAGCGCGGCGTGGAGGCTGAAACCGGAGCTTGCGGAACGGGTGCCACGGCCGCAGCCGTTATCATGGCTCTCCGTGGTCGAGCCGTGCCTCCCGTCACGGTCACCACGGTGTCAGCCGATCAGCTGCGCATCACCTTCGAGCAGCAGGGCAACTCGATCAGTCGCCTGACCCTTGACGGCCCTGCTGTCCATGTCTTCAAGGGCAGTGTTGACTGGCCTGTCACCTGAGGAACAGCGCGGATGCGACTCGTTGACCCGCAGCGGACGGCCATCGAGGCATCGCGTGCAGGGAGTGCTGGGGGCGGTCTCAGGACCCTTCAGGAACGAGGGATTTCACGTACTCTAACTTCGCCTTCAGGCGGTAGCAGAGACGTAACTCCTTCGTCACCGGGTTATACTGAACCGGATTGACAACCAACCGAACCAGCTTATTCGTTCCAACCCAAGCCTCCTGAACGCGAATAACATGCGAAGGAAAGAGCGCATCCTGTTCGTAGATATCAGGCGAGCGATAGCGTTCGACAACGGGGTCTGAATCATCGCCATCCTCAACGACTTTGTTTACCCGAATGGCCGCAACATCAACACCCTCCGTGGCCGAGGCGAATGCCGCATCCGTCACTGTCGGCATCAGGTTCCAGCCGACCTTGCCCGGCAACACCCACGCCAGCCCACCGATATCGGGAGATCCCGGCTGACGCCTGGCACCACCCCCACGCACACGAACAGCCATCCCCTCACCCGTCTCGTACATCTCCGCATAGGGGGCCTCGAGTGATATATGGTAGACACCCTTGTCGCGTTCCTCCGTGAGGGACACACGGCTCCTCTGGCGACCCGGTGTCTTGCCTGCACCGAGGACTTGGCCCTGAAGGCCATCCAAGTCGGAAGGTTCGGGGGCAATCAGGACCGCTTGGGCGGGTGTGCCGGGCTGCGCAGCTTCGGGTACGACCGCATCACTGGCCGGGTCCTGTTCCTGCTCCCGACGGCACCCCGTGAACAGCACTATCATCCCGGTCACGATAGCACAGCAAATCACTCCCACATTATTCCGTGTCTCTGTCATACAGTCCTCCATGCACCCTCAAGCGAAGCGCGAACCAGATTAGGTTAACACCCCTTCAAGCTCAAGGCAAAATCGGGCGCAACGCGATGGCCCTCACCCGCGCCAGTGTCGGCCCGGCCCAGCCGTGACACGAAGGACCTCGTCAATACTTGTCTCACCGGCGAGGACCCGCAGCCAACCGCATTGACGCAGTGTCAGCAGCCCCGATTCGACAACGCACTCCATCAGCCGTCCGCTTGGCGCGCGTTCGACGATGAGTCCCCGCAGCTTATCGTTCATCACGATCATTTCGAACAGACCGATGCGGCCATGGTAGCCGGTGAAGCGACAGTCCGGACAGCCGGTTCCGCGATAGATAGCCGCTTCCCGCACTTTCTCACCAATCGAACGAACCATCTGCTCGATCAACGGGCGCTCAACGCTCACCGTTTCACGACAGGAAGGACAGACCCGACGGACAAGCTGCTGAGCAATGATGCCTTCCACGCTGGATGCCACCAGGTAAGGCGGCACGCCCATCTCGATCAAGCGTGTTGCCGCACTGGCAGAGTCGTTCGTATGCAGGGTACTGAAAACCAAGTGCCCGGTCATGGCTGCGCTCGTCGCGATACGTGCGGTCTCCTCGTCGCGGATCTCGCCGATCAGCACCACGTCCGGATCGTGACGCAGCACCGAACGCAGTCCGGACGCAAACGTAAAATCAATATCCCGGTTAACCTGGAGCTGTGTCACGCCGGGCATCCGATACTCCACCGGGTCCTCGATCGTGATGATCTTTCGCTCGTCCGTGTTGATCCGCGACAGGCTGGCATAGAGACTCGTGGTTTTACCGCTACCCGTCGCACCGGTAAAGAGAATGATCCCGTGCGGGGTCGTGATCAGGTCCTCGATTGTCTCGAGCTGTTTAGGGCTGTAGCCCAGATGTTCGAGATTAATGAATGACGATTCACGGTTGAGGATGCGCATGTTCGCGGCCTCGCCATGCTCGGCGGGCAACACCGACACACGAATATCCAAGGCATGCCCATTAACATCGAATGCAAATCGGCCATCCTGCGGCAGCCGTTTCTCGGCAATGTTGAGCTGCGCCATTACCTTGATGCTCGACACAATAGCGCGGGAGAATCCCTCGGCCCCCTGAGGCAGCGGCACGTAGGCCATGACCCCGTCAATCCGATACCGCAAACGGAGACCGTTCTCGCCGGGTTCAAAATGGATATCGGTTGCCTCAGAGGCTACAGCATCCCCGATAATCGCGTTTACAAATGCCGTGATATCACGTGATTCGTGCTCCGCACCTCCCCGTCCTGTCCCTTGCTGTCCGCCGACATCAAATCCAGCCAAGGCATGGATCCCAACCCCGTAGTAGTGTTTGATGCACTCGGTAATCTCATGTGAGCGGCACAGGACCCAGCGGATCGAATGACCGAGAACCACGCGTAGCTCCTCCTCGCGGGCCAGCTCGGCCACGGAATCGGTCGCCAGTGTAATGGCCCCACCATAGAGTCGTACCGGAACGACCCGGTAGCTGGCAATGACGCGAACAGACACGACGTGAACGGCTTGTTCCTCGAGCTCGACGCGTGCCATGGAGACGACCGGGATTCCGGTCACCTCGGAGAGCAACTCCTGTACCACAGACTCTTCTGCAAGGCTATCCCGAATGAGCAGACGATCGAACGGCTCCTTCAGCCAGCGTGCCCGGTGCTGAGCTTGCTCCACCTTCTCGGCATCCAACAACTCGCGCTCAACCAGCTTCTCGCCAATGCGCCGCGCAATAGTGGCCTCACCCGGCAGGCGCCCCCCGCCCACGACGCCAATATAGTCATCTACTTTCACGAACCATCCTTCGGGACCCGACTCACCACGCCCACTCGCAAGGGCTGCTCGGTTTCGTTCGCCCCCACCACCAACAAAACGCGTTCCGCCGTGATATCTTTGACACGCCCGCCCAACAGCACGCCGCCCGCCGTCAACGTGTGCAGACTGCCGCCATCGACTTCGCTCACGAGCGCCACACACGTCCCATCCGTGCGGGCGATCATCCCCTGGTACATTACCCTCACCCACTTCGGTTCCTTCTTTTTCGGTGGCGACACCGAAGTGGGCGTTGCCTGACCAGGCGTGGGTTGCTCTACGACCGGCTGCCTTGCCCTCGCCGCCTCGCGCTCCCGCTCACGACTGGCTTCCAGGTCCAGCCATGCCACCAGGAAGGCCGAGGTGAATGGATCCTCAACCGCTTCGGTAGGTAGTGCGGCCCCAAGCGGTCGCGGCACCACAGCGCCGACGGTCGAGTTGACGTGGTGACCAGACGTCTTTAGACCGATGCCCTGCCGCGATCCGTGATGAAGCAGCATCACAAGCACGACGCACAGCAACAGAAGCGTGGACAGAAATACGGCTCGCGCGTTGATCTTCAGGACCAGTTTCCAAAGCAGTTCAACCATCGTAGCGGTCCTCCCTGCGTTGCTGCGCCATCCTTGTTCGCCGACTGCGTCCTGAACCACGCCTTCCCGCTGCGGGGAGAGGCGTCTCAGTGTCGCGGGGCTCTGCTACACCGTTCCGCGTCTGGAACAAGAATGCCCCGGCCACGATCTCTACCTCCAACATGCGCGAGCCGTGGGTCCCCATTCGTTCGACGTGTAGCTTTCTGACGGCATAGAAGCTCCCTTCGCGTGCGAGCGCATCGAGAAAACGGACAAGGTGTTTGAACGAGCATCGCACCACCATGCGCGTGGGAAACTCCATGGCCATCTGCGTGGCGTCATCGTCGAGGGCAAGTGCCATGGGCGCTCCCAATTCGATATGCGTGATGGCAGGCAGCTTGGCATCAATCGCCAGTTGCACCAAGCGTACGGTCGCAACGAGGTGCCACAGCCTGAGTTCGGCGCGCTCCTCGGAGCCGATGGTCTCCGAGATTCCCAAGTCATCAGGCAGAGCCACATCCGCCTCGGCGGCCCGTTCAAAAAGCTCTTCCCTGGCATCGAAAAGCGCCACCTTGAAATCAATGCGCCCGTCATCGTATGTCGGCAGCGTATCGCGGAGCGCGTTGTGCCCTTGGAATGTGTGCACCCGCTTGCGCAGGTAGCCCCACTCTGCGACCAGGTGACGATTCAGGGCCGTGGCTTCGACAAGGCGCTCGGAAAGTCCGCCATCCTCCATCCGGACCAAGAAGGCGGCCACCTCCTCTTCAACGTTTAGAACTTCGTTTTCACATGCCTTGATCTCATCGTTAAGCGGATTGAGGACGAATGCCCACAGCCCGCCGACAGCAGCCACGCAGACCACGAGAATCAACACTACCTGGGTGCGTAGCGTACGCACATCGCTATAAATCACCTGTCTCATGGCACTTCCAGTGTCATCTCAATCACAAAAAGGCTACAGCCCGTATCGGCCCAGCGGCCATCTCGCGCCGCATCGGCGCGAAGCCGCTCGTCGCCCAGCAGGTCCGCATCCACCACCCCATCCTGCTCATGCAAACGCTCGATCATCTGCCCGACAGTGGAGAAGTCGTCCACAGGTGTATAGCCCTCGACAATAACGTTCACAAACCCAGCGCCGTTGCCCAGACCCAGCACACCATCGCCGCTGCGCATATCGTCGACCGCAGAGACACCGAAATAGGCATCGGCATCGGCCAGAAGGGTCAACCAGTCATCCGGGTGCTTGGCCTTGGATACCGATCGCAGTGCCAGGCGCAAGACATCGGCATTCTCCACGGCCGTACGGAACGGGATAATGCGTGCTTCAAGCTGCTGATTGAGCTCCTCGGTAACGCCCAACTTCCGATCGAGCGTATGGAGGCCAGCCAATTCAACCTGCCGCAGGCGCAGGTATCCACGAGCCCACCGTAGCTGCAGATACGCACCGCTAATCAGGACCCCCATCAGCCCGATCAGCGCCAGCGCGCTCAGAAGCCAATACAGCTTTTGCCAGCGCAGGATTCGGGACTCGCGCAGTGCTCGTGGCAACAGGCTAATTCCCGCCCCGCCTCGTCGCAGACCACATGCGACCAGACCGATGGCCCTTCCATACCGCTCAATCTCACCCATGGGCGACTTGCGAACCCACTGCCCCAACAGGAAACAGTGTAGACCTGTGCTCGTGGCGACACTCGCCGCACGGCCTTCAGCCAAGGCACCGCCTCCGCTCAAGACGATGCGTTTAACCGCAAACGCCGGGGTTGGGAAGGCCGCCTGAAAAGACTCGAGGCAGGCCGCAATCTCGTCAGGCAGCGAGCTCTGCCCTTCGGCACCCGCCACAGGTTCGTTGGCAAGACAGCGCGAGAAGAGAACCTTGCTGCCGCGCCCCACGACTACCTCGACACCGGCATGCCCGATATCAACACACATCGTGCTGCCCGCGACACCCTTGCGCCCGAGTTCATACACGGCCCGATAGAGCGCCATCGAGCCCGGCACAATATCTCCCACGTCTTCTTCGCCAAGGTCCGACAGCACCGAGGCCGCACGCCCAACAGCGTCAGCACGAGACATCGCCAGCAACAGGTAGCGGTGGCCAGCGCTGCGGAACACGACGTAATCGACCGCCGTATCTTCCTCAGTCAGGCCTTCCACCCGCTCCTGCTCGGATGTCACGACATCCGCGATTGACTGCGCGCCGCCCTCGGGCACCTCAACCGCGTTCAGCATCATGTCTTTGCCTGGAACGCCGACCACACAGGGAACATCTGCATAGCCCTTGTCGCTCATGAAGGCGGTCAGAAGACGTCGCCGCTCGGAAGGGTCTTGAGGCAAGTGGACCCAGTCGGACTCACGCACAATGAGTTGACCGGCCATGCGCGTGGCGCGCACCACCTTTGCGGAGTGCGACCCCAGGTCCAGACCAACCATCTCCCTGTGAATCATGGATCCTATTCCCCGGGCGCAGCTCCCTGGACCAACGACTCGCCCCGTTCCGATATCACTGTGGCGGTCACAAAGATGATCAGGTTGCGCCGCTGTTCGACCGTGTCCCTCCTCCTGAAGAGTTGACCGATGAGCGGCAAGTGGCCGAGAAGCGGGATGCGATGCTCTACATCGGTAGAGACCACCTCAATCAGGCCGCCCATCACGACGGTCTCACCGCTCTGCACGATGACCTTCGTCTGTATTTCGCGCCGCGAGATCGTGGGCAGCTTCACCGCAACTTGCTGGAGCGAATTACTGCTGTTATCCACGCTCGTGTAGTAGTTGAACTCATCGAGTTCACTGATCGTGGGGGTCAGCAGGAGGCTCACGCTGGAGCCATCCGCACCCACACTCGGAACCGCGACGAGGGTGAAACCCAGCTCCGCCAGAACGGGAGCGCCCTTCGGCATCAGGGCCGTGACGCTGTATTTTTTGCCGTTGTCATCCAGTAGACTGAAAGCCTGCGCCTGGAACTCCTCGTAATACAGGAGATCCTGGCCATGGCGCAGCTTGGCGGGATTGTTGTTCACGGTGGTTACGCGTGGAACCGAGAGCGTTCGGCCCTTACCCGATACTTCCAGCGCATGCAGCACGGCCGTAAACATGGGTTGCGTCAGGATTCCCTGATAGGTCAAGTTGAGCCCGTGATTCTCGAGTGACGACTCCTGAGACCCCACACTAAGCGAACGCTCCGGGCTGGAAAAGGCAAGGCCCCCTGCTCCGGCCCCGGTCAACTGGGCCGCCACCTGGTTCTCGGGAACGCCGCCGGACAGCACTTGCTCACGGGACATGGTCCAAGGCTCGTCCAGTACCCAGTCGATCCCGATCTCCTGGAGGTCGTCAACGGAGGCCTCGACGAAGCGTGCCTCGATAAGCACCTGCGGCGGGCTTATGTCAACCGCCTCGACGATCGCCTCTACCAGTGCCAAGTTTCCGATCGTGTTGCGCGCGAAGATCGTGTGTGTATTCTTGTCAAACAGGAGTTCGGCACCCTCGACTTTTGGGACGAGCCGGGTGATCATATCTTCGATGTACGTGGTGCCTGCCGGCAACTCGGTGGCCATAAACGAGAGGTCGTTGCGATTGACAGGGTTGGGGCCCTGCTTCTGCTTGGGGCCTGCAGCAGGCACCCAGTCGGTCGTATGAAACTGAACGCCCTTGTGCAGCTTGTATATACGCGTTTCAAGTGGGCCAGTCTGCTTCGACGCGGAAGGGGTGGCCCAGATCAGGTTTTCGCCCACGTAGAAATGGATGCCATAGTTACGAGAAATGTAGTCGAGCAGCTCGCGAAGGGGCACGTCGTCCAGCTGCATATCGAGTTTCTTGCCTGCACCCAGACCGCGATCGGCCACGATATTGATGTTATCGTCGGCTCCCAACACGCTGATGACGGCCGGAAGATCGGCGTTAGTCAGGTGAATCGAGACCTTGCGATCAAGCACCTCGCGCATAGGGCTGTCGGGGGCGACATGGCTTCGTAGGGAACACCGCCCGTAGCGAACGGCACCGTAGGTTGGCGGCAGCGCTTCGTTGCGAACAGCTTCCACGCCCATCGCTTCGGTAGCCGCTTTGCGGTCGATCGCGCCCTGAAGCGCCTGTTCATCGCGCAAGGCTGCCAAGATACGCGTACGGAGATCAAGCGCCATGGGCGTAGGAGGCGCGCCTTGCACGGCATCAATCCACGCCACCAGGGCCTGACTGAACTGCTGCTTCTCGTAGAGAGCAAGGACAGGCTCCAGCGCCTCCTCAATCCCATCATCAATGACCTCGGGATCTTTCATCGAGGGGCCGAGGTGGCGACAGCCTCCCGTCAACAACACCAGCGCCACGACACACAGCTCGCAGGACAACAGCAATCGCATCTTCATGAAGGTTTAGCTCCTGATAGACAGTGGGTCCCTGTATTCAAACATAAATGGAACGATAGGCTCTCTCTGCCTCCTTGACAACGTTGAATTGGCCTGCCTACCATCACCCATGAGCACGATCCACGAAAATACTGTCCGCCGTCTTGTCCCTGTTCTTGCGCTCCTCCCCTTCTTGGCCGCCATTTCTTCCGTTGCAGGCAACATGGCCGGCCCCGAAGCGGGACTGATCACGTCCGAGAAACCCGAAGGGTTCTCCGTTTCCATCGCACATGCGCAGTCCGATCGTGAACTGAACTTCAGCGACCGGGTCACAGCCGTCGACCTTAGCCGCATCACGGCCGCCGTAGGTGTGGATGTTCTGCCCTTCCTCTCGCTGCGCGCCGAAGCCGGTACGGTAGGGATGCAGGTGGGAGTCATTGAGAGCCATGGCGGCTTCGAGTGGGGCGTCGGCGCCCGTGCCGCGCTGTGGGACAACATCATAGAGGGCACACCCGTCATACCTCGCCGCCACGTTGTCCGGTTGGAGGTAGACGTGGCTTACCGCGAAGCATCCATGCAGCTCTACGGCGTCTACTTCGGCACGGGAGACCACAGCGTGGGTCTTGCCAATACGGACGACTATTTCAAGTGGTCCGAGCTGACCCTCTCGCCCCTGATTCGCTATACCCGCAACCGCGCGACGGAATCCGCATGGAACCACCGCACCCCCACCGGCATCTCGGCCTACATCGGCCTGCATTACAGCGACTGGGAGATCGACCATGCCCCGCTCGAAGGCGAAGGCAACCATGACACCGGTATGCGCATCGGAACCGACCTGCGCATCGCCAACGGCTGGCTGATCCAGCTCGACGCCATCCTATACGACGGCTCCGACCGCCGCTACACGATTGGCATGGGTTACTATTTCTGATGGCTCTCGGACATGGGCGGAGCGGGACTCGAACCCGCAAGCCGTGAGGCACAGGATCCTAAATCCTGCGTGTCTGCCAATTTCACCACCCGCCCGCGTGAAGAATCCCGAGTGTCGGGTGTAAGCCGCATGCTGTCAAGATCCCGCTCAACCGACGAGCTGTTCCAGGACGGCGTCAAGAACGTCACAGCCACGGCGGGTGGCTTTCCAGTGTGACGGGGACCGGGTTAGAAGCCCCTCCTTTTCGAGGCGCACCCACTCGGTCCGCCAGTCTCTCCATAGCGCTGCCCCGATTTTGCCCGCAGCTTTGCACTTTGATTCCACGGCAACCCCTTCAGTCAGCCGCAAGCCAAACATGAGCCGCTCCACCAAGTCGGTACGGGCGTCTACCTCCTCCCTCTCGGCAGGTGGAGCCTGGTGGCCTTCCAGCGCCCGGCAATAGGCTGTGAGGTCGGCCTTATGGGTCCAACGCTTGAGACCCGCCCGCGATGCAGCGGCCGGCCCGAAACCTATGTAGTCCCCTCCTCTCCAACAGGAAAGATTGTGGATGCACTCCCGTCCCGGCAGGGCGTAGTTGGATAGCTCGTAGCGTCGGTGCCCGGCTGCCTCCAGCGCTCCTTCAGCCTGTTCAAGCGCCTTGAGCACAGCTTCGTCATTCGGCACCACCGCGGTGCCGCGGCGCACCCATTGCGACAGGGCGCTCCCGGGCTCGAGTCCCAGCGCATAAACGGAGATGTGTGCGGGCTCCAGCGCAATGGCCTGCTCGACCGTCGCCCCCCACCCCGCCACATCCACCCCGGGCAGGCCGGCGATCAGATCCAACCCGATATTGGATATGCCGGCTGCGCGCACCCGCTCTACGAAAGGGCCAACATCACATGCCGCATGGCATCTCTGCATGTGCTGCAGCACGGTGGTATCGAATGACTGTACCCCCATGCTAATCCGGTTCACGCCGGCGGCGACCATACGCTCAAGGACCGCAGGCGTCAGGGTCCCTGGATTGGCCTCAACCGTCCATTCCGCCACGCCAGCCGACACCACCGGAGCCAAAACAGACAGGAGCCGCACCCACTGATCCTCCGACAGAACTGAGGGTGTGCCCCCTCCGATATAGAGGGTCTGGCAGTCCTCGACGGCACCACGCCCTGCCCAACGCAGGAGCTCACGCGCTAGCGCATCCAGGAACCGATCGGCCAGCGCAGCATCATACGGCACCGAATAGAACGCGCAGTACGCGCACTTTCCACTACAGAACGGCACATGAATATAGAGGTGTCGAACCCGAATCATTGCGGCTATTCTAGCTGGATAACACCTGCAAATCCAACATCACTTGCTCCCACCGCTCTCTTTCGGCTTGATTGAGACAAAGCCATCGTGGTTCACTCATGTATGTTTTGCCGTCATCTCAGCGGCATTTTCACATTGGAAAGTAAAAGCACCCCGCCCCCCAAGCGACTAAACGGAGACCACGCATCATGAAGCTCAGAAATCGCACTCCATTTATCTCACTCTCACTCATTGCCCTGGCTATCCTCATTAGCGGCTGCGGCAAGAAGCAAGAAGCCTGCCGTCCCGCACCACACAAGGCCGTGACACCTGCCGCACCGGCAACGCGTGACCCCGGGGTCCAGGTAGCCGTCGTGCCTGATGCCGACCTACTCTACTATCTCGACATCGCGGCCATGCGCGAAACCCCCATCATGAAGGTCATCCGGGAGAAACGCGCCGCGGAGGGCAAAACCGCGCCCGCACAGATGGATGAGGACGACTGGAGCAAGATCAAGAAACTGACCGGGCTCGACGAAGAAGATCTGGTCTCACTGCTCATCTCAGCCGACTTGGACACCTTCGACATCGACAACCGGATGAGCCAGGAGCTCAAGCAGCTCAAGGGTGCCTGTGCCATCGCGCTGGCCAAGCCGCTTACTCACGCGAAGGTTCAGGAATGCATGCGCATCATGTCGAGCAAGTCGCAGCTTGAGGAAATTGAGTTGGCGGGACGCCCCGTCGTACGCGTCCTGTCATCGAGCCCGAAGGAACCCGTGATCTATACAACCGTGTCCGCGACAGAAAAGACCCTCTTCATTGCGGTCACCGAGTCGGCCATGGAAGGCATGCTCCAGCGCGATAGCGAAGGCCAGTCCGCCACGCCCGACCCGGAGCTGACCCGGCTCGGCGCCACCATCACCGACGGCGCACAGATGCGTCTCCTGCTGCTGGCTTCGGATCCTATGCGCGCAAAGATTGCAGGCCTGATCGATGGCGCGGCGGATTCCAATCCCCAACAGAAGCAGTCGAAAAGGGGCATCATGGCCGGCTTCTTCAGCCCCTTGAGAAACACACGGAACATCGTTCTGTGGGCCAAGGCGGCCGAGGCGATCGATCTGCGGTTTGCACTCGAGCTTGGCACTGCCTCCGAGGCGCAGCAGTGCGCGCACCTGATCCAGTCCTTCATCGTTCCGATGATCGGCAAGAGCTTCGAATCAACAGACCCCGAGAACAAGATGCAGATCGACGACTCACTGGACGCCATCAACGAAGATAACATGCTGGTCTTCACGCTTCAGGTCACCGAGCAAGACGTACAGAACTGGCAACAGCCCGGGAGCTAGGCTCCGTTGCTCAACTCCTCGCGCAACAGCAAACCTCGTACCTACCTTTCCGGGGCTTGGACCCGTGCCTGGCGCTATCGCCGCTATTGGCGGGCCGACTTGGTCATTGCTTCGGCCCTGGTTGCCATCAGCATCGCACTGTCGCAGCAGGCGGTCGACCTGGGCATCTCGCGC
>JAOZSS010000208.1 GCA_029939545.1 Kiritimatiellia bacterium | reverse complement strand
GTTCTTCAGCCACGAGAAGCTTGAAGTCTATCAAGCGGCACTTCGGTTTGCCGGGTGGATAGAAGACATGTCTCCCACTCTCTCCTGTAGTACGGATGTACTGGCCAAGCTTGACAAGTCATCTACAGCGATCATCCTGAACATTGCGGAGGGGAATGGACGCTTCAGTCCAATTATTTTAAGGGCTGATGACCCCTGGATTTGAGGTTATTCGTGTCGATCTACCTGGACAACAATGCAACAACGCCGCTCTACCGTGAGGTCATGGAGAGCATGCTGCCGTTCTTGCGAGAGGTACAGGGGAATGCATCCAGTTTGCACGAACCCGGGCGCCGGTGTCATCGTGCCGTTGAGGCGGCGCGCGCCCAAGTGGCGTCACTCATCGGGAGTGCACCGGAGGAGATCGTATTTACCTCCGGAGGCACTGAGGCCAATAACTTGGCGATTCAAGGGAGCATTCGTCATGCGGGGCACTCAGAGCACCTGATCACTACTGCCATTGAGCACCACTCCGTTCTCCATTGTTTCAGAGGGCTGGAGCGTCGGCCTGTTGCGTCGGTCTCGTATCTCGGGTGTACGGCCGATGGTTGCGTGGTTCCTGCACAGGTTGAGGAGCATCTCGGAGCTGATACGCGATTGGTAAGCATCATGCACGCGAACAATGAGACGGGAGTGATCCAGCCGGTCGGGGAGATCGGTGCGTCGCTTCGTGGTCGCCATACACTGTTTCATACGGATGCCGTGCAGACGGTGGGGAAGCTTCCGGTGAATGTTGATGAGCTAGGCGTCGATTTGCTGTCACTTTCCGCACACAAATTTCACGGCCCTCTCGGGGTGGGGGCCCTGTACGTGCGCAAGGGCACGGCGCTTTCCTCTCTCATGTTCGGCGGGGGCCAGGAAGCGGGCTTGCGGCCAGGGACGTACAATGTTCCTGCGGTTGTAGGCATGGGTGTGGCGGCGCAGTTGTCTGAGCTCAGCCTTGAGGAGAATGCCGGGTACGTCTCCGCGTTGGCGGAGCGGCTTGAGCAGGGCATTGTAAGGATGGCTTCCGGCTGCGTTGTGATGGGAAAGCACGCGAGGCGACTCGTGAATACAATTGACGTCTGCTTCCCCGGGGAAGACAATCGCACGGTAACAGCCAATTTGGATACGTTGGGAGTTTCAGTCTCGGTGGGGTCGGCATGTTCGGCGGGTGATTCGACAGCATCCCACGTGCTTCGTGCGATGGGCATTGATGCATCACTAATGGATGGCTCCGTGCGCTTCTCGCTCGGTTGTACCAATACCGAGCAGGATGTGGATGCCGCGCTAGATGCGCTGAAATCGGTGCTGAATCGCTAGGGTTCCCCACCTGTAGGGTTTGGGAGATAGAAATGAGTGCCGCCAAGAAAGAGCTTGTGATGATGTTTACGGGGGGGACGGATACCACCCTCGCGGCAGACCGGATTGCCGAGGCGGGTGAGTATGATCGGCTGCACCTGCTCACCTTCTGTAATGGTATCTGCGTGCGCGTCGAGCATTCGCGGATTCATGCGGAGGAGCTGGTGAAGAAGCATGGGTCCGATCTCATTTCGCATGAGATCATCTATGTAACGGAGCTGTTCAAGACGATCCGTTCCCCGTTGAAACCTATGATCAAGGAGTACGACTCCACGCTGACGTTCGATCTCTGCTGTCGCCTATCTATGGAGTCGCGTGCGATCATGTATGCGCTGGATCATGGACTATCTGAAGTTTGCGACGGCACAAACATTGACCAAGGCAGGCTTTTTCTGGAGCGCCCTGAGTATCTTCGGGTAAGCAAGGCGTTTTTTGCGTCGTTTGGCATTCGGTATTTCAGTCCGGTCTATGCGAAGGAGGGAGGTCGGATGGGCCGCCGTGATGAGCTGATTCGCAGGGGGTTCACTGTGGGACCACGGTTCTTTGAGTCACTCAACATTAGCACCTGTCTATCTACCCAGCCGTTCTGCCTGATGGCGTTTCATACATTCTTCTTCACGTCGTTCCTGCGTAACGCGCCGCTGCTGAGGCGGTTCATCGCGAAGCACAACCTTTCGCTGGAGCGTGCCATCCAGCTGCGCCTCGATCGGGAGACGATCGCGCGCCAGGCAATTGAGGATCATGTTGCGTTCAATAAGGTGGGGCAGGACGGAGAGAGCGTCCGTATACAGGATCACTACTGTACGACTCGACTTTGCGGCCGCAATGCAGTGGAGCTTTCATTCCCGAAGGGCACAACGCTTGATGTTGATGCGCTTGCCGCGGTTTGGGCAGAAGAGCCCGGGTTTGAGAAGGATGGCAACATCGTGCGCATGCGGCGTGGGCGAATGGAGATAGAGGCTTTTTCCACGGGGCGCGTGCTGGTGCATGGGGCAAAGGACTCCGAGAAGGCGGTCGGGCTGTTCAACGAACTCGTGGCCGCCCATGACGTTTTCTCATCGCCTGCTGAGTCGAGTTAGACGTTGTCCGAAAAGGGTTGGTAGGCTTATTAACGATGCAGGGGCTTTTCGGGCAGGCTCGAGTTAGCCTGCATATCTCACAAAGTCTCGCGAAGCGATCGGTTTGTTGTGGGTTGGCCGCGCGGGGTTTGTTTGTCAGTCGGCGTTGCCGGGTACGCCTTTGCCTGAGCGAATCAGTTCCAGGTCTGCTTTGGTCATGACTCTGACGAGTTCCTCGAAACTGGTCTGCCGCGGATCCCACCCCAATTCCGTTCTTGCCCTGGTGGGGTCTCCCTGGAGTTGCTCGACCTCGGCAGGGCGGAAGTAGCTGGGGTCTACCTCGACGAGACAGCGACCCGACTGGGTGTCGTATCCCTTTTCAGCGATTCCCTTGCCGCGCCACTCCAGCGTAACGCCTGTCTCTGCGAAGGTCAGTGTGACGAACTCACGTACGGTATGCATCTCGCCGGTAGCGATTACCCAGTCATCGGGTTGGTCGTGTTGCAGAATACGCCACATGCACTCAACGTAGTCAGGAGCATAGCCCCAGTCGCGCAGCGCATCCATGTTGCCCAGGTAGAGCTTGTCCTGCTTTCCTTCTGCGATGCGTGCTGCGGCGAGCGTGATCTTTCGTGTTACGAATGTCTCGCCACGGCGTGGGCTCTCGTGGTTGAAGAGGATGCCGTTACAGGCAAACATGTTGTAGGCTTCCCTGTAGTTCTTGGTGATCCAGAATCCGTACAACTTCGCAACCCCGTAGGGGGAGCGAGGGTAGAAGGGCGTCAACTCGCTCTGTGGCACCTCGACGACTTTGCCATAGAGTTCCGACGTGGAAGCCTGGTAGATCCGGCACGTACTCTCCATGTTAAGAAAGCGTACCGCTTCAAGAATCCTCAGAGGGCCAACCCCGTCTACGTCGGCCGTGTATTCGGGAACATCGAAGCTCACTTTCACGTGGCTCTGTGCTCCAAGATTATAGATCTCGTCGGGCTTAATGCTCGCTATCAGGCGTATCAGGTTTGAAGAATCTGTCAGGTCGCCGTAGTGCAGAAATACGCGATCTCTGTGGTGCATATCCCGGATGAGTTCCTTGATATAGAGGTGCTCTATTCGCCCCGTGTTAAAGGAGCTGGATCGCCGAATGATGCCGTGAACATCATATCCCTTTGCAAGGAGCAGTTCGGCCAGGTATGAACCATCCTGCCCCGTGATGCCCGTGACCAGTGCCTGTTTGCGTGTTGTCGTCATGGTGCCTCAGTCCTGTTGTATATTCCTGTAGAGCGCCGCTGCACAGCGCGTGATATCCGTCCAGAAGCTGGCCTGTTCTTCCAGCAGTGCTGTCATATAACTCAAGAATAGGGAGAATGGCGAGCGTCAAGTCAAGGTCGGCTTTCTTTATCAGGTGACCTGCTTGCCTGCGCGTCCCTTTCGATCCACCACAGCCCGTGCCCAAGAATCCTTCCCCTGCTACATTCACAGCCATGCAGACTGTGGCTGATTCTCTCAACCACCCCCCATATATTGTGGAAGGGCGCATTTCGTCA
>JAOZSS010000207.1 GCA_029939545.1 Kiritimatiellia bacterium | reverse complement strand
TCCCATTTCTACCCACAGATTCTTCGGAAGACCCCAAGATTTAAAGGCCTAATGTTCTCATTGATGCCAAACTACTTCCTGAACTTTGTCGTAAACTACACCGCACCACACTATTACGTGAACCTTATCGTAAACTACTTCGACTCAGTTCACGACAAGGTTCACGGAGCAGATATCCGATTCAGTTCACGACAAAGTTCACGAGATAGTTGGCCTCAGATATGAAGTTATTCTTGCGTGACTTCTTGGGGATCCCTGCTATTAGACACCCATGACACCTTCGAGATATCTCCCTTTCGCGCTCTCCCTGCTCATCGCTGCAACTTCCTGTCGGCGAGCCACGCCCACCCCTGTCATCCCCATCACGCTGGAATCCCTCGTCACCCGCATGGTCGACCTCAACGTCTTCGCCGAGCGCCCCCTCGGAAACTCCTTCCTCCTCTCCTCCTACGACCGCAGCGGAGGGAATATGGACTGGTCGGTATGGAAACAGACCAACCCCAACGGCCGGATCACCCTCCTCGACGTCGATGGCCCCGGCTATATCTCCCGCATCTGGATCGCCACCTTCTACGCCAAACGCTGGCTCTTTTTCTTCGATGGCGAGGTCACCCCGCGACTTGAACTCACCCACAAACAGATGTTTGGCGGCGAGTTCCCCTTCCTCGCCCCACTTGCCGGCCACTCAGGCGGCGGAAAGTACTGCACCCTCCCCATCCCCTTCGCCAAACACCTCCGTATCGAGATCGAGCCCTCCCGCCTCCAACCCAACGACCGCAACTACTACCACATCAACTACACCCTCGCTGACAGCGGCCAGCCCGCCGAAACCTGGCCCACCATACTTTCGCCCGCACAAAGCAACGCCGTGGTCGCAGCCAATGCCGCTCTCGACAGCGACCGGCAGGCGCTCTCCGCACTCGCCAAGCAGCTGTCACTTGTTTCTGAATCAACGCCCAACATCCAACATCCAACATCCAACATCCAAGCAAAGAGCCCCAACCTGGATGAACACCGTACACTCCCCCCCGGCGCCACCACCGAGCTACTCACCCACAGCGGCCCCGGCACGATCAGCAGCTTCGCCATCCGCATCACGGAGCCCTCGTCCGGAGATCAGCTCCAACACGAACTGCTGCGCAATCTCCGCCTCAAGGCATGGTGGGATGGAAGCCCCAAGCCCAGCGTCGATGTACCCCTCGGCGACTTCTTCTGCAATCCCTTCTACACACGAGAGTATGCTGCGCTAGCCTTGGCACGCATCGACGACACCTTCGTCTGCCGCTTCCCTATGCCTTTTCGCAAAGGTGCCCGCATAGCGATTGAGAACCACGGCGAGGTACCCGTGCAGATCCAGACCAGCGCCGACATCTCCAACCAGGCGCCCTCGCCCGCCTCCCGTTACTTCCACGCCAACTGGGCGGCTTCGGACACATCTGGCCAGCCCTTGACTATGTGTAAGGTCGATGGCGCAGGACACTACATCGGCTGTTTTCTCACAGCGATCGGACAAGACGGATCCTGGACCATTCTCGAAGGAGACGAATACGTACTTCCAGACGAAGGCAAACAGCCCGGCCAGCTTGGAACCGGACTCGAAGACTACTTCAACGGCGCCTACTACTACACCAGTCTCTTCGACCTCCCCTACCACGGTCTGATCGAGAAAGGGGCCATGAGGACCGACCAATACCGCTTTCACGGCCTCGACGCCGTCGATTTCGAAGACACCCTCACCGTCGGAATTGAGTTTGGCGACCGAAACCACGCCAAAGGCTACATGTCGAGTGTGTGCTACTGGTACACCGACACACCCCAGGACTGCACACTACCCCCCGGCCAGAAGCCGCTCCTCAAGCGACCCACTGACCGCTTCGAGCTCCCCGGCCTAATGTCTATGCTCTTCACCCTCGAGCGCGAAGGCCTCTGGGCCGACGCCGCCACCCGCTGCGACTTCTTCGCCGCCCGCTACGCCCGCTATCCCTGGGCCGACCTGCTGCGCCTAAGAGCGGCGGCCTACCGCGAGAAGACCGACGGGTTTAAAGCAGTCAGTCCCGTCTACGAGCAACTCACGAACAGCCCGTACGCACCGGCGGCCCAGCAAGCCAAGGATCTCCTGTGGTTGCACGAGAGCGAATCTCACGCGCTTATAGGCTACCATATGCGAGGGAAGTACACCCTTTGGCTCGACGGTGTGGAGATTGCGCAAGGCACCTCAAGAGCCAGACTAGATGTCCGCCGTCTAAACATTCAACCCGGTGAGCACACATGGGAGATTGATCTCACCCCCACCATGCAGGGCAGTCTTGCATCACTTTGCCTGCGCACCAAGTGGGGCGACATCACTTCAGCGGGAGAATGGGAGATTGTGGAGATCGACCCTATCCAGGGAGGGGACCCCAACAAGACATACAAAGGCAGACACGTACTGCCGAACATGACCGTCTGGCAATTCGAACCCAATGGCTATGTAAATATGCAGTCCGGAGCACAGACCGTGAACGGCTGGATGTTCTCCGCCCCCCGCCCCTACGCGAAACGCATCCGGCTCAAACAATCCTGGACGCTCTCTTCCCGCCTGCCCTCCAAAGCCCACAGGGCGCCGGAGGGACCTCCGACCTCCGGCCCTGCAACAGAGCGAACCGAAGAAGAACTCCGCGCCCACGCCATCAACTAAGATTCGCACCCTCGCGCTCCAGCATCGCTTGAAAAAAGACCTTCCGCCCCATAGCAGCTCTTGCTATCATCTCTTCAGCAATAAGAATAACATCATTCGGGAATTGATAGACATGACAACACTCGTGGATACTCGCCGTTACATATCCCATGTTCATGGACTTCGTTCCGGGCGTGCCGTTGTGACCGGGACGCGAATCGGCGCCCACGATGTGATGGGGCTTATTCTCAACGGGTCCACGGTCGACGAAGTCACCCGAAGTTTCCCCTCCCTATCGAGAGCACAGGTTTACGAATGTCTGTCGTACTATGAAGACAACAGGGAAGACATCGACCTTCTCGTCGCGCAGCAAATGGCCGATGCCGAATGAAATTTCTTCTGGACCACGACATTCCCCGCGAAATACAACGGGTTCTTCATCGTGACGGTCATCACCCCTTGCTTCTTACAGACGTACTGCCCTCAACCGCAAGCGATCAGGAAGTGTTTGAACACGCCATCCAACATGACCTGATACTCCTGACCTGTAACCGCGATGATTTTCTTTCTCTGGCAGTCGGACGCGACCATCCCGGTCTGATTGTCGTTATCAGGAGACGCACGCGCATTGCAGAATGCGCCGCCGTGTTACGGCTGATCAAGAAAGCTACGCTGAAAGGACTGCAGGGCAACATTAACTTCGCGTAATCATAGGCCATGAATCACGCCTACCCGCCATTTCACTCTACCCTTTGCGCCCTGCCGGTGGCATGGAAAGCTCTGCGCCCCTAGCGCGAGAATCTCTCCCCGTACCAATCTCCCCACTCCCCACCGTCCACCGTCCACACCCCCTCGGCCCATTTCATCCTTCAGCTTTCCCTTTTTCAGCTTTTCCGAAAAAACACCACCCCGCCACCGCAACCAACACCACTCGCGTCCCCACCATCATCCACACCGCAAACGCCAGCCTGTTCGACACCACGCCCTGTACCGCATCCCAAACACCCCCCGGCAGCCACGGGCGGAACACATGCCAGCCCATCAGGCAATACAGCAGTACAATTTCAAGCGCCAACACCGACACAAACCACTTCACATACCGGAACCGGCTACATGCATTCTCGTGAGCGATGAACGCTCCCAACACACACTGCAACATGCTGACAATGCTGACCTTCCAGAGAAGGGGCGCATAGTCCACATACTGCCGCCAGGAGTCCCTTAGCCCGAGAAGCCACTCCCCGGCAAAGACGAAGAAGACGAGCAGAGGGATGCCAATCAGCAGCACTGCTCCAACAGACTGGACCAACATGTGGCCCGTCTTCATCCCTCGCTCGTGTTGCTGGGATATGAGAGGAAAGAGGAACGGTG
>JAOZSS010000206.1 GCA_029939545.1 Kiritimatiellia bacterium | reverse complement strand
TGAGGTCCGCCGAGCCCTTCGTCCCCCATGCCTTGGCCTCGTAATGTACGGGGATAGCATTGGAGTGAATATTGAGTTGCCCCAAGACCGTCTTATCGTCCTCTTCACACTCACGTGCCTCCCAGTGCCAACGCACCCTGCTGAGACCCGGCGCAAGTTTCTTGTCCGGTGGTTGCGGGGTTGCGTACAGTCGGTAGCGCTCATCACAGCCCAGAAGAACGTTTCCCGTCCAGGGGACAGTGCTCAAAGCGGTCTCACACTGTCGCCGGTAACGCGCCATGGCGCTGAGGGGATCCGTACTATCCCATGGTTCGTCTTGACCGAGTGCCCATACGTATTGGCGCACGACTCCGTTGGGTCGTCGTTTCTGGAGGTAGACGCGTCCCCCCAGACGATCCCACATCACGAGATGGGAAAAAGCCCTCTTGCGCATGGTGCGTCGTGTGTCGACCGTATAGCGGTAAGGGAAGCCCCCGTGGATATCCACATACGATTCTTCGTTCTGGTAGCGTCCCAGCACCTGGGCGCGTTGCACGATATGAAGACAGTCCCGGCCAGCAAAGCGCGTGGGCTCGACGGAGAGCGTCATGGACCCCATGGAGAATCTGAGCAGGGATAGCTTGGCCCGCACGCGGTAAGCTGCCGTTTCTTTGCGCGACGGGGGGAGAGGCGCACTCGATGATCCGGTCAGGTCATCCAGCATAGAAAGAGACCTGGCCACGGCTTCTGCAGAATCGAAGCGCAAAGCGCAGTATCGACTCTCCTTTGGAGCTGCGCCCGAGGTCACGACCAGGGTCGGGAGTAGGAACGTCAGTGCTATCAGCTGTGCACTATTCATTTTATCTTCCGCTCCAGTAACCGTCGGATCTCACGCCGCAGATACTTGTTCCGGGTCGATGTGGCCACGGACCGAATCGTGGCTATGGCTGCAGGGCTCAGCTCGGGTTGACGGGCCAGAATAGAGATGGCGATGAAATGAAGCTCATCATCTGTCTCGGACCGCAGGATCTCAAGAATGGCGTCCACGTCTCCGCGTGTGCCAAGCACGCGCACCGCTGCAACGCGCTCCTCGATACCAGGTGACGATTTCAAGATTCGTCCGAGTTCGCGTCGGGCTGCCTCGTCCGAGGCGAGCGCCAGCGAGCGGATGGCGGCGAGCCGAACGGGCCACTCGGCATCACGAAGGAGCAGGTTGTGCGAAGGTGTTAGACGCGTGGAGGCCACTTCCGAGAGCAGGGCTGCCGCGATCCGGCGGACGCGCCAGTTCGGGTCGTCGGCCAGCACTGTGATCGTCGCGGCGATATGGGTGCCAAGAGGTGTTGCGCGGGCCACCGGCTGTGTCGGGCCCCCCTTTTTACGCGGGCCACCGAGATCAGCAATGGCGCGGACCTTCTCGAGAAACGCGAGAGAAAGCACCTCCCGCGGCACACTGCCTGCTGGGACGAACGCATGCTGGGTAGCGAGCAGCACGGCAATGTCCACCGCACCCAGTGCCGCACCGGCCAAGACGGCCAGCTTGGGGTGCTCCCCTTGTTCGGCTTCAGCCGCATAAGCAAGCACACGACTGCCTGCCTCGGGATCCGAGAGGAGGTGTTCGACGGCCGTGACTCGGACAAGGTGATTCGTTGAGCCAATGGCCGCGCGTATGTCGACACCAGTTGCTGCCGGGCTTGCCGTTGGAATACCAATAACCAGATACACCAGAGCAGCGGCGATGCAGTAGCGAAGGCTGGACATGATGATTCTACCTAATTGCTCACTCGTTAGAATTGCCGTTCATAGCGATCGGGGTCGTCCTTGTGCTTTACGTCGCACCAGTAGCTCTCCACGGGTCTACGCTTCAGGTTCAGGCTGTCGTTGCCGAGGGCTCTCCTCACAATACCCATGGGCAGGAACAGAGAATAGTAGATCACCGTGAGCAGCACCCGCCCCATGATGTTGCCCATGACACAAGCGACGCCCATCCAGAGCCAGTAGCCCGGAAGGCCGATAGCTCTTCCGGTGAGGCCGGGCAAGCCAAGCACCCCGCCAACCGCGTAGATGACCAGGGCGACAGTTGTCTGCCCACGCCAGAACTGGAAGACGAGCCCGATCAGTCCCGTTCCGATCAGGACCACCAGTCCGAACTCGCGAAGCTCTCTTGTGTTGGGGTGCCAACGGATATCGACGAGAGACATAACGCTCCTAGAACAAGGTGTAGATGAAGGGCGCCGCACTGCCCCCGCCAAGAACCAACACGGCCGCAAAGATAAGCAGGACCACGACGATTGGGACCATCCAGTACGCCTTGTTGTGCCTGAGAAAGGCATAGAATTCACTGAATATGCTAGCTCGTCTCACCATGGAAACAACTCCTCTCCCACTAATCCCGTTTGAATCGGCTCCGATAATCCTCTGCGCCGGGCATGGCTGGCTGATCCTGTTTCATACAGAGGCAGTTCCCCATCACCAAGGCATCCATATCAGTATACATAAAACAGCGATACGCGTCGTCCGGGGTGCAGACAATCGGCTCCCCGCGAACATTGAACGACGTGTTGACGATAATGCCATAGCCGGTCCGCTCCCGAAAGGCCTCAATGAGCCGGTGATATCGCGAGAGACTCTGTCTGTTCACGGTCTGGACTCGGGCCGAGTTGTCCACATGCGTGACGGCAGGGATATCGGATCGGGGCGTATTCAGCATTTCCAGTCCGGCACGACTTCTCTCTTCATCGCTGAGCTCTCGAAGTCGGTTTGGCGCTACCTGGGCAACGAGCGACATGTAGGGGCTGGGCTCACGTAGATCGAAGTAATCGCTCACGTTCTCTTCAAGGCAGCTGGGTGCAAACGGCCTGAATGACTCACGGAACTTGATTCGAAGATTCATTGTCCGCTGGGTTTCGGGGTTCCGCGCGTCCCCTAGAATGCTGCGGCTGCCGAGCGCCCGTGGCCCAAACTCCATGCGCCCGTCGAAGTGACCCACCACGTTTCCCTCGTCGAGAAGCTCGGCAACCCGGTTGACAAGGGTGTCCTCATTCTCGATGGCTGTGTACGTGGCTCCCACTGAGTCGAGATATGACGTCACGGTGTCGTGGTCAAAACTGGGGCCAAGATAGGGGTCGAACTGGCTGTCGGGCCGCGGTGCGCTCCTGGGCTGCCCCATGATCTGATGCCATGCAAACAAGGCCGCCCCCAGCGCGCCCCCGGCATCTCCGGCAGCGGGTTGAATCCAGATTCTGTCGAACGGGCCCTCTCTCAGGAGCCGACCGTTGGCGACACAGTTGAGCGCCACGCCCCCTGCGAGACACAGGTTCTTGCACCCGGTTTGGCGCTGCACATGGTGCGCCATTCTGAGCATGGCCAGCTCCACCACTTTCTGGATGCTGGCGGCCAGATCCATCTCCCGCTGGGTGAGCTTGCTCTCTGGCTTTCGCGGCGGCCCCCCGAACAACTTGTGAAACTTGCCGTTCGTCATGGTGAGGCCCTGGCAGTAGTTGAAGTAGCTCTGATCAAGCCAGAAAGAACCGTCTTCTTTAAGGTCGATAAGGTGGTTGAGGATCTTGTCCACGTACGTGGGTTCACCATAGGGGGCCAGACCCATTACCTTGTACTCGCCCGAATTCACACGGAATCCCGTGTAGTATGCAAAGGCGCTGTATAGAAGCCCGACCGAATGGGGAAACCTGATATCCTCTTTCAATTCAACCCGATTCCCGCTGCCAACGCCCCAGGTTGTCGTGGACCATTCGCCAACACCATCGAGGGTGAGAATGGCGGCTTCGTCGAAGGGTGACGGGAAGAAGGCACTCGCCGCGTGAGACATGTGATGGGTCGTGAAGTAGATAGGGCCGTCGTAGTCAGCATGAAGGCCCTTGTCTATCTCTCGGGGCAGGAATAGCTTCTGTCGAAGCCAGACAGGCATGGCCTTCCAGAAGGATCGCAAACCGAGAGGCACAACCGCCAGATAGGTTTCCAGAAGCCGCTCGAACTTCAGAAGCGGCTTCTCGTAGAACACGACCGCATCCAATTCGGCGGGAGCCAGCCCGGCATGCTGTAGACAGTAGT
>JAOZSS010000205.1:3833-4074 GCA_029939545.1 Kiritimatiellia bacterium | reverse complement strand
TGCCGGAGCCGGTTACCCCCTCCAGCACCGCAAACCGTTCACCTGCCTCATAAGCACGACACAACGCATCTATCGCCGCCGGCTGATCACCGGTTGGCTTGAAGGGAGAAACTAGATCAAATTGGGCAGACATGAATAGAGAACGAACAGCCGAACTGCGACGGGGAAAAGATTCTCGCGCAAAGGCGCAAAGGCGCAAAGGCGGGGAATTCTCTCCTCTTGGCGTCTTGGCGTCTTGGCG
>JAOZSS010000205.1:0-3823 GCA_029939545.1 Kiritimatiellia bacterium | reverse complement strand
GATCAAATTGGGCTGACATGAATAGAGAACGAACAGCCGAACATTCGAACAGCCGAACTACGAACGGAAAACCGACAGAGGCCGATCGATCAGAACACCGTGGTATGGGCCGCAGGGCTCGCCTGAGCCGCAAGAGACATGCATTCGGTCGGAATCGGGTTCGTTCGTCATTCGTAGCTCGGCTGTTCGGCTGTTCGTACTTCCCTTGGTTCGTATGTTCAATTGTTCGATTGTTCTTCCTGCTTCTTCGGGAGATTCAGTTTGAGATGGAGTTCACGGAGTTGCTGGATGCTGGCTTCATTGGGGGAGCCCATCATCAGGTCCTGGGCACGCTGGTTCATCGGGAAGGCGATCACCTCGCGGATGTTTGTTTCGCCGGCCAGGAGCATCACGATACGGTCGATTCCCGGGGCAATGCCGCCGTGAGGGGGTGCGCCATACTTGAACGCGTTCAGCAGCGACGGGAACTGCTCCTCCACGACCGAATGGTCATAGCCGGCAATCTCGAACGCCTTGTACATAACGTCAAGACTGTGATTCCTTATCGCACCGCTCGACAGCTCCACGCCGTTACAGACGATGTCATACTGGAAGGCGAGAATGTCCAGCGGGTCCTTCGACTCGAGCGCTTCGAGACCGCCCTGCGGCATCGAGAACGGGTTGTGCGAGAAGATGACGCTCTTGGTTTCCTCGTCGAACTCGAACATCGGAAAGTCGACCACCCAACAGAAATGGAAAACATCCTTCTCGATCAGGTCGAGGTCCTCGCCCAGCTTCGTGCGAATGGCGCCACTGATCGACGAAGCCAGCTTAGGCTTGTCCGAGACAAAGAAGACCACGTCCTGGTCTTCGACCTTACAGCGCTCGACGATCGTCGCCAGTTCTTCCTCAGACAGGAACTTGAGGATCGGGCCCTTGACCTTTTCGCCATTCCACACCAGGTAGGCTAATCCTTTGCCGCCCTGTTCGCAGGCAAAGCTCACCATCTTGTCGAAGAAGCTGCGCGACTGACCCGCAATGCCCTTCACAGGGATCGCGCGCACCACGCCGCCGCCGTCCACGACACTCTTGAATGCGTTAAAGCCGCTGTCCGTAAACACGTCCGACACATCGACCATCTCGATCGGGATCCGGAGGTCGGGCTTATCCGACCCATATTTCACCATCGCCTCGGCGTAAGGGATGCGTGGGAATGGGGTCTGGTCGATCTTCTGCTCCGAGAACTCGGCAAAAAGACCTGCCAGAACATCCTCGAGCACCGCAAACAGCTCATCCTGCTCCACGAACGACATCTCGATGTCGAGCTGGTAGAACTCACCGGGCGAGCGGTCGGCACGCGCATCCTCGTCGCGGAAACAGGGGGCAATCTGAAAATAGCGATCGAACCCGGCCACCATGAGGAGCTGTTTGAAAAGCTGCGGCGCCTGCGGCAGGGCATAGAATTTGCCGGGGTGGACGCGGCTGGGCACCAGGTAGTCGCGCGCGCCTTCCGGCGAGCTGCAGGTCAGGATGGGGGTCTGAAACTCCTGGAACCCGTGATCCACCATGCGCTGGCGAATGCTGGAGATCACCTTCGAGCGCAGCATGATGTTGTTGTGCAGCCGTTCGCGTCGCAGGTCCAGGTAGCGATAGCGCAGGCGCTGGTCTTCGGGACCGTCTTCCTCGCCCGGCAGGTAGAGGGGTGTTGGGTCAGAGGCGCTTTCCACGACGAGCTCCGCAGCCACGACCTCGATCTCGCCGGTCGGCATCTTGGGGTTGACCACCTCCTCGGCACGGGCTTCAACCTGTCCGGTCACGGTGATCACGCTCTCGAGGCGCAGATGCTGGCAGCCGTCGAAGAAAGGGGCATCCGGCTGAACCACGATCTGGGTAATCCCGTAGTGGTCGCGCAAATCGATAAACAGCAGGCTCCCATGGTCGCGTTTACGGAACACCCAACCCGACAGCCGCACGTCCTGGCCGTCATGTTCAGATCTCAATTCGCCACACGTGTGTGTTCTGTACTTATGCATCGTCTCTACCCCGTCCCTCTGGCTAATAGCAAAGGCGGGAATCTAGCAAAGCCGGACAGCAAGAACAAGATGGGATATCTCGCGCAAAGACGCAAAGCCGCAGAGAGGGAGGAGATGCCCTTCTTGGCGTCTTTGCGTCTTTGCGCGAGATTCTCCCCCTATCAGTCACCGCCAAACGTGATGTGGAGGCGGTCTTTGTGGATGGTGATGGACTGGGCTTTGGCGATGAGGTCCAGCTCCGGAGTGCCTTGAAGAGCATCCAGCAGCCTGGCGAAAGATTTGCGAGCCAGGAAACCTGGTAACGGGAAATGTCCCAGTGCGGCCTCCTCGATGATGACGGAGCCGCTGACAGCAAGCGTGAAGTCACGCGACAGCGTGGGAACCAGGCAGTACCCGCGACAGGACCAGGACACGAGTTTGTTTGATACGCGCACGCTGAGTTTATCCGGCATGAGATCAACCGACAGCGTGTCGAAAGGGAGTTTCTTCAGGCGAAGGTGTCGGATGTACCCATTCAGGTCCGATTCACGTACATCGCGTCCGATTGCCATCTCGTCGCTATCCATCTTGTTGAACGAACTCAGCAGCAACGCAGTCTGCCGAGCGTGCTCAGGAGTTCCAGGAATCCCCAGTGCGCCCTGCCGCGGCCACAGCACCAGTCCTCCGATGCCCAGCAGACACAGTACGACAAGGACCACGACAGCTTGGACAGCCGCTCGCACATGCTGCTTGTGTATGCGCCGTTGCTTGATCGCCAGCGCGCTGAGAATTCCTCCGCAAGCATAACAGAAGACCTTGGTCGGGGTATTCATCGCTCCACACTTCGGACAACTAACCATCTTCTCGCTCATCTGGACCTCCAACATGGATTTGATGATGGCGCTCACCTCTCGGAGTTGTTCAGAGTGCCTTCCGAATATGGCCCGACAGGTTACACCTCCCGCAACCATACCTAACATACTCCCCTGCTCCCCCTTTGTACTTGCTCCCACTTGGCGGAACGGAAATCGCCGACACACGCAGATGGGCCTCGAAGTAACCTTCCACGCCCCCCTGTCTCGAGACCACACTACTGGTCACATAGGGTTTCTTGATTCGGACCTTGTGGCCCATTCCATAGCAGTTTGGACAAACAGGACCTGTAACCTTGGGTTCGGATCCTTTCCCTTTCCCGAAGCAAAGCGGACAGGTAAGTGGATGTTCACGATGGAACCCGCCCCCTTTCTGAATTCGCAAGATTCTCATCTCTCCATTGCAGAGCGGACAGATTACTCCCCCTGCTTCTGCAGGTGCGCTACGGGTTTCGACCGGGGGCGACACCCGCTCGCCAGAGTTCTCTGACACGCCTCCCGTCATCTCTTCAGCGGGGAAAGGCGACGGTGTTTTCTCGGCATTTAGCACTACATAGGAACCCACGGCAACGGTAACCAGCAGAGCAATCAGGACAACCAGCCTCACAGCATCACCTCCCACGACTGAACGGACAGCATGTTGCGCGGAGGCTAGACGCTATGCAGGCGAGTGACAACCAGAAAATGCGGCGACGACGACCGCGCGAAGGATAGACAGCACTATGGCATGGACAGCAGCCAGGAGCAATGGACTACTTGTAGTGCTTTCGTAGAGGAGCGAGTTATGGAGCTTTCAATTGCCACCAAGAACGATCTTACATGCACAAAGGTAGAGATCATCAAGTGGGAAGCAGGCATGCTCGTTGCGCAGGCAGCCATCGTAGCCACACTGGTCAGTCTGCTCTGAGTATCCATCTATTCACATGGATAAGGGTGTAACCGGTCTTCCGCTCTCACTCA
>JAOZSS010000204.1 GCA_029939545.1 Kiritimatiellia bacterium | reverse complement strand
CCCTGTTTTCTATGTTTTTCCTCTCTCAGGCAGGAGCGGAAGGCCGGTTACACCCATGCTGTAGATACGGCCCGAACGCTGGATCGGGCTTGCAATCCGGTGCCCCAAGTTCACAATGGAGACCGTCAAGAAGAGGGGATCGACGTAGGCGAAAACCCGTCACCCACAAGAAGATGGCCGCCGAAACACTGGCCCAGATCTCCTCACCCAATGCTGCTATGGTGCTCCGCTAGTCTCCTGTCTACATGCCAACCATCCTCCGGCAGAGACCACTGCGCCACTCGCCGTCTCCCGTTTCGCTAAGGAGCTCAAATCCCCGGGCACCGTAAAGGGCCGATACCGCCGGAAAGTCCCCTTCCGTAGTGCCGGCCACCATCAGATATCCTCCGGGCTCCACGGCCGAGGCAATCGTATCAATCTCATCTCGCAAAACATGCGCCAGAATGTTGGCGGCTACCAGTGGATATGATCCGATCTCCCCGATATCAGCCAGAGCCGCTGCGCGTGTTTTGACCTGCTCCCCGACCCCGTTCCCGGCACAGTTTTCAGCCGCAATTTGGACCGCATCCGGATCGATATCAAACGCTACAACTTCAGCGACACCCAGCTTGACCGCCGCAATCGACAGAATCCCCGAGCCACATCCCATATCACAGAAACGCTCCACAGGCACCTCATTCAAGACGCTGTCCATGAAACGAAGACAGCTCTGCGTGGTGAAGTGGAGGCCCGTCCCAAAGCTCATGCCGGGATCAATCTCGATCACGCAGTCGCGGGGCTGAGTATCCCATTCTTCCCACGATGGTTTAACCACGATGCGCTCGGATACCCGCGCGGCGTGGATCGTAGCCTTCCACGCCTCCTGCCAGTCGCGATCGCGCAGCTCGGTCACTCCTATCGCATAGCGCGCGTCCGCCGACCACTGCTCAAGAATAGATTCCATCTGCGCCGAACGCGCGTTGGCCGCGGCGGTATCGCAGAAATACTCCTCGAAACGGACACAGTCCTCGTCCGCCTCGTCCCACCGCGTCACCACAGCGCCAAGCGCATCCAGCGCCACCTCAACCGCCACCGCGGCAACACGACTACACTCGATACGGATAACGAACACAAGATTTCTCCAGCCAGGCGGCATACTCATCCGTGCCCACGTTTCCCGCCGCAAGCGCAAGAGTTTGGAGAACGGCTTCCTCCTCTGGCGCATCCAACTCCTGGCCATTCGATCCAAGAAAGATATACGCCGCCATGAAGCCTATCCGCTTGTTGCCGTCAACGAAGGGGTGGTTCTTGATGATGCCATATGCATAGGCCGCCGCCAAATCGAAGATCAACGGGGAACCATAAGCCAACAAGTTCTCTGGGCGGCCGAGAGCCGAGTCAACCAATCCCTCGTCCCTGATACCGGCAAGACCGCCGAACTGAGCCAAGAGCTCCTCTTGAACTGCCAGAACAACATTTCGAGACAACCAGACGGGCTCGGTCACTTGGCGAGCTCCCGAAGGGCGTTGCGATACTTCTGCATGCCCCTCTCAGCGATCTCTATCATCTCCTCAAACCCGGGCCGCTCAGGGCTGATGCGAAGCGAAGACTCCGGAGCTTCAGTAAGGTAAAGAACGGCTCCCTCCTTCACCTTCATCGCCTGCACGGCCTCCTTAGGCAGAACAATCCCCAAGGAGTTACCTATCTTTCGTACTTTTGTTTCCATTGTCATGTAACAACAATAGTTATAACCCCCACCTTTTGTCAATGCCCTATTCGCACCATCACCGCTTGTTGCATTGAGCATCCCCTCTCCGCCGTGGTATTATCCGCCTCTCAACGACCAAGAGGGTTCACGCATGGCAGACAACGAGACACCACAGCTTCGCAAACCCGACTGGCTCAGGGTTCGACTCTCCGGAGGCAAGGAGTTCGCCGAAGTCAGGGATCTGGTGCACGGGCAGAAGCTTCA
The DNA here is from genome assembly GCA_029939545.1 of Kiritimatiellia bacterium. Classification (GTDB taxonomy): domain Bacteria; phylum Verrucomicrobiota; class Kiritimatiellia; order UBA8416; family JABMPJ01; genus JABMPJ01. The sequence goes on along the minus strand of JAOZSS010000204.1, from coordinate 2,144 downwards.
CACCGTGTGCGAAGAAGCCATGTGCCCCAACATCCACGAGTGCTGGGGCAAGCACAAGACCGCCACCTTTATGATCCTCGGAGAAGTCTGTACGCGGGCGTGCCGCTTCTGCGCTGTCGCAACGGGACGCCCCCCGGCGCCCGACCCCGATGAGCCACGACGCCTGGCCGAGTCGGTCGCCACGATGAAGCTGGAGCATGTCGTGGTCACGATGGTGACTCGCGACGACCTTCCCGATGGCGGCGCCGCTGCCGTGGCCGACACGGTCCGGGCCATTCGGGAGCTGGCGCCACACTGTTCGTGCGAGGTGCTGGTCTCCGACATGATGGGCAACAGGGACTCCATCCGCATCATTGCTGACAGCCGGCCGGCCATCAACAGTCACAACCTCGAAACCGTGCGACGTCTCACGCAACAGATCCGTTCACGCTCCGATTACGACCGCTCGCTGAGCTACCTGAAGATCGTCAAGGAGCTCGATACGGGGGCCACGACAAAATCGAGCCTGATGCTCGGCCTCGGCGAGACGCGTGACGAGATTCTTGAGTCCCTTGACGACCTGCGCGGTGTGGATGTCGACGTCATCAACCTGGGCCAATACCTTCAGCCCACGAAGACCCACGCCGCCGTTGAGACCTTCTGGACCCCCGAGGCGTTTGCCAACCTCAAGCAGGAAGCCCTGTCACGCGGCTTCGCCCACTGTGAGTCCGGCCCGCTCGTCCGATCCTCCTACCACGCCGGAGCCCAGTACACCGCCTTCCTCAAGCAGGCGCAAGACCGGCGTGGCGTGTCATGAGCGCATCGCAGAACCAAGCGTAATGGGGTTGACTTCCCCCACCCTATTCCGTACATTACGCGCCTCTTTACTAGCTGTGCCCCCTTCGTCTATCGGCTAGGACATCGGGTTCTCATCCCGGAAAGAGGGGTTCGATTCCCCTAGGGGGTGCCAGAGGTGAAGAAGTCGAACACCAATAATAGGTGTTCTGTTGCACTGCTTGGGCTGCATCCTCTGGAAATGCTGGATTTTCCGTTCCCTATTGTGCGGGCCAATGCACTATTACAGGAGTATTTCCTGATTAAACGGCTCTTCTCCAGAACTCAGTAATTTGCCCTTAAACCCGCCAATCTATTCGCCATTACCATTCCCGCATTTTTCTTGGCTGAAGCGCCCAGCAAAAGTGTAAGCTCCCCCTTTCAGAGAAATGGAATGAAGCCATGTAACAGATGGCGAGGGAGCTTACATATCACAGGGAATACAGCTACAGCAGATACGGGGAACAGATAAGCGCAATCCGTCTTTCACTATTTATCGTGATGCAAAAACGGGATATCTGCATGTCTATTACGGCGGCGATATTTTCGAGAAGGTGCCCGAAAACCTTGCGCCCCCTGCTCAAGAAACTGAATAGTGCGGGAGCAAACACTTTGCGGACAAGGTGTTGCACATGGACTTCATTCACACCTGCGCCGGGCATCCGGCGCATATCGCCTATGTAGAGGTCCTTGCAAACCGCCACCCCTGGATTTCGAGCCTTGCAGGTTTCTTGTGTGTTGACTGCAGACCTGAATTCTTGATCGACAACGATCGGGACAACGATGTTCAGCCCTCACTCCGCCTGATCAGTCAGGTAGCCCCGCAAGCCCAGTAACAGCGGAACGATTCTCGACAGTACCTGCTTGCCGTCATCAATCTGATGGACCTCAACCTTCCGCCCGGCACCAGCAAGTCCAAGCACGCCGCTACCCGCATGGCGCTTGTGTGCGCGATATCGAGAAACTTTACTTGATCGGCTTCGCTGAAGCGGCCATTTCTCTCCGCTATGTTCACCCTGCATTCGGCAGTTGAGAAACTACGAAATACACGAAAACCGCAAAAGAGACGGGGGACAGGGTGGCGGTTTGCTCAGACCTCTAAAGAACGGATTCCCGAGCGGGAATTTCATGTTGGGGCGACAGTAGCCTTGGCCGAGTTGGGCGAGGCCGGTGTCGGTGCGGATGATTCCGCCGACGGCCATCAATGACGCCGCTCGGATGGACTGCTCCCCGGCAAACGCATCGAGAACTTCGTGGAGGATGTCGCCATCTTCCAGTCTAGCCAAATATATTTGAAATTTCTTGGTTGAGCAGCACGGGTTGATCAATTG
>JAOZSS010000203.1 GCA_029939545.1 Kiritimatiellia bacterium | reverse complement strand
GTTGATGACGTGGCTGCTTTCCGTGAGGCGATCGATCAGGGCGGCGGTCAGGTGGTCATTCTTGAGGAAGGAACGCCAGTCGCCGAAACCGAGGTTGGAAGTGATCAGCGTGGACTTCTTGCGATGCCGTTTGTGCATCAGGGTGAAGAAGAGACCGGCCTGAACAGGCTCGACTTCGACATGGCCGATTTCATCGATCAGCAAACAGTCGTACGAGAGGTAGCGCTTGATCACCTTCTGTTCCGAGTGGTCCGCCACGGATGCGTACAGCTCAGCAACGAGCTCCGGGAAGAGAACGTGCCGTCCCGTGCCCCCGCGGTGGATGGCTTCCACAAGAAAGCTCGTTGCGAGTCCCGTCTTGCCGCATCCGGTCGGTCCGACCCAGATGATGTTCTGGTTTTTTTCGAAGAAGTCGAAGGCGTCAAAGATCGAGACGAGCTTCTTCTTGTCGAGCTTCGGTTGCCGCTGGAACGGAAAGGTCTCCATCACCAGCATCTCCGGGATCCGAGCCCGCTTGAGCCTGTGCTGGAGGGCGTTGGCGCGCCGGGCCCGGGACTCTTCTTCGAGGACGTGGCGCAGCAGGCGATGCGCCGAGAAGCGTCCCTTGCGGGCCGCCTCCAGGTATTCGTCCCACCGCACGAGCAGGTTCGACATGCGCAGGTACTTCAGGGTCTTGACCAGTTCATCATCCATGTTCGGCCTCTTCGTCTTCGCTTTCATCTTCCTCTTCCTCCGGGTCGTCCAGCATGCCGTCAAAGTCCTTGAAGCTCGGCGCGTCGGTCAGATGCCCGTCGAGATAGGCGGGGCGCTGGAGGAAGCTCTCATCAACATCCGCCGCCGGCAGCGTCCCGTCGCCCTCACTCAGAATCATTTGCGCAATACGCGAAATGGTCTCGACGGAGCGGATCCGGTACTTGGTGGCACGCACAACCGCGCGAATGAAGAGCGGTGCCCGCATCCGCTTCGAGAGCCGATACAGCTCACGGATGACCCGGTGCCGCGCGATGCCTTTCGGCTCGAGGGCGAAGTCCAGCCACGCTGCCACCGCTTCGTCCATGGCTCGCAGCCGTTTCTCTTCCTCGGCCGTGGGCTTCTTCCGGTGCTTGGGAAGATGTCGTGGCTTGGGTTGGCCCTTGGGGCTGATGCGCCGGTTCTTCACCCCATCTTTCGGCAACTCGTACTCGATCAGCAGTTCCCGCCGCCTGTAGATCTTCAGCCGATCGCTGTACTCAAGCACGGTGACATCAGCGCGGTCGGTGCCGGGCACCCAGAAGAAGTTGGCGTCAACAGCGGCGAAACCGTACTGGTCGGTAACCCGCTCATGAACGAGGTAGGGTGCGGGAAGATGTGCCGGCAGCTTGGTCAAGAACGACCGCTCGAACTCGAACGCCTTCGCCGGGATCAGTCCGGTCTTGGCGATCGGCCGGTTCAACAGCCGCACCGTTGACCAGTGCAATGCCTGCTCGTTCAGGTCCTCGAAACTCGAGAAGTTCCGGCCCGGGAAGAAGTTCGTCTCGACCGTCCAGAAACCGCGCTCATCTCCGGCCTTGCGATTGGCATGTCCGACCTCATGGCAGCGGAAGTCGAAGCCGTATTGCTCTGAAAACGCCGTCATCTCCGGGACGATCACGGCGTTCTTCCCCGTGCCCCTCAGGCGTGCCAGGTTGGTGTTGTCGATGATGCAGATCGCGGCCGCGTACCCCAAGAAGGTCAGCGCTTCGTGGAAGAAGCACTTCATACGGAAGCGGTTGAAGCAGCGGTAGAACTTCAGGTAGCGCCGCTTCGAGTACCGCAGGTAGAGGAGGCTGGCGACGACCTTGACCCGCTGATCCCCGATCAAGACGGTGTACGGGCTGGTGTCGTGCTGCATCTCCGCTCCCGGTTCGTCCGGCACGCGGTCGCACCTGGTCTTTTTGTTGCGGCCGATTCCGAGGTCCCGGATCATCCGTGTCAGCGTGGAGTACTTGACGTCGATCTTCTCCTCCTCGACCAGCTTCTCGTGGACCCGTTGGAGGTACCCTTCGCAATCGCCAAGAAGACGCTCCAGCAGCTCCTGGTCGATCTGGAGCTTGTCCTTGCGGATGGTGGCCGGCGCCGTGCCCTGCTTTTCGATGATCGCGCGGACGGTGTTGCGCGAGACACGCAGTCTGCGGGCGATCTGCCGCACACCCATGCCTTCCTGGTGCAGCAGGAAGATCGCCTTACGCCTGTCTGGTGCGATCATGAAGTTCTCTCAACGCCTTCTGAAAGGCGCCCATGCGACTGAGGATGCCCGCGAGCAAGAGACTGGCTTGAGCACGAAACGTCCGGGTCTTGAGCTGCGGATGCTGGCTTTTGCGCAGCACCCGTCGTAGCGACTTCGAGAGGGCCTCGAGGTCACCAAGGAGCACCTGCTCGAACTTGCTCAAGCCCTCGGGTGCCGCCGGCACCTTCTCGATCCGCTCGAGGGCGAGTGCGAGATGGCCGCTGTCGATCTCCTCTTGAAACCACTTCGGCCCACTGAAGTAGCCGTCTGCCAGCTGTTGGATCTCCCGGATGCTGAGCTTCTTCCCGGCTGTCGCCGCGACGAACGCCTCTACTTTCTCCTTGCTGACTCCGCTGCTGCGCAGCAGCGGCCGCAGCGTGTACATGTAGGAGTAGACTGGAAACGCCCCGCGAAGAACTTTCTCCCGCACCACTCCCTCCATCTCGCGGACCAGCCCCAGACGCATGACCACCCACGACTTGCTCCGTGACAGACACTCGGCGATCTCAGGGACGGTCAAGCGGTGCTGCTGGCTCAGGTCCTCGATGAACTGTGCCTGCTCGATGATGCTCAATTGCTTCTCGCCGGAAGCGCGCAGCACCGCGATGATGCCCATCGCTTCGTCGCTCCCCAGCGAGGCATACGGCACCATGCCGAGGCCGAGCCTGCGCGCACAGCGGTACCGCTTGAAGCCGTTGAGCAGGATTCTTCCGGCGTCGATATCCACGCCTTCCAGCGGCCTTTCGACGCCGCGTTCCTGGATGGAGACGAGCAACTTCGCCTCCAGCCTGGAGTTCTTCATCCGGTGATTCTCGTACCGCAGGTCAAAGCTCGAAAGCTCTACATCGCGCGCCATTCGTGTCCTCATGGAGGGTGTTCTGTGAGCCAGCGCACAAGGTAGTCGTGTCGACTCTCCCGAAATATGCTGTGTTGTCTCACCATCTGGCGAAGCATCGTGACGACTTGCCTGCGGCTGACGGCAAAGCCCTCGATCAGGCTGGTGACCATCACGATGTGCGTGACGATCTCTGAATTGAACTCGATCTCGTCAGGCTCGCTCGCCTCCTCCGGCTCGACCTCGGGGTCTCCTGCCTGCCGGCGCCTGGTGTTGAGCCGCTCCTTCTTCGTCTTCCCGGATTCCGTCTGGTTGTAGTTCGTGCTGCGCCTGGTCGAGCACCTCCTGCGGTGCGCGTCCCGGCAGCCGAAGGGGCATCCGAGGTCCTTGCGGCCCTTGTTCCGGGGATGGGACAGGAAGAAAATCCGGCAGTGTCGGCATCGCGTCAGGCACGGCCGCAAATCGGGCCGGCTCCGCAACAACCCTCGCAGCACGAAGTAATACGGGAGGACCAGGTCGGAGACCTCGTCGTCGCGGTACCAGCCGGGGCGGAACGTGAAACGTTCCTGGAGGGTTACGAGCGAAAACCCAGGGTTTCGCTTAGGATGCTCAGGCTATGCAAGCTCTCGTCCTGCCGGAGTTTTTGTAGGCAAAGGTAGGACGAGAGCGTCCCTCACATCCCGACCGAAAGCAAGCACCAGTCCACGAGCCCGGGCCAGATTTCCTTCCCTCTCGCCCCTTCACCGCCCGAGATCTCTGACTACTCGGAAGAAGAACACCGCTTCTGGTGGGTCAGTTTATGTGAGCACCGGTGGGTCAGTTCTGGTGAGCGCTATAGCCCAGTGGGTGAGATGCCCACCCGACCGCCTGACCAGCGATCGTGAACCGAGTGTTGCGCCGCGTTCGGTGGTTTAGCGCATGCTGGACCACCAAGGGCGACCGGACCGGTGAAGCGTACACAGGAAGTGTGCGGGCCGCGTGATTGAGCCCCGACAGACAAGTGTGGAGCCGACGCTTTCAGGAAGGCGGAAGGCAATAC
>JAOZSS010000202.1 GCA_029939545.1 Kiritimatiellia bacterium | reverse complement strand
CTTTTGTGTAGGAGGCTGGCCTGTCCTTGTGTATCAATCTGGCCTTCTAGGAAAGCCGTTGCCCCCGCATTGGGAGATGAGATGGTAGCGACAGAATCTAACGGAAACACACCCCGGCCGGTCGTTCGCAGGCAGGCGCATCTCGGGTGGGTCCCGATCAACTTCCGTGAACTGTGGTATCACCGCGAGCTGTTCGCATTCCTGGTGATCCGTGACATAAAGGTCCGCTATAAGCAGACCATTCTTGGCGCCACCTGGGCCATACTCCAGCCGGTCATGACGATGGTTGTCTTCAGTGTCTTCTTCGGCAAGCTGGCAGGGGTTCCATCTGACGGCGTGCCCTATCCTGTCTTCTCCTTTTGCGGGCTGCTGCCGTGGCAACTGTTCGCGTATGCGTTGACACAGTCAAGTAACAGTCTTGTTCAGGATTCCGAGGTGCTCTCGAAGGTCTACTTCCCGCGACTGATCATTCCTCTTGCGTCGGTAATTGCCGGCTTGATGGACTTCCTGATCGCGTTTGTTGTGCTGATAGGGATCATGTGGTACTATGGTGTCTTTCCCGGATGGGCGGTGCTGACCTTGCCCTTATTCGTGTTGCTGGCCCTGGCGGCGGCGCTTTCTGTTGGCCTTTGGCTGTCAGCCCTGAACGTGAGCTACCGGGACATAAGATATACCATACCCTTCCTGGCCCAGTTCTGGCTCTTTATCACGCCGGTGGCCTACGCGAGCTCGCTGGTGCCCTCGAAATGGCAGGCCCTATACGCCATCAACCCTATGGTTGGCGTCGTCGAGGGATTCCGTTGGGCACTTCTGGGTAAGTCGGCGCCTCCGGGCATCATGCTGTTGGTGTCTGCCGCAGCGACTGCTGTGATCCTGACGGGTGGTCTGTTCTTCTTCCGCCGACTTGAGAAAAGCTTCGCAGACATCGTGTAACTGTCAAATGAGTGACTTCGCAATCCAAACTGAGGGCCTGTCCAAGCACTATCGGCTGGGCATCCGCAACAGCTACCCGACGCTGCGGGAATCGGTGATGCATTCCCTGTCAGCCCCAATCCGCAAACTGCAGTCCTGGGCATCCCGCGGCGATAACGAAGACACCGGCGAATGGATCTGGGCGCTGCGCGATATTGACCTGACGGTAGACCAGGGCGAGATCGTCGGGATTATCGGGCGCAACGGTTCGGGAAAAAGCACGTTTCTGAAAGTTGTGACCGGCATTACCGAGCCGACCGAGGGATATGCCGATGTCTGCGGCCGCGTGGGAAGTCTGCTGGAAGTGGGTACCGGATTCCACATGGAGTTGACGGGGCGCGAGAACGTCTATCTCAACGGCGCAATCATCGGGATGAAGAAAGCTGAGATAGACCGTAAGTTTGATGACATCGTGGCGTTCTCGGAGGTAGAGAGGTTCCTGGACACACCGGTAAAACGGTACTCGTCGGGCATGTTCGTCAGGTTGGCATTTGCCGTGGCAGCTCATCTGGATCCGGACATCATGCTGGTCGATGAAGTACTGGCAGTAGGAGATTTGGCTTTTCAGAAGAAGTGTATCGAGAAGATGGAAGATTCGGCATTCAGGACCGGGCAAACAGTGCTGTTCGTCAGCCACAATATGGTTGCCATCCAGAGATTCTGCAAACGCGTCATACAATTGGACGGGGGTATGATCAGGCGGGACGGACCTGCCCAGGATGTGGTGTCCAGCTATATGAGTGAACTGCTCACGCTCTCCCAGCTGCCCCTTGACGAACGTCATGATCGTACGGGTTCCGGCCTGATACGTGTCACGGGAATCCAGATCGAGAACGCTCAGGGCCGAGTCATTCAGAGTTCGCCGTCCGGCATGCCACTACAGATCGTACTCGCCTACAAGACCGCTGCGATTGCGAACGACGTATCCTTTGAAATCAGTTTCTACGATCTTGCGGGGAGGGCGATCTTCCGATGTAACACCCAGTATCTCGGGCTGGAACTGAACCACCTACAGGGACAGGGTGAGATCGCTTGTCGTATACCAAAGCTACTGCTTCCGGCAGGCCGCTATCAGCTCAACGTGACGGCCCTCGAGAATCATGTTAGTGCAGATCGCATCGAAGCGGCGGCCATACTCACCGTTACAGGCAGCAACGTTATTGGCCCCGGTGAGCAGCAGACGGCCAGTGATGCCTTTGCGCTGCTCGAGCACACCTGGGAGCTGCAGGCGTGAGCCGTTCGGTCGTGTGCCACGTTCGCTGAACGGCCTGACGCGCGGCCCTCATTGCCAACCGTCTGTGGAACATCAGTCCAATGGCCGTGAGCACCATGCAACCCATAGTCAGAGCATGATCAGAGAAATACTCCATAGAGTGCTCTTATCAATTGACAGATATCGGAGGAGACGCTCCGCACGAGCGCTAGTCTTGGCGTACCACCGTATTGCTGCGGTGGAGGTCGACCCCTGGGAATTGTGTGTAACAGCCGAACATTTTGCCGAACACCTGGACGTACTACAGCAAATAGCTCACCCCATCAGCCTCCGGGAGTTGGTTCAAGCGCACAAGGAGGGCCGTGTTCCCGATCGAGCCGTAGCGGTGACCTTTGATGACGGGTATGCTGACAATCTCCACACCGCCAAGCCATTGTTGGAACAATACACCATTCCAGCTACTGTTTTTGTAGCCAGTGGATACGTCGGGCAGAAGCGTGAGTTCTGGTGGGATGAGCTGGGAGGGACACTTCTGCGACTGGGGGCGTTGCCGGAACAGCTGACGCTCAGTATCAATGGCGAGGACTTTCAATGGGCGTTGGGTGAAGCGGCGGAATGGAGTGAGGGCGAGTATCAGAACTTTCGTGGCTGGATTGTTGATGGGCGGGAAGCTCCCAGCCTGCGCCATTCACTTTACCTCGAACTTCATCAATTGCTACAGCCTCTGCGTGAAGTCGAGCGGCGCAAAGTGATGGATGACCTCCGGGCGTGGTCTGGCGTTGAGCTCGACACGCGCCCACCCTCGCGCCCTCTATCCCTCGATGAACTGCCTTCCCTGGCCCAGGGAGAACTCATCGAGGTCGGTTCGCATACCGTGACACATCCTTTTCTTTCTGCACTCCCGGAGCGTCTGCAGCTGGATGAAATGCGCCGAAGCAAGGCCTTCCTGGAGGAGCACACAGGGCGGCCCGTCACGAGCTTGGCCTACCCTTACGGAAACTACGCGAAGGAGAGCGTCAAGAGCGCTCGAGAAGCTGGTTTTGACTGTGCTTGCTCGACTGTCGTTGACTGCGTTTGGCGCGGCAGTGACCGGTATCAGCTACCCCGCGCTGGAGTCGAGAATGTCGATGGGGAGGCGTTTGCCAAGTGGCTGTCGCAGATGCTCAATTACGAGATGATTACCTAATTGCCACCGCTCTTCAATGGCTGCCCTGCGTATGGTCTACTCAGATAATACCTTTGGATGTTTGGACATTGTTTTCAGCCAGGGGCATGTTGGATTGCGGGTGAAATGTGAGCGATAGGCCACTCGTCTCTGCTGTCATTATCTTCTTTAACGAAGAGAAGTATATTCAAGAAGCCGTCGAGAGCGTGTTTGCCCAAACTTATGACCATTGGGAGCTGTTGCTGGTGGACGACGGCTCGGATGACAAGAGTACCGGAATTGCCCGGCGATATGCGGAAGAACATCCCGCAAAGGTGCGCTACCTGGAGCATCGGGATCACGCAAATCTAGGTATGAGTGCCTCGCGAAATGTGGGCGTGCGAAGCGCAAGAGGAAGATACCTTGCATTTTTGGATGGCGATGACGTTTGGCTGGCGATCAAGTTGGAGGAGCAGGTCGCGATACTGGAAGCGCACCCCGATGCGGATATGGTATACGCTCCTCTCCAAATGTGGCATAGCTGGAAAGACGATGTTGAGGATCTGCCTCCTGATCATCTATACGGGGTGGGGAAAGATGGAAAACATCCATACGCAGATTCGTTGGTGGATCCACCCAAGCTGCTGGCGCTCTTTCTTAAACGTGAGGAGTACATTCCTAGTGGCTTTCTGGTAAAGCGCGACCGGCTGGCGCAATTCGGCGTATACGAAGAGGCGTTTCGCGACTCCTTCTCAGATGCAGTTGCGCTTGTCAAGCTATGCCTCATCTCGAAGGTCTATGTTTC
>JAOZSS010000201.1 GCA_029939545.1 Kiritimatiellia bacterium | reverse complement strand
TTGAGTCAATCACTGCTCGTGGGCGAAACCGCTTACGCTGGACTTCCGCATAGGTTGGTCGTTTCCATGAAGCCGTTTGCCATGCTACCGTTCTGGAATGGATACAGAGCGATACACGGTTTCGAACGAGGAGAAGGGGGTTACGCTGCTGGATTTTCTGGCGCAGCGGCTGGGGATCTCGCGCAATGCGGCCAAGGGGCTTTTGAATGCGCGGCACGTGTTCGTGAACCGCAAGCGGATATGGATGGCGCGTCACCCATTGCGCATGCGTGACGTGGTGGAGATTGTGCCGCACGATTCGCGGCCCACGAAGGTTAGCATCGCGACGCTCTACGAGGACGACGATTACATTGTGGTCAACAAGCCGGCCGCCACACTCTCGAACGGACCGCGCAGCCTGGAGCAGCGGCTGCAGAACCAGGAACAGGCCAACTGGCCCTGCTGTGTCCACAGGATCGACAAGGACACGACCGGGTGTCTCCTGCTGGCACGCCACAAGGAAGCGCTGGAACCTGCAATGCAGCTCTTCAAGCGTCACGATGTGAACAAGGTCTACCGTGCGCTCGTGACGGGAACCGTGACACCCGAGGAGCAGACGCTGGAGACGCCGATTGGCGGGGATAGCGCCATTTCACATGTGCGGGTGCTGGACAGCAACCGCGAGTCGAGTCACGTATCGGTGCGGATCGAAACGGGTCGCACCCATCAAATCCGCAAACACCTGGCCGGGATGGGACACCCGGTAATCGGCGACCGCCAGTACGGCTCCCGCTCTAAGCATTCAGAGAAGCTCACCAAGGTGGGGCGGCAGATGCTGCATGCCTACGGGCTTCAGCTCAAGAACCCGATCAGCGGGGGACTGATTCGAGCCAAGGCACCCCTGCCACATGATTTCCGGCGTACGCTTCGGCTGTATGGGTTGACGTGAGGAATATGAACCACGGAGACACCCCCCTTCGCTAAAGCTACGGAGGGCAGGCGGAAGCCACGGAGGGTTAGTCGCGGTAGCGGTAGGTGATGCGGCCTTTGGAGAGGTCGTAGGGGGAAATCTGGACCGTGACGCGGTCGCCGGCCGTGATGCGAATGAAATGCTTGCGCATCTTTCCTGAGATATGGGCCAGCAGCTCGTGGCCGTTCTCTAGCCGTACAGTGTACATCGTGGCCGGCAACACCTTGACCACCACACCTTCGGCTTCTATCGCATCACTCTTGGGCATCAGACAACTTCTCTCTATTGATACAAAACGACAGGCAACTTAACCGCGAGCCATTCACAGTGCAAGGCAAAACCAAGTGCGGCCCTCCTTCGTCGCTAAGCTTCGGAGGGCAAGCCGGAGGTCGGAGAAGGATCGACGGGATGCGGGATGCGCGAGGACAGCATCGATGGCCATGCTAGACATCTTCGCTCACGGCCGAAAGAATCGTGTTCACGACGTCGTCGATCCCCATCGCGGTTGAGTCAATACGCGTGGCGCCGGGAGCCACCTGCAGCGGGTCCATCTTGCGACTGCTATCGATCTTGTCACGGCGGCGCAGAGAGGTTCCCACTTCATCTTCATCGATGGCGCTATCGGCGGCCATCTCGCGATGGCGGCGGCGAATGCGCTCCTCGGCTGAGGCGTCGAGGTAGAACTTGTGCGGTGTGTTAGGAAAGACCGCAGTACCGATGTCGCGCCCTTCCATCACCAACGTGCCAAGTGAGGCCATCTCCCGGAGCCATTTGACCACCTGGACCCGCACAGCAGGAATCACCGCCACCGGGCTCACGGCATTGTTCACGGCCTGGGTACGGATCGCCGTACCAGGCTCGATGCCATCGATCGAAAAACCTGCCGCCCCATCCCGCGAAAAGAATCTAACATCCAGCTCGCCCAACATCGCCTCAACCGCATCCGCGTCATGCACGTCCACGCCCCGCTCCAGTGCCGCCCACGTGATGCCGCGATAGACCGCGCCTGAATCCACGTAGAGGGCGTCATCCAGCGCGGCGGCAACGCGTTTAGCTACGGTAGACTTTCCAGACGCGGCAGGACCGTCGATAGCGATTACTTTGCCCATAGAGATTTACCTTTCACGCCCGGACACATTCGAGATCGTCCCAGAACGACGGATAAGATGTTGCGATGCAGGCGATATCACGCACAGTCACGGAGTCGTCCGCCAACAGCCCTAGGATCGCCCCCGCCATGGCGATGCGGTGATCTCCTCCACTCTCGACCGTCACGTTGCCCGAGATTGTACCGCCATGCACGATCATGCCGTCGCTCTGTTCATCAACCCGAACCCCGACCGCACGCAGGAGCGCGGCAGTCGTCGCAATGCGGTCCGATTCTTTGACCCGTAGTTCCCCTGCATCATGGATCACGGTCGTTCCCCGTGCACAGGCACCCAATACGGCTACAAGCGGCAATTCGTCAATCAGGTTTGGGATCTCTCCTCCCTCAACAACAGTCCCGCGAAGCCCACCACCTCGTATGGTAACGTCACCGATCGGTTCACCCACAGTCTTCGGGTTGTATCCTGAACCCAGAGCGTCTGCCGCATCGATCTCAACCTGTGCGCCCATCCGAACCAACACATCGAGAAGGGCCGTCCGACTGGGATTCAGCCCCATCGACTTGACCGTCACCTCGCTGCCCTCCCTACAGGCCGCCAATGCCAGCCAAAAAGCAGCTGAAGAAAAATCGCCCGGCACTCGCACATGAGTGCCCTTCAGGGGAAGGTTCGTTCCTCCAACGCTCTCGATCGATACCTCGCAGCCGCCTCCTGCAACCCCAGCACCCATCAAACAGAGCATTCGTTCTGTGTGATCGCGGGTTGGCTTCGAGCCCATCACGACCGTTGTGCCCTCGGCATACAGACCAGCCAGCAGCGTGCACGACTTGATTTGAGCCGAGTCCACAGGTAGCGGATAGTTGATCGCATGTAAGCGACCCCCACGAATACGCATGGGGGCGCATCCCCCCTCCCCGAGCAGATCAACCGTCGCGCCCATCTGTTGCAGGGGGTCGCGAATGCGCTGCATCGGCCGCGAACACAGCGAGGCATCGCCCGTTAGCTCCGTAGTGAACGGTTGGCCGGCCAGCAAGCCAGCCAGCAAGCGCATCCCCGTCCCGGAGTTGCCAAGGTCCAGCGGCCCGCAGGGCTCGCGTAGCAACCCGCCGGTTCCATCAATCCGTATGCTTGCGCCGTCCCTTTCGACCTGCACCCCCAACTGCTCGACTGCATGCAACGTACAAAGACAGTCCTCACTCTCAAGAAAGCCCTCGACTGTCGAGATGCCATGAGCGACAGCCGCGAGCATGGCGGCACGGTGCGACACGCTCTTGTCGCCGGGCACACGCAGTTCGCCCGCGATGCGTGAGCAGGGCGCGACGGTTATGGAGTTGGTGGCTGTCATAGAGGGATTACTCGCTGGTGAAGACTTTCTTCCGACGGGCGCGGCACTCGTCGAGGAACTGGTGGACGCCTTCGTAGTCTTCGTCATCAATCAGCTTGCGCAGCCGATCGATTGTGGCTGTGAACGCATCCAGTTCGGACTGGATCGCACTGCGGTTGGTACGGACAATGTCGTGCCAGATCTCGGCGGACCCGGAGGCAATCCGCGTGGTGTCGCGGAACCCGGAGCCGCACAGTGGGGCAATATCCTCGGGGTCGCGACAGACGGCCCCGGCGAGGGCGGCTGCCACCAAGTGCGGCAAATGGCTGGTACGCGCCACGATCGCATCGTGGGCCTGCGGGGTCATCACCTGTACCTTGCTGCCGAGGATCTCCCAGAACGTCACGGTGCGGGAGACGGCATCGGGGCTGCTGCCGATTAGCGGCGTCACAACAACGGTGGCATCCTGGTAGAGATCTTCACGGGCCACTTCAATCCCGGTTTCCTCGGACCCGACGATGGGATGCGATCCGATAAACTCAACCCCGGAACCTTCAAGGACCGGAGCCATGGCCGCGATAACGTCGTGTTTGGTACTGCCAACATCGGTCAGGACGGTGCCGGGCTCCAGTCCCGGCAGACAGGCCTGCGCCATCTCGGCCAACTTGAGAACGGGGACGCAGAGTACTATGAGATCCGAGCCCCGGGCGGCCTGCTGCGGGGTATCGACCACGCTATCGGCCGCTGCGATCGAGAAGGCGGCA